>NZ_LDUL01000046.1:0-34126 GCF_001043615.1 Burkholderia sp. LK4
GGCTCGACAAGGCCCGACAAGGCCGGCCCGCCCCGCGCGCGCGGTGCAGCAGGCGGCACACGCAGCGCCGGCTTCAATCGCCTTCGACGAGCCCCATCACGATGCGCCTGGCCGATTCGAGATGCACGACCGTCATCGACCGAGCGGCACGCGCATTGCGTTCGCGGCACGCCTGCAGGATCTCCTCGTGCTCGACCTGGAACGACGGCGTATCGGCGAGCAGCGTGGCCTGCAGGCGCTCGTACCGTTCGACCTGGCTGCGCAGCTCCGCGATCGTCTTCAATTGCCGTGCGTTGCCGCAGCACGAATACAGCAACGCATGGAATTCGCGGTTCAGTTCGCCCTGCCGGCGCGGCACGGCCGTATCGCCGAGCAGGCGATGGACGAGTTCGGCACGCGCGAGCGTCTCGTCGTCGAGCCGCTTCACGCTGCGGTAGATCGCGTCGCCTTCGAGCAGCACGCGCAGGTCGTAGATTTCCTGCACGTCCGACGCGCCCAGCATGCGCACGACGGCGCCGCGATTCCTGAAGATGTCCAGCAACCCTTCGCGCTCCAGGCGCTGGATGGCCTCGCGCATCGGAATCCGGCTGATGCCGAACCGGTCGGCGAGGTCGCGCTCGACGAGCCGCTCGCCCGCTTCGAACTCGCCGTTGATGATCATGTCGCGCAACGAGGCGGCGACCGCGTCCGCCGTGGAATCGAGTTTGGCTTCCATGCCTGTGTGTTCCGTCAATTTGGAATAATGGTATACCAAATGAAAATCCGGTGCCAAAATGGCGAACGCAGGCGGGCTCCGTACGACGAAATCCGGCCCGGTCGAAGCAACCCACATCAATGGAGAGCGAGATGGCATCTGGCGAACACAGGTATCGCGTCGCAGTCGCGTGGACGGGCAATCGCGGCACCGGCACGTCGGGGTATCGCGAATACGGCCGCGATCACGTGATCCGGGCCGGTTCCAAGCCGGAAATTCCCGGTTCGTCGGACCCGGCGTTTCGGGGCGACGCGTCGCGCTGGAACCCCGAAGACCTGTTGCTGGCGTCGGCATCGGCGTGTCACAAGCTGTGGTACCTGCACCTGTGCTCCGAAGCGGGCATTCGCGTGCTCGCCTATGTCGACGATGCGGAAGGCACGATGGTCGACCGTGACGAGCCGGGCCGCTTCACGGAAATCGTGCTGCGCCCGTACGTGACGATCCAGGCCGGCGATGATCGCGAGCGGGCGGAACATCTGCATCACGATGCGCACGCGAAGTGCTATATCGCGAACTCGGTCAATTTTCCGATCCGCTGCGAGCCCACGATCGAATTCGCCGCGGCGTGACGCCGACACCCGCCGGACGAAATCGACGATGAAGCTTTTCTACTACCCCGGCAACGCCAGCATGGCGCCGCACTTCGTGCTCGAGGAAATCGGCCGGCCGTTCGAGCTCGAATACGTCGACCGCACGCACGATCGGCACAAGTCGCCGGACTACCTCGCGCTCAATCCGAACGGGCTCATTCCGGTACTGATCGACGGCGACCAGGTGCTGTACGAGGCCGCCGCCATTTGTCTGCATCTCGCCGATGCGCATCCCGAGAAGCGGCTGGCGCCCGAACTCGGCACCCCGGAACGGGCGCAGTGCTACAAATGGCTGATGTGGCTCACGAACACGCTCCAGGCGACATTGATCGCGTATTTCTATCCGGAGCGCTGGGTCGACGTGGGCAACTCGGCTGGTGCCGCGCAGGTGAAGGCGCACGCGGAGGCGAAAATCGCGGCGCTGCTGGATCAGCTCGACCGTCAACTGGAAACGAGCGGTGGCTCCTGGCTGCTCGGCGCGCATTACTCGGTGCTCGACCCGTATGCGCTGATGCTGTGCCGCTGGACGCGCGGCTTTGCCGAACCGGCGCGGCAGCGCCCGGTACTCGGCGGCTATCTGCAGCGGGTGCTCGCGCGCCCGGCGATCCAGCGGGCGCTGCAGACCGAAGGGATCGCGCCGCCCTGGGTGTGACGCGCGGCCCGGGCCACGCGCGCGTCAGCCGGCGCGCACGTGCTCCGGGAATGTCGATGAAGCCGCGCCGTCACAGCACGACCCCATAAACCCCCCGCGCCGCCGCGCGAATCGCATCGGCCATCACCGCGACGGCCGGCGAATGCAGCCGGTCGGTGCGCGTGATGATCCCGAAATCGTCCATCCGGCAATCCATCTCCAGCGGCAGCATCGTGACGATCCCGTGCCGCGCGTAGTAGCGCGCGACGTCCTCGGCCAGCACCGCGATCATGTCGCTCTGTTCGAGCAGCTGCGTGATGAACAGCAGCGCGGACGTCTCGACGAGGTTCGCCGGCGGCGCGAGGCTCGCGCGCTGGAACACGAGCTCGAAGCGATGGCGCAGCACGCTGCCGGCCGGCGGCACGACCCACGCGGCGCGCTGCACGTCCGCGAGCGCCAGCGGCGCCTGCGCGAGCAGCGGATGGCCGGTCCGCACGACGGCCGCCACCGACTCGCCGGTCAGCGGCTCGTAGCGCAGCCGCAGCTTGTCGTGTTCGGCGGAAAGCCGGCCGACCACGATGTCGATCTTGTCCTGCGCGAGATGCTCGAGCAGCACGTTGCTGGTGTCGATCTCGACCGATACGTGCAGGCCCGCATGCGTGCCCTTCACCGCGGCCACCGCCGGCGGTACGAGCCGCAAGCCCGGCGACGTGATCGCGCCCACCGCCACGTGGCCGAGATGGCCGGCCTTCAGCGCGGCCAGTTCCTCGTGCGCCTGGTCGAGGCTGCCGAGCGCCGCGCGCGCGTGACGGATCAGCGCATCGCCGTACAGCGTCGGCCGCATCCCGCGCGGCAGGCGTTCGAACAGCACCGCGCCGATCGATTCCTCGAGTTCGCGCAGCAGCTTCGACGCGGCCGGCTGCGTCATGTTCAGCGCGGCCGCCGCGCGGTGGATGCTGCCTTCGTCGGCAAGCGCGACGACCAGCAGAAGCTGGCGCGTCTTCAGGCGGCCACGGTTTCCCCACGGGCTGGCTTCGGGCATCGTACGGGTTTATATCGATATCGGAATCGATATCGTAATCGCCAAAAACGTCATTAGCCAGTTATCAAAATTCTGCCTAGACTGCGCCGGTATCCCGTCACCACAGGACTGACGATGTCGGCAACAAAACCCAGGCTGCGCTCCGCCCAATGGTTCGGCACGAACGACAAGAACGGCTTCATGTACCGGAGCTGGATGAAGAATCAGGGCATTCCCGATCACGAGTTCGATGGCCGTCCGATCATCGGCATCTGCAACACGTGGTCCGAACTGACGCCGTGCAATGCGCACTTCCGCAAGCTCGCCGAGCACGTGAAGCGCGGGATCTTCGAAGCGGGCGGCTTCCCGGTCGAGTTCCCGGTGTTCTCGAACGGCGAATCGAACCTGCGCCCGTCGGCGATGCTCACGCGCAACCTCGCGTCGATGGACGTCGAGGAAGCGATCCGCGGCAATCCGATCGACGCGGTCGTGCTGCTCGCCGGCTGCGACAAGACGACGCCCGCGCTGCTGATGGGCGCGGCGAGCTGCGACGTGCCGGCGATCGTCGTGTCGGGCGGGCCGATGCTGAACGGCAAGCTCGAAGGCAGGAACATCGGCTCCGGCACGGCCGTGTGGCAGCTGCATGAGTCACTGAAGGCCGGCGAGATCGACCTGCATCACTTCCTGTCGGCCGAAGCCGGCATGTCGCGCTCGGCCGGCACCTGCAACACGATGGGCACCGCGTCGACGATGGCGTGCATGGCCGAGGCGCTCGGCGTCGCGCTGCCGCACAACGCGGCGATTCCGGCCGTCGATTCGCGCCGCTACGTGCTTGCCCACATGTCCGGCATCCGCATCGTCGAGATGGCGCTCGAAGGGCTCGTGCTGTCGAAGGTCCTCACGCGCGCGGCGTTCGAGAATGCGATCCGCGCGAATGCGGCGATCGGCGGCTCGACGAACGCGGTGATCCACCTGAAGGCGATCGCCGGACGCATCGGCGTGCCGCTCGAACTGGAGGACTGGATGCGCATCGGCCGCGACACGCCGACGATCGTCGACCTGATGCCGTCGGGGCGCTTCCTGATGGAAGAGTTCTATTACGCGGGCGGGCTGCCGGCCGTGCTGCGCCGGCTCGGCGAAGGCGGGCTGCTGCCGCACCCGGACGCGCTGACGGTGAACGGCAAGTCGCTGTGGGACAACGTGCGCGAAGCGCCGAACTACGACGACGAAGTGATTCGCCCGCTCGACCGGCCGCTGATCGCGGACGGCGGCATCTGCATCCTGCGCGGCAACCTCGCGCCGCGCGGCGCGGTGCTGAAGCCGTCGGCGGCGAGCCCCGAGCTGCTGAAGCATCGCGGCCGCGCGGTGGTGTTCGAGAACCTCGACCACTACAAGGCGACGATCAACGACGAGGCGCTCGACGTCGACGCCAGCTCGGTGCTCGTGCTGAAGAACTGCGGGCCGCGCGGTTATCCGGGGATGGCCGAGGTCGGCAACATGGGGCTGCCGCCGAAGCTGCTGCGCCAGGGCGTGAAGGACATGGTGCGGATTTCCGACGCGCGGATGAGCGGCACCGCGTACGGCACGGTCGTGCTGCACGTGGCGCCGGAGGCCGCCGCCGGCGGGCCGCTCGCGGCCGTGCGCAACGGCGACTGGATCGAGCTCGACTGCGAGGCCGGCACGCTGCATCTCGACATTCCGGATGACGAACTGCAGCGCCGCCTGTCGGACGTCGATCCGACCGCGGCGCCGGGCGTGGCCGGGCAGCTCGGCAAGGGCGGCTACGCACGGCTGTACATCGATCACGTGCTGCAGGCCGACGAGGGGTGCGACCTCGACTTCCTGGTCGGCACGCGCGGCGCGGACGTGCCGAGCCATTCGCATTGAGCGGCAGGCGGCGCGAGAGGTGCCACACACGCGCCGCAGCCGGTTGCGGGCCCGCCCGGGCCCGCTTCGTGAAACCGTGAACGCATGACGGCCGGTCACCACCGACGCCGAAGCAGGACGCGAACCATGACATCGAGCAGCACGCCGCGTTATCGCGGCATCTTCCCCGTCGTCCCGACGACCTTCACCGACACCGGCGAGCTCGACCTCGCGAGCCAGAAACGCGCGGTCGATTTCATGATCGACGCGGGTTCCGACGGGCTGTGCATCCTAGCGAATTTCTCCGAGCAGTTCGCGATCACCGACGACGAACGCGACGTGCTTACGCGCACGATCCTCGAACACGTCGCGGGCCGCGTGCCGGTGATCGTCACGACGTCGCACTACGGCACGCAGGTGTGCGCGGCGCGCAGCCTGCGCGCGCAGCAGCTCGGCGCGGCGATGGTGATGGCGATGCCGCCTTATCACGGCGCGACGTTCCGCGTGCCGGAAGCGCAGGTCTTCGACTTCTTTGCGCGCGTTTCCGACGCGATCGACATCCCGATCATGATCCAGGATGCGCCCGCGAGCGGCACGGTGCTGTCGGCCCCGTTCCTCGCACGGATGGCGCGCGAGATCGAGCAGGTCGCGTACTTCAAGATCGAGACACCCGGGGCGGCGAACAAGCTGCGCGAACTGATCCGGCTCGGCGGCGACGCGATCGAGGGGCCGTGGGACGGCGAGGAGGCGATCACGCTGCTCGCCGACCTCCATGCCGGCGCGACCGGCGCGATGACGGGCGGCGGGTTTCCGGACGGCATCCGGCCGATTCTCGAAGCCTGGCGCGAAGGGCGCCGCGACGACGCTTTCGAGCGCTATCAGGCGTGGCTGCCGCTGATCAATCACGAGAACCGCCAGTCCGGGATCCTCACCGCGAAAGCGCTGATGCGCGAAGGCGGCGTGATCGCGTGCGAGCGGCCACGGCATCCGATGCCGGAACTGCATCCGGACACGCGCGCGGAACTGCTCGCGATCGCGCGCCGGCTCGATCCGCTCGTGCTGCGCTGGGCGCACTGAACGACCACCGAACGATTCGCGAAGGAGGCATGCACGATGAGTGATCAGGTTTCGCTGGGTATCGTCGGCGTCGGCAAGATCGCGCGCGACCAGCATCTGCCGGCGATCGACGCCGAACCGGGCTTCAAGCTGACCGCGTGCGCGAGCCGCCATGCGGAAGTCGCCGGCGTGCGCAACTATCGCGACCTGCGCGCGCTGCTGGCCGCCGAGCGCGAGCTCGACGCCGTGTCGCTGTGCGCGCCGCCGCAGGTGCGCTACGCGCAGGCGCGCGCCGCGCTCGAGGCCGGCAAGCACGTGATGCTCGAGAAGCCGCCGGGCGCGACGCTCGGCGAAGTGGCCGTGCTGGAGGCGCTCGCGCGCGAGCGCGGGCTCACGTTGTTCGCCACGTGGCATTCGCGCTGCGCGAGCGCGGTGGAGCCCGCGCGCGCGTGGCTCGCGACCCGCACGATCCGCGCGGTGCAGGTGCGCTGGAAGGAGGACGTGCGGCGCTGGCACCCGGGGCAGCAATGGATCTGGGAACCGGGCGGCCTCGGCGTGTTCGATCCGGGCATCAACGCGCTGTCGATCGTCACGCGGATCCTGCCGCGCGAGCTCGTGCTGCGCGAGGCGACGCTGATCGTGCCGAGCGACGTGCAGACGCCGATCGCCGCCGAACTCGATTGCACGGATACCGATGGCGTGCCCGTGCGCGCGGAATTCGACTGGCGGCACGGCCCGGTCGAGCAATGGGAAATCGCGGTCGACACGGCCGACGGCGTGCTCGCGATCAGCCGCGGCGGCGCGCAACTGTCGATCGCGGGCGAGCCGGTCGAGATCGGGCCCGAACGCGAGTATCCGGCGCTGTATGCGCACTTCCATGCGCTGATCGCGCGGGGTGAAAGCGACGTCGACGTGCGGCCGTTGCGGCTCGTCGCCGATGCGTTCCTGTTCGGCCGGCGCGTGCAGACCGACGCGTTCGGACGCTGACTGCACTCGCTACGCTGACTACGCGGGCGCGCTGAGGCGCGATCGCGCATGACGAATCATTACGGCACAAGCCGACATCAAGGAGACACCGCATGAACCGCACGACCCACACGATTCGCCGACACACCCTGCGCGCGCTGCTTGCCGCGCTGTGCATCGCGCCGCTCGGCATGCAGGGCGCCGCGCGCGCCGACGCGCCGCTGAAGATCGGCTTCCTGGTGAAGATGCCCGAGCAGGCATGGTTCATCAACGAGCAGAACGCGGCGTCCGCGCTCGGCCAGAAGGAGAATTTCTCGGTCGTGAAGATCGGCACGCCCGACGGCGAGAAGGTGCTGGCTGCGATCGACAACCTCGGTTCGCAAGGCGCGCAGGGCTTCGTGATCTGCGCGCCCGACGTGCGCCTCGGGCCGGCGATCGCCGCGCGTGCGAAGCGCTACAACATGAAGTTCGTGACCGTCGACGACCAGCTCGTCGATTCGACCGGCAAGCCGCTGCCGAACGTGCCGCACCTCGGGATGTCGGCGACCAAGATCGGCAACCAGGTCGGCCAGGCGATTTCCGACGAGATGAAGCGACGCGGCTGGAAGCCCGAGGAAGTCGGCGCGCTGCGGATCACGAACTACGAGCTGCCGACCGCGAAACTGCGCACCGACGGCGCGACGCAGGCGCTGCTCGCGAACGGCTTCCGCCAGGAGAACATCTTCGATGCGCCGCAGAAGACGACCGACGACGAAGGCGGCTTCAGCGCGGCCGCGCCGGTGCTCGCGCGGCATCCGAACATCAAGAAGTGGGTGGTCTACGCGCTGAACGAGGAAACCGTGCTCGGCGCGGTGCGCGCGACCGAACAGCTGCATATTCCGGCCGCCGACGTGATCGGCGTCGGCATCAACGGTGCCGGCGAGGCGTTCGCCGAATTCCAGAAGAAGGAGCCGACCGGCTTCTACGGGACGATCGCCGTCAGCTCGACGAACCACGGCAAGGACAGCACGCAGAACCTCGTCGACTGGATTCGCAACGGCAAGACGCCGCCGGCCGACACGCAGACGAGCGGCAAGCTGATGACGCGCGCGAACTGGCAGGCCGTGCGCGCCGAACTCGGCATCTGAGCGTGCGGGGCGGGCAAGCGATGACGACGCAGACGATGACGACCGTATCCGCCGGCAGCACGGACACAGCCACGGCCGCCGCAGCCGCCGCAGCCGGCACGTCGCGGCCGGACGCGGCGCTGCTCGCGCTCGACGGCATCACGGTGACGTTCCCGGGCGTGCGCGCGCTCGACGCCGTGTCGCTGTCGGTGCGCGCGGGCGAAGTGCACGGGCTGATGGGCGAGAACGGCGCGGGGAAGTCGACGCTGCTGAAGGTGCTGTCCGGCGTGAACCAGCCGCAGGCCGGCACGCTGACGCTGAACGGCGCCGTGCAGCACTTCGCGTCGACGCGCGCGGCGCTGGAGGCCGGCATCGCGATCATCTACCAGGAACTGCATCTCGTGCCCGAGCTGACGGTCGCGGAAAACCTGATGCTCGGGCAGCTGCCGAGCCGGCTCGGCGTGGTCGACGAACGCGCGCTTGCCGTGCGTGCGCTCGATGCGCTGGAGCGGCTCGGCGAGCACATCGATCCGGGCATTCCGGTGAAGTATCTGTCGATCGGCCAGCGCCAGATGATCGAGATCGGCAAGGCGCTGATGCGCGACGCGCGCGTGATCGCGTTCGACGAACCGACGAGCTCGCTGTCCGCGCGCGAGACCGCGCAACTGTTCCGGATCATCCGTGCACTGCGCGCGGAAGGCCGCGCGATCATCTACGTCACGCACCGGATGGAGGAAGTGTATGAACTGTGCGACCGCGTGACCGTGTTCCGCGACGGCCGTCGCATCGAGACGTTCGAATCCGTGGCCGATCTCGACCGCGACCGGCTGATCGGCTGCATGGTCGGCCGCTCGATCGAGGACGTGTACGGCTACCGGCCGCGCACACCCGGCGACGTGCTGATCGAGGCGAAGGGGCTGGCGGGGCCCGGGCTCGCCGAGCCCGTGTCGTTCACCGCGCGGCGCGGCGAGATCGTCGGCTTCTTCGGGCTGGTCGGCGCGGGCCGCTCGGAGCTGATGAAGCTGCTGTACGGCGCCGCGCGCCCGAGCGCGGGGCACGTCGAGCTGAACGGGCGGCGGGTCGCGTTCGGGAGCCCGCGCGACGCGGTGCGCGCCGGCCTCGCGCTGTGCCCGGAAGACCGCAAGCAGGAAGGCATCGTCGCGATCGCGTCGGTGGCCGACAACCTGAACATCAGCGCGCGCCGGCATTTCAGCCCGGCGCGCATGCTGCTCGACGGGCGGCGCGAGCGTGAACTCGCGCAGCGCTATATCGAGCGGCTCGCGATCAAGACCCGCGACGGCGACACGCCGATCGGCGCGCTGTCGGGCGGCAACCAGCAGAAGGTCGTGCTCGCGCGCTGGCTGGCAGAGCGCATCGACGTGTTCCTGATGGACGAGCCGACGCGCGGCATCGACGTCGGCGCGCGCGCGGAAATCTACAACCTGTTCTACGAACTCGCGGAAGCGGGCCGCACGGTGATCCTCGTGTCGAGCGACCTCGCCGAGGTGATCGGCGTGTCGGACCGGATCATCGTGATGAAGGAAGGACGGATCGCGGGCGAAGTCGCGAAGGCGCAGGCGACGCCCGACGCGCTGATCAAGCTCGCGCTGCCGCGCTAGCGGCCTGCAGTCAACCGGAAAGCAACTGATATGAGCCAGGCAATGCAACCCCAACGCACTTCCCCGTCCCCCGATGCCGCGGCCACGGCCGCGCCCGCGCGAGCGCGCGGCGGCGTGTGGCAATTGATCAACCGCTCCGGCATCGTGATGGTGTTCCTCGTGCTGTTCGCGACGCTGTCCCTGACGGTGCCGGACTTCCTCACGCCGCGCAACATCCAGGGCCTGCTGCTGTCGGTCACGCTGATCGGCTCGATCGCGGTGACGATGATGTTCGTGCTCGCGCTCGGCGAGGTCGACCTGTCGGTCGCGTCGATCGTCGCGTTCGCGGGCGTCGTCGCGTCGACGCTGATCACGGCGACGCACAGCGTCGTGCTCGGCATCGCCGGCGGTGTGCTCGCGGGCGGCGCGGTCGGGCTCGTCAACGGCGTGCTGATCGCGCGCTGGCGGATCAACTCGCTGATCGTCACGCTCGCGATGATGGAAGTCGTGCGCGGGCTCGCGTTCATCACGTCGAACGGCGACGCGGTGATGATCTCCGAGGAGCGCTTCTTCGATCTCGGCGGCGGATCGTTCCTCGGCATCTCGTACCCGATCTGGAGCAACATCGTCGGCTTCGTCGTGTTCGGCTTCCTGCTGCGCAAGACGGTGTTCGGCAAGAACGTGCTGGCCGTCGGCGGCAACGGCGAGGCGGCGCTGCTCGCGGGGCTGCCGGTGATGCGCATCAAGATCACCGTGTTCGTGCTGCAGGGGCTCGTGACCGGCTTCGCCGGCGTGATGCTCGCGTCGCGGATGAGCCTCGGCGATCCGAAGACCTCGGTCGGCCTCGAGCTCGGCGTGATCTCCGCGTGCGTGCTCGGCGGCGTGTCGCTGACGGGCGGCGTCGCGACGATCTCCGGCGTGCTGGTCGGCGTGCTGATCATGGGCTCCGTGCAGGACGCGATGAGCCTCCTGAACGTGCCGACGTTTTACCAATATCTGATACGCGGCGGAATTCTGTTGCTCGCGGTGCTGTTCGACCAGTATCGTCGCAACCAGCGGCGCGCGATGAAGATCTGACCCTGACGAACGCGCGGCCGCCTGCGAAGGCGACAGACATCGGGAGACGGCATGCAACAGATTCATCCGGGCGCGGCGGCGCTGCTCGTGGACAGCCGCAACACGCTCGGCGAAGGCGCGACGTGGTGCGATGCGACGCACGCGCTGTACTGGACGGACATCGAAGGGGCGCGGCTGTGGCGCTGCCGCGCGGACGGCTCGGGCCTCGCGCAGTGGCCGATGCCGGAACGGCTCGCGTGTTTCGCGCTGACGCAGGATCCGGACGTGCTGCTCGTCGGGCTCGCGACGCATCTCGCGTTCTTCGATCTGCGCAGCAGTGCGTTCACGCGGATCGTCGACGTCGAACCCGATCGGCCGACGCGGCTGAACGACGGGCGCTGCGATGGGGCCGGCGCATTCGTGTTCGGGATGAAGGACGAAGGCAGCGAGCCGCCGCAAGCGGTCGGCGGGTTCCATCGGCTCAATCCGGATCTCACGCTCGAGCGGCTCGCGTTGCCGCCGGCCGCGATCGCGAACAGCATCGCGTTCTCGCCGGATGGGTCGAAGATGTATTTCTGCGATTCGCTGGTGCGCGAGATTTTCGTGTGCGATTACCGCGCGGGCGGCGATGTCGCGAACGTGCGATCGTTCGCGCGGCTGACCGATGCGGACGGAGACCCGGACGGCTCGACGGTCGATCGCGACGGTGGCCTGTGGAACGCGCAGTGGGGCGGCCGGCGGGTGGTGCGCTACGGGCCGGACGGCGTTGAAACGGAACGCGTCGAAGTGCCGACCGCGCAACCGAGTTGCGCGGCGCTCGACGGCGAAGGCCGGCTGTATGTGACGAGTGCGCGCGTCGGGCTGAGCGACGACGCGCTGGCGAGCGATGCCGACGCCGGCGGCGTGTTCGTCGCCCGCACGCGCCACGCGGGGCTGCCGACCGCGCGGTTTGCGGGCAAGCCCGCGAACTGAGTACGGCTGGTGCGGGCAGCGGCGCGGCCGGTCGCGCCGTCGCGCGCTGCCGGCGCCGTCACGGCCGGATGGGGTCACGACTGCTGCGTGGCCTGCAGCCCCAGCAACGCGACCGCGTTGTCTTTCAGAATCAGTGAATGGACGTCGGGCCGGAACCCGGCACCCTGAAAATCCTCGAGCCAGCGGTCCGGCCGGATCAGCGGAAAATCGGACGCGAACAGCACCTTGTGCCTGAGCAGCGTGTTCGCGTATTTCACCAGCTCGGGCGAGAAGTACTTCGGCGACCATCCCGACAGGTCGATGTAGACGTTCGGCTTGTGCAGCGCGATCGACAGCGCCTGCTCCTGCCACGGCCATGAAGGGTGCGCGATCACGATCTTCATGTCCGGGAAGTCGGCCGCGACGTCGTCGAGGTGAATCGGTTCGGAGTACTTCAGACGCAGCCCGCCGCCGCCGCGCATCCCCGATCCCATCCCCGAATGCCCGCTGTGGAAGACGGCCGGCAACCCGTATTCCGCGATCACCTCGTAGATCGGATAGGCGAGCCTGTCGTTCGGGAAGCATCCCTGCATCGTCGGATGGAACTTGAAGCCCTTCACGCCGTGCTCGTCGATCAGGCGGCGCGCCTCGCGCGCGCCGAAGCGGCCCTTGTGCGGATCGATGCTCGCGAACGCGATCATCACGTCGGCGTTGTCCTGCGCGAATTGCGCGATTTCCTCGTTCGGAATGCGCCGCCGGCCGATGTTCGTCTCGCAGTCGACGGTGAACATCACGAAGCCGATCCGGCGCTCGCGGTAATGCGCGATCGTCTCCGGAATGGTCGGCCGACGGCCCTGCTTCAGCACGGTGCCGAAATACTTGTCGGCCGCGTCGTCGAATGCCTTCGCGAACAGGTCCGGCGGCTGGCAGCACGACACTTCCGCGTGCACGTGCGTGTCGATAGCGATCAGGTTGTCGATGTCCAAGCGTGTCTCCTCATGTCGTGATGCGTCGGCCGGCACGGCGCGAAATCGGCTGTCCGGGCCCGTTTAGGGGTTTGTCCGGAGCCGCTTCCATTCTACTTTACATATCAGGTTACCTGATAGTAAATTGGTCGCGAGTCGCACAGGGCGGCATCGTCATTGGAGAACGAAAATGGGTTACGAAGGGCGCTGGAAAACGGTGAAGGTCGAGGTCGAGGGCGGGATCGCATGGGTGACGCTGAACCGTCCGGACAAGCGCAACGCGATGAGCCCGACGCTGAACGCGGAGATGATCGACGTGCTGGAGGCGATCGAACTCGATGCCGAGGCGCAGGTGCTCGTGCTGACCGGCGAGGGCGACGCCTGGACGGCCGGGATGGACCTGAAGGAATATTTCCGCGAAGTCGACGCGGGCCCGGAAATCCTGCAGGAAAAGATTCGCCGCGACGCGAGCCGCTGGCAGTGGCAATTGCTGCGCATGTATGCGAAGCCGACGATCGCGATGGTCAACGGCTGGTGCTTCGGCGGCGGCTTCTCGCCGCTCGTCGCGTGCGACCTCGCGATCGCGGCCGACGAAGCGGTGTTCGGCCTGTCGGAAATCAACTGGGGCATCCCGCCGGGCAACCTCGTCAGCAAGGCGATGGCCGACACCGTGGGCCATCGCCAGGCGCTCTACTACATCATGACCGGCGACACCTTCACCGGCCCGCAGGCCGCGCAGATGGGGCTCGTCAACAAGAGCGTGCCGCGCGCGCAGCTGCGCGACGAGGTGCGCGCGCTGGCCGCGAAGCTGCTCGACAAGAACCCGGTCGTGATCCGCAACGCGAAGCACGGCTTCAAGCGTTGCCGCGAGCTGACCTGGGAGCAGAACGAGGACTACCTGTACGCGAAGCTCGACCAGGCGAACTACCGCGATCCGGAAGGCGGGCGCGAGCAGGGCCTCAAGCAGTTCCTCGACGACAAGAGCATCAAGCCGGGCCTGCAGGCGTACAAGCGCTGACGCGCGCCGCCGCACGCAACCGGATCCGAGTGGAGACACGGAAATGCACGAAGTGAGTTTGTTGATCGACGGCGTGTCGCGCGGCGCGTCGGACGGCGGGACCTTCGACCGGATCGATCCGGCGACGGGACGGGTGGCGTCGCGCGCCGCCGCGGCGACGCTCGCCGACGCGGACGCCGCGGTCGCGGCAGCGGCGCGCGCATTCCCCGCGTGGGCCGCACTCGCGCCGACCGAGCGCCGCCGGCGGCTGCTCGCGGCGGCCGACCGGATGGACGCGCGCGCGGGCGAATTCATCGAAACCGGCCGCGCGGAAACCGGTGCGATGGCGAACTGGTACGGCTTCAACGTGATGCTCGCGGCGAACATGCTGCGCGAGGCGGCCGCGATGACCACGCAGATCGACGGCGCGGTGATCCCGTCGGACGTGCCCGGCAGCCTCGCGATGGCCGTGCGCCAGCCGTGCGGTGTCGTGCTCGGGATCGCGCCGTGGAATGCGCCGGTGATTCTCGCGACCCGTGCGCTCGCGATGCCGCTCGCATGCGGCAACACGGTGGTGCTGAAGGCGTCCGAGGGGTGTCCGGGCGTGCACCGGCTGATCGGCAGCGTGCTGCACGACGCAGGGCTCGGCGACGGCGTGGTCAACGTGATCACGCATGCGCCGCAGGACGCGCCGGCGATCGTCGAGCGGCTGATCGCGAACCCGGCGGTGCGCCGCGTGAACTTCACCGGTTCGACACGCGTCGGCCGCATCGTCGCGACGCTCGCCGCGCAGCACCTGAAGCCGGCGCTGCTTGAACTCGGCGGCAAGGCGCCGGTGCTCGTGCTCGACGACGCCGATCTCGACGCGGCGGTCGAGGCGGTCGCATTCGGCGCGTTCTTCAACCAGGGGCAGATCTGCATGTCGACCGAGCGCGTGATCGTCGATCGCCAGGTCGCCGATGCGTTCGTCGAACGGCTCGTCGCGAAGGCGCGCACGCTGAAGGCCGGCAACCCGGCCGCGCCGGGCGTCGTGCTGGGCATGCTCGAAAGCGCGGCCGCCGCGCAGCGGATCGCGGCGATGGTGGACGACGCGCGCGCGCACGGCGCCGCGCTGCCGCTCGGCTGTGAAGTCGACGGCGCGGTGATGCAGCCGACGATCGTCGACGGTGTCACGCGCGACATGCAGCTGTATGCGGACGAATCGTTCGGGCCGGTGGTGACCGTGCAGCGCGTCGACGGCGACGCCGCCGCGCTCGCGGCCGCGAACGACAGCGAGTACGGGCTGTCGGCGGCGGTGTTCAGCCGCGATATCGCGCGCGCGATGCAGGTCGCGAAGCAGATCGAATCGGGCATCTGCCACATCAACGGGCCGACGGTGCACGACGAGGCGCAGATGCCGTTCGGCGGCGTGAAGGCAAGCGGCTACGGCCGGTTCGGCAGCAAGGCGTCGATCGCCGAGTTTACCGACCTGCGCTGGATCACGGTCCAGACCGCGCCGCGTCACTACCCGATCTGAGCCGTCCCGGGCGCCGCGGCGCCCCAGATAAGACAACGACACAATGAAGTCTCCGCCCGGCGCGCGCACGCGCGCGGGGCGGAACCGACCGGAGACAGAACTTGGATGCGGATCCGACCCAACTGCGCGACGCGGCTGCCGCCCAGCGCGTTCCCGCCGGCTATCGCCCCGTGGCGATCGGCACGGCGCCGCCGGAGATCGTGCAGCGCGACGGCTGCTGGACCTTGCGCGCGACGACCCCGCTCGGCGCGTACCCACGCCGGCTGACCGACCGGCTCGCGAGCGGCGCGCGCGCGCATCCGGACCGCTGGCTGGTCGCGCGGCGCGGGCCCGACGGTACGTGGATCGGCATCACGTATGCGCAGATGCTCGAGCGCGCCCGCGCGATCGGCCAGGCGCTGCTCGATCGCGGGCTGTCGGTCGAGCGGCCCGTCGCGATCCTGTCGGGCAACGACCTCGAACATCTGCAACTCGCGTTCGGCGCGATGTGGGCCGGCATTCCGCATGCGCCGCTGTCGCCCGCGTATTCGCTCGTGTCGAGCGATTACGGCAAGCTGCGCCACGCGCTCGCCGTGCTCACGCCGGGGCTGGTCTTCGCGTCGGACGGCGCGGCGTTTCGTGCCGCGCTCGACGCGTCGGTGCCGCCTGATGTCGAGCGCGTGGTCGTGTCGGCACCCGACGGGATGGACGGCGTCACGCGTTTCGCGTCGCTGCTCGGCACGACACCGGGCAGCGTCGATGCCGCGCACGATGCGATCACCGGCGACACGATCGCGAAATTCCTGTTCACGTCTGGGTCGACACGGCTGCCGAAGGCGGTGCCGACCACGCACCGGATGCTGTGCAGCAACCAGCAGATGCTGCTCGAGACGTTTCCGCAGTTCGGCCTGGAGCCGCCGGTGCTGGTCGACTGGCTGCCGTGGAATCACACGTTCGGCGGCAGCCATAACGTCGGCATCGCGCTGTACAACGGCGGCACGCTGTACATCGACGACGGCAAGCCGGTCGCCGGCAAGTTCGGCGAGACGCTGCGTAACCTGCGCGAGATCGCGCCCACCGTGTATTTCAACGTGCCGAAGGGCTGGGAAGAACTGGCCGCGGCGCTCGAAACGGATGCCGCGCTGCGCGAAACCTTCTTCTCGCGCGTGAAGATGTATTTCTTCGCGGGCGCCGGACTGTCGCAGGCCGCGTGGGACCGGCTCGAGCGCGTGACGCTCGCGCACTGCGGCGAGCGCATCCGGATCATGGCGGGCCTCGGGATGACCGAGGCCGCGCCATCGTGCATGTTCACCACCGGGCCGGTGTCGGGGGCCGGCTACATCGGCCTGCCCGCGCCCGGCTGCGACGCGAAGCTGGTGCCGGTCGACGGCAAGCTCGAGGCGCGCTTTCGCGGGCCGAACGTGATGGCCGGTTACTGGCGCGCGAGCGGCGACGACGCGCGCGAGGTGTTCGACGAGGAGGGCTACTACCGCAGCGGCGATGCGGTGCGTTTCGTCGATCCCGCGCGGCCGGAGATCGGCCTGATGTTCGACGGGCGCATTGCGGAGGATTTCAAGCTGTCGTCAGGCACTTTCGTGAGCGTCGGGCCCATGCGCGCGCGGATCGTATCGAACGGCGCACCTTACGTGCAGGACGCGGTCGTCACGGGGATGAATCGCGACGACGTCGGCGTGATGATCTTCCCGCGCGTCGACGATTGCCGTCGCCTGGCCGGCGCGGCACCGGACGCCGACGTGCGCACCGTCCTGCAGGCGCCCGCGGTGCGGGCGTTCTTCGCGGGCCTGCTCGAGCGCCTGAACCGCGATGCGACCGGCAGCGCGACGTTCGTCACGCGGCTGTGCGTGCTCGATACGCCGCCTTCGCTCGATCTCGGCGAAGTCACCGACAAGGGCTCGATCAACCAGCGTGCGGTGCTCATGCACCGTGCGGCGGTGGTCGACGCGATGTACGAACGGGGCGCGGCCGACGCGGGCGTGATCGTCGCCGGCACGGCGCGCCGCGCATGAGGTGCGCGCGATGAGCAACGCGTATTGCGCGCCGTTGCGCGACATGCTGTTCGTGATCGGCGAATGGCTCGATGCGCCGGCGCTGTGGCGCCGCGTGCCCGACTGGGCGGAGCTCGACCTGTCGACCGCCGGGCAGGTGCTCGACGAAGCCGCCCGCTTCGTGGTCGAACGCATCGCGCCGCTCGATTCGACCGGCGATCTCGAGGGCTGCCGGTTCGACGGTGCCGGCGTGACGATGCCGGCGGGCTTTCGCGATGCGTACCGCGACTACGTCGACGCCGGCTGGCCGACGCTCGCGCTCGACGCCGATTGCGGCGGCCAGGGGCTGCCGCATCTGCTCGACGTCGCGCTGCAGGAGATGCTCGCGGGGGCGAACCATGCGTGGCTGATGTCGCCGGGGCTCACGCACGGCGCGGTGGCGTGCCTGCGCGCGCATGGCGGCGAGCGCCTGAAGCGCGACGTGCTGCCGAAGATCGCGAGCGGCGAGTGGCTGACGACGATGTGCATCACCGAGCCACAGGCGGGCAGCGATCTCGGCCTGCTGCGCACGCAGGCAGTGCCGGACCCGGCCGCCGACGGCTACCGGATCAGCGGCAGCAAGCTGTTCATCACCGGCGGCGAGCACGACCTGACCGACAACATCGTGCACCTCGTGCTCGCGCGGCTGCCCGACGCGCCGGCGGGAACGAAGGGGCTGTCGCTGTTCGTCGTGCCGAAGTGGCTCGACGCGCCGGGCGGCCGCGTGCGCAACGGCGTCTGGTGCGACGGCATCGAGAAGAAGATGGGGCTGAAGGCAAGCCCGACCTGCACGATGCGTTTCGACGCGGCCGCGGGCTGGCTCGTCGGCGAGCCGCATCGCGGGCTCGCATCGATGTTCGTGATGATGAACGCGGCGCGCCTGCAGGTCGCCATGCAGGGTGTAGGGCATGCGCAGAGCGCATGGCAGGCCGCGTCGGCCTATGCGCGCGAGCGCGTGCAGGGCAGGGCGGCGCCGATCGCGCAACACGCCGCGATCCGCCGCATCCTGCTCGATGCGCAGGCGATCGTCGAAGGCGAGCGCGCGATCGGCTACTGGATCGCGCACTGGCTCGACGTCGCCGCGCACGATCCGCAGCCGCCGGCACGGCTCGCGGCGGCGCGGCTGGCATCGTTGCTCACGCCGGTTGCTAAGGCGTTCTTCACCGCGAACGGTTTCGCGGCCGCGTCGAACGCGCTGCAGGTATTCGGCGGCTACGGCTACGTTCACGAATACGGGATCGAACAGACGCTGCGCGATTGCCGCGTGTCGATGCTGTACGAAGGGACCAACGAGATCCAGGCGATCGATCTGCTGGTGCGCAAGGTGCTGGGGGATCGCGGCGAGGCGCTGCATGCGCTGCTCGAGTTGATTCGCGCGGAAGCCGCGCAGAGCGTCCGGGCAGCAGCGGACGAGCGGGCGAGGGACGCCGGGGCGCGCGTCGCCACGCTGTGCGCGGAGCTCGAGCGCGTGACGGCCGGCGTGATCCGCGCGAGCGAGCACGATCCGGATCTGCCCTACCGCGTCGCAGACGACTATCTCGCGCTGGTCGGCTGGCTGCTGCTCGCGTTCGCGTGGGCGCGCACGCTGCGCATCGTCGGCGATGCGCCCGGAGACGATTCGTTCCGTGCGGGCAAGCGCGCGGTCGGCACCTACTTCTTCGACTATCCGCTCGCGGCATTCGCACACCGGCTCGCGCTGGTGGACGCGGGCTGCCGCGCGGCGCTGCCGGTTGCCGCGGCGTAAGGTTCGTCCGAGCCGGGTGTGGACGGCCCCCGGGGCGGCTCGCCGGCCGGCACGAGCCGCCGTGCGGGCCGATATGCGGGCCGACATACGGGCCGACCTACGGGCCGACATAAGGGCCGATTACGGCCTGATATACGGACCGCGTGAGGTAAGATGGCCCGCGATCCTCCTTCCGACACGTTCATGAGTTCGACACCCGTCAAACCGGCCGGCCCGAAACGCACGGCCCGCGCCAGCGAAGCCAGGCCGCGCGCGCGTTCGCAGCAGCGGCTTACCTACCTGATCGGCAATCTCGACCGGCTGCTGCGCCGCCAGATGAGCGATGCGCTCGTGCCGCTCGGTGTGACGCTCGCGCAGTACACGGCGCTGTCGGTGCTCGAGGCGCGCGGCGCGCTGTCCAATGCGCAACTTGCGGTGCGCTCGTTCATCACGCCGCAATCCGCGAACGAAGTGATGGTTGCGATGGCCGCCCGCGGCTTCGTGACGCGCGAGGCCGATCCCAGCCATGGCCGCGTGATCCTGCTGCGTCTGACCGACGAGGGCTCGGCAATCCTGCGCGAATGCGAGCAGGTGCTGCGGCCGCTCGAACGCCGGATGCTCGGCGACGACGTGAGCGCCGACGACGTCGCGCAGGTTCACCGCACGCTCGAGCTGTTCGTACGCAACCTGCGCGACTGAGCACGCCGCCGTCGCGTCTTTCGTTCCGGTTGCTCCGGCCGCGCCGGGCCATGCCGCGGCATGGCCCGGGTCGCGAACGGGTTGCGGGTTAACACCGCGCTCGCGACACTTGAAATATCAGGTTACCTGTTATTAAATCATCCCGTCCCTCGACGGGATTTTCTTTCGGGTTATTAATCAGGTTACCTGATAAATGGACGAAACCCGATCACGATAAAGCAAGGACACCGCGCATGCGTTCCGCGTATGCCGCGCGAGTCACGGTTAGGAGACAGCATGGACACTTCCGTTGCCGCAAGGCCGGCCGTCGCGACGACGCTCGGCCTGTGTTTCGCGATCGCGTTGCTCGAGGGGCTCGACCTGCAGTCGGTCGGCGTCGCGGCACCGCGCATGGCCCACGAATTCGGGCTCTCGGTTTCACAGATGGGGCTCGCGTTCAGCGCGGGCACGTTCGGCCTGCTGCCGGGCGCGATGCTCGGCGGCTGGCTGGCCGACCGGGTCGGCCGCAAGCACGTGCTGATCGCGTCGGTCTGCCTGTTCGGGCTGCTGTCGATCGCGACCGCGCAGGTGTCGAGCTTCGCGATGCTGGTCGCCGTTCGTGCGCTGACCGGCCTCGGCCTCGGCGGCGCGATGCCGAACCTCATTGCCTTGTCGTCGGAAGCGGTCGACGCACGCTCGCGCAGCAGCGCGGTGGCCGTGATGTACTGCGGGATTCCGTTCGGTGGCGTGATCGCGTCGCTGATCGGCGTGCTGCTCGCAGGCGACACCGAATGGCGGCACATTTTCTATGTCGGGGGCGTCGGCCCGCTGCTGCTCGCGCCGCTGCTGCTCGCACTGCTGCCCGAATCGCGTGCGTTCCTCGACGTCAGCGCATCGGGCGCGGCGCGCCCCAGCGTCGGACAGACGCTGTTCGGCGGCTCGCGTACCGGCACGACACTGGCGTTGTGGCTCAGCTACTTCTGCACGCTGATCGTGCTGTATTTCCTGCTGAACTGGCTGCCGTCGCTGATGGCCGCGAAGGGGCTCGCGCGCAGCCAGGCCGGGATCGTGCAGATCTTCTTCAACATCGGCAGCGGCCTCGGCGTGCTCGGCATCGGCATGTCGATGGACCGCTTGCGTCCGTCGCGCGTGGTCGGCGGCATGTACGCGGGGATCGTGCTGTCGCTTGCCGCGCTGGCGGTCGCGCCCGGGCTCCTGTGGCTGTCCGCCGCCGCGTTCGCGGCCGGGATGTTCGTCGTCGGTGGCCAGTCGGTGCTGTATGCGCTGGCCGCGATCTATTACCCGACCGCGATGCGTGGCACCGGCGTCGGCTCCGCCGTTGCCGTCGGCCGCCTCGGCTCGGTGGTCGGGCCGCTCGCCGCCGCCGAACTGCTCGCCATGGGCCGCAGCGCGTCGGTCGTGATCGGCGCGAGCATTCCCGTCACGCTCGTCGCCGCCGTCGCTGCGCTGATGCTGATCCGGCGCCCGCAGGCGCACGACTGATTTCTTCCCATTTCAACCACGAGCGCCGGTAGAGCGCGATTACGACACAGGTCTGGAGACGAACACCATGAAGCACACCAAAGCCTTGCTGGCGGCCGGCGCATGCGCGCTGGCCGCGACCGGCGCGCACGCGCAGTCGAGCGTGACGCTGTACGGGATCATCGACACGGGCGTCGAGTTCGTGTCGCACGCGAACGCGGCCGGCGACCACGTGGTGCGCATGCCGGGCGTGACGGGCGAGCTGCCGTCGCGCTGGGGCCTGCGCGGCACTGAGGATCTCGGCGGCGGCTACCAGGCGGTGTTCACGCTCGAAAGCGGTTTCAACGTGCGCGGCGGCGATCTCGGACAGGGCGGCCGGCTGTTCGGGCGGCAGGCGTTCGTCGGGCTGAAGGGCGGTTTCGGCACGCTCGCGTTCGGCCGCCAGTACACGATGACCTATCTCGCGCTGCAGGGCGCGGACATCATCGGCCCCGACATCTACGGGCTCGGCTCGTTCGATGCGTACGTGCCGAACGGCCGCTCCGACAACGCGGTGACCTACGTCGGCACCTATCGCGGCGTGACGCTCGGCGCCGCGTATTCGTTCGGCCGCGACGGCGCGGGCACCGGCAACTCGCCCGGGCAGGGCACGTGCGCGGGCCAGGTGCCGGGGGATGCCACGCAGTGCCGCAACTGGTCGGTGATGCTCAAGTACGACAGCGCGTATTTCGGCGCGGCGGCGTCGTACGAGGAGCAGCGCGGCGGCACCGGCGCGGCCGCCAACTTCTTCGACGGCGTGGCGCCCGTTCCTTTCACGAGCAGCGGCGGCAAGGACGCTCGCGCGCACGTGAGCGCGTATGCGCAGGCGGCCGGCGCGCGGATCGGCGCGGGCTGGATCGGGCGGCGCGTGTCGACCGGTTCGCCGGCCGCGCCCGGTGCGCATTCGGACCTGTTCTTCGTCGGCGCGTCGTATGCGGTGAAGCCCGATTTCGTCGTCGACGGCGAAGGCTACCGGATCGTCAACAGCGCGCACGACACGCGCGCGACGATGGCCACGCTGCGCGCGACCTATCTGCTGACCAAGCGCACGGCCGTCTATGCGCAATCGTCGTATCTGTGGAACAGCGCGCATGCGCGCTACGCGGTCAGCGGCGGCGGGCCCGGCACGACGCCCGGCGAAGGGATGGGGCAGCTCGGCGCGATGGTCGGCGTGCGGCACATGTTCTGATTCGGCAGCCTGACGAACGAGGGATATCTTGAACAGAAAATCTGCATTCCTTTGCATTGCGCCGCTGTCCGCGGCGGCGATGCTTGCCGGGTGCGGCGGCGACGATTCGGTCAACGCCACGCCGACACATATGAGCGCCGCGACGCCGGCCGCGATGACGCAGACCTGCGACGCGCTCGCCGCGAAGCTCGCGTATGCGAACACGTCGTTCACGTCGGTCACGACCGCGGCCGCGGGCGCGCTGACGGTGGCCGGCAAGCCGGTCGCCGAGCACTGCGTGATCGAAGGGAAGATGAACCAGCGCGTGAGCGCGGTGGACGGCAAGACCTACGCAATCGGCTTCGAGATGCGCTTGCCGAAGGCGTGGAACGGCCGTTTCTTCTACCAGGCGAACGGCGGGCTCGACGGCAATGTCGTGACCGCGACCGGCGAGATCGGCGGCGGCGGGCCGCTGAACGATGCGCTGAACATGGGGTTCGCGGTGATCAGTTCGGATTCCGGGCACAGTGCCGCGCAGAATCCGCTGTTCGGCCTCGATCCGCAGGCGCGCATCGACTACGGCTACGGCGCGGTCGACGCGCTCACGCCGATGGCGAAGCAGGTGATCCGGCTCGCGTACGGCAAGGCGCCCGACCGCAGCTATTTCGGCGGCTGCTCGAACGGCGGCCGTCACGCGATGGTCACCGCCGTGCGCAACCCGGCCGACTACGACGGCATTATCGCGGGCGATCCGGGTTTTCATCTGCCGAAGGCGGCGATCGGCGAGATGTACGGCGCGCAGCAGTTCGCGAAGATCGCCTCGGCGACCGGCACGAACGGGCTGCCGGACATCCGCAGCGGCTTCACCGACGCGGAGCGGCAGTTCGTCGGCGCGAAGATCCTCGAGAAATGCGATGCGCTCGACGGTGCTACCGACGGGATGGTGCAGGACGTGGCCGCGTGCCAGGCGCACTTCAGCGTCGAGTCGGACGTCCCGACTTGCGCGAACGGCACACGCACGGGCGCCTGCCTGACGCCCGCACAGAAGACCGCGCTCGAGAACGTGTTCACGGGCGCACGCAACAGCGCGGGTACGGCGCTCTATGCGGGTTTTCCGTACGACCCGGGCATTGCCGGTGGCGGCTGGGCCGCGTGGAAGCAGTCGAATTCGATCACGCTCGATCCGGCCGCGATGGCGTTCACGTTCACGACGCCGCCGAAAAGCGCCGCGACGCTCGCGAACCTGCCCGGTTTCGCGCTCGGCTTCGACATGGACAACGACGCACCGGCGATCTTCGCGACGAACGGTACGTACACGCAATCCGCGTGGACGTTCATGACGCCGCCCGACGAGACGAACCTGTCCGCGCTGAAGGCGCGCGGCGCGAAGCTGCTCGTCTATCACGGCACGGGCGACCCGGTGTTCTCGTTCGACGACACGCGTGACTGGTATGCGCGGCTCGCACAGGCGAACGGCGGCGATGCGTCGGATTTCGCGCGCCTTTATCCGGTGCCGGGGATGAACCACTGTTCGGGCGGGCCGGCGGCCGACCAGTTCGACCTGCTGACGCCGCTCGTCGCGTGGGTCGAACAGGGGCAGGCGCCCGCTACGGTGGTGGCCGCCGCGCGCGACGCGACGAACGCGGTGCCGAGTGCGGATGTGCCGACGTCATGGGGCGCGGGTCGCACGCGTCCGCTGTGCCCGTATCCGCAGGTGGCGCGCTACAACGGTTCAGGCGACGTGAATTCGGCGGCGAGCTTCAGTTGCCGCTGACGTAGCCGTCGATGGGAAACGGCCGGTGCGCGCGATCGCGTGCCGGCCGCTTCTTGTGTGCAATCGCGCACGCATTCACTCGCTCATTCGCCCGGATCGACCGGCACCTCGAGCCCGACCTTCACGCGGCTCATGCTCACCAGCGTCTTGAACCGCTTCACGTTGTTGTTCGCGAAGAACAGCTCGCGCGTGAGCGCGTTGTACTGATCCATGTTGCGCACCGCGACGATCAGCACGAAATCCCATTCCCCCGTCACGTAGTAGCACTGCTGGATCTGCGGGCAGCGCTCGAACGCACGCTTCATCGCGTCGAGCTGGTCGATCTGCTCGCTTTCGACCTCGACGTTGACGACGATCGTCAGCGGATGATCGACCTTGTCCGGTGCGACGACGGCGGTGTAGCGCTCGATCACGCCGTCGTCCGCGAGACGTTTCAGGCGCCGGTTCACGGCCGCGGTCGACAGGTTGACGCGCGCGCCGAGTTCGCTCTGCGGCGTCTGCGCGTCGCGCTGGATTTCCATCAGCAGCTTGCGATCGAACGCATCGAGTGGGGTGGTCATGATGGGGCGTGAAACCTCGAAAGAATGAGAAATTTTTGCGTATGGACGGTCGATTCGGCGATTTTATTGACCGCGATGCGCAATATTATTTTTCGGACCGACGGCGAACGCAACCCGCGCTTGCCCGATCCGATCCACCCGACGGGCCGCCGGCGCGGCCCTGTTCCCGAGCCTTTCGCCATGCTGATCGCCAACCCCCGCGCATCGCGCGCCGCCTATCCCCACGCGCTGCGACGCGTGATGAACATCGCGTCGGCCGACGAAAGCGGCGCGTGGCTGTCGCACTGGCCGCTCGTCGGCCACGCGCACACGCCGGTGCGCGTGCTGCCGGATCTCGCCGCGCGGCTCGGCGTCGCGAGCGTCAGCGTGAAGGACGAGTCGTGCCGCTCGCCGCTCGGCAGCTTCAAGGCGCTCGGCGCGCCGATCGCGCTGGTGCGGCTCGTGAAGCGGCTGCGCCGCCAGCAGGATCTCGATCCGCAAGGGCTCGTCACCGGCCGCTATGCGTCCGAACTGGCCGAGCTGACGGTGATCAGCGCGACCGACGGCAATCACGGCCGCGCGCTCGCCGCCGCCGCGCGCGCGATCGGCTGCGCGTGCGTGATCGTGCTGCACGCGAACGTCGATGCGGAGCGTGAGCGCGCGATCTCCGCGTACGGCGCGCGGATCGTGCGCATCGCGGGGAATTACGACGAATCGGTGGTCTGCGCGGCGCAGCTCGCGCAGGCGAACGGCTGGTATGTCGTGTCGGATACGTCGTACGACGGCTACGAAGCGATTCCGCGCGACGTGATGCAGGGCTACGGCGTGATCGCCGCCGAGGCCGCCGCGCAGGCGGCGCGGGACGACGGGCGGCCGTTCACGCATGTGCTGCTGCAGGGCGGCGTGGGCGGCCTCGCCGCAGGTGTCGCGAGTTATCTGTGGGAGCGCGACGGCGTGGAGCGGCCGCATTTCATCGTCGTCGAGCCGCGCCAGGCCGACTGCCTGTACCAGAGTGCACTGGCCGGGCGCGCCACCAAGGCGACCGGCAGCGTCGATTCGGTGATGGCCGGGCTCGCGTGCGGCGAGGCGTCGCCGCTGGCGTGGGATTTCCTCGAGATGTGCATCGACCATTTCATGCTGATCGACGACGAAGACGCGGTGCAGGCGATGCGCGGCCTCGCGGCCGGCAGCGAACGCGACGTGCCGGTCGTGGCCGGCGAATCGGGCGCGGCCGGCATCGCGGGGCTGGACGTGCTGATGCGCGACCCGGCACGCGCGCGGCAGGTGGGGCTCGACGCGCATTCGCGCGTGCTGGCGATCAATACGGAAGGCGCGACGGCACCGTCCGTGTACCGGAGCTGCGTCGGCGAGGCGGCCGACGCCGTGCTCGCGCGGCAGCGCGACTGGCTGGACCGCGCGACGGTGGCGGCCTGAACGACATCACGGCCGACTACGACCGACTACGACCGACTACGACCGACGAGGCAAACGCAATGGACGCAATGGACGCAATGGACGCAATCGACGAAAGCACGCTGCAGGGCCAACTGAAGACCTGGCGCCGCCACCTGCACCAGCATCCGGAGACGGGTTTCGAAGAGGTGAACACGTCGGACTACGTCGCGCGCATCCTGACGACGCTCGGGCTCGACGTGCATCGCGGGATCGGCGGCACGGGGCTCGTCGCGAACCTGACGGCCGGTACCGGCAAGCGCGCGATCGGCATCCGCGCGGACATGGACGCGCTGAACATCGCCGAGCACGCGCCTGACCGCGAACACGCGTCGCGCACGCCCGGCAAGATGCATGCGTGCGGGCACGACGGTCACATGTCGATGGTGCTCGGCGCCGCGCAACTGCTGGCCGAGCGCAAGGATTTCGACGGCACGGTGCGTTTCATTTTCCAGCCGGCCGAGGAGCACGGCCGCGGCGCGAAGGCGATGATGGCCGACGGGCTGTTCGAGCGCTTCCCGGTCGACGCGATCTTCGGTGCGCACAACATGCCGGGCATGCGCGCGGGCACCTTCTCGACGCGCGCCGGCGGCATCATGGCGAGCGAGGACAATTTCGTGATCCGGATCGACGGGCGCGGCACGCATGCGGCGCGCCCGCACATGGGCATCGATCCGATCGTGATCGGCGCGCAGGTCGTGCTCGCGCTGCAGACGATCGTGTCGCGCAATCTCGACCCTGGCCAGCAGGCGGTGATCTCCTGCACGGAATTCATCACCGACGGGCTGCGCAACGTGCTGCCGTCGACGGTGACGATCAAGGGCGACACGCGCAGCTATTCGCGCGACGTGCAGGCGCTGCTGGAAACGCGGATGCGCGAGATCAGCGAAGGGATCTGCCGCACGCACGGCGCGGCGTGCACGTTCGAGTACACGCACGAGTTCGCGCCGACGGTGAATTCGCCGGAGTGGGTCGACACGGCGGTGCGGGCCGCGGCGGAGGTCGCGGGCGCGGAGGCGGTGAACGCCGACGTGCAGCCGATGATGATTTCGGAGGATTTCGGCGCGTTCCTGCAGGCGGTGCCCGGCAATTTCGTGTTCATCGGCAACGGTGAAGCGGGTGGCCTCGGCGGCGTGCCGCTGCATAACGCGACGTATGACTTCAACGACGCGATCCTGCCGGTGGGCGCGCGGTATTTCGCGGAAGTGGCGCGGCGGGCGTTGCGGGCGGCCTAGCGGATCGTCGGCCCGCAGCCTTCACGCGCCGGCCGAGCGCTGTTCCGGCGCGTCGGCCGTGCCCGTGCGATCGAGGATCGCGAGCACCTCGCGCGCGGTGTTTTCCGAATGGCTGCGCAATACCTGCGGCAGCACCGCATGGTCGGGGTCGGCGAGCGCGGCCATGATGTCCTCGTGCTCGTGCAGCGACTCGGCCCAGCGCAGCGTGTCCGTGTTCGCGGCGCCGCGTGCGCGGTGCACCTTCGACATCAGCGACGCATAGATGCCCGACAGCACGGGGTTGCCGGCCGCGTCGACGATCATCTGATGAATCTGCTGGTTCAGCCGGAAATACTCGGTGCGCTTGCCGGCTTCATGACACTCGACCATCTTCCGGTGCTTCGCCTGCAGCGCGGCGAGCGTCGCCGTGCCGATCCGCTGGCGCAGCAACTCGCCCGCCATCGCCTCGAGCCCGTGCAGCAGTTCGAACGTCGAGACCAGGTCGTCGAGGTCGATCGACGCGACGCGATAGCCGATGTACTGGCGATGCGTGACGGCGCCTTCCGCGACGAGCACCTTCAGCGCTTCGCGCAGCGGCGTTTTCGACACGTCGAACGCGAGGCTGAGTTCCTTTTCGTCGATCCGCGCGCCGGGCGGCAATTCGCCCTCATCGATCATCACGCGCAGGCGCGCGGCGATCTCGGCGGCCATGCCGCGCGTGCGCAGAAGCAGGGGATTGCGGGGTGTCTGGCTCATGATGGTGCGAGCTTATCACGATGTCGGGGCTTACCCTGCACCAACATCGTGATTAAAGAATCTCAATTAAACCAAGTGTTTACGCTAACGGTAATTATAAATTTCTAATCCTATACTCGGTTCCACGTTGCGCGACGTCCTGACCATCCTCGTCCACTCCTGGAGTCCGTCCATGTCTTCAACCTCCGGTGTCGCCGCCATGACGGTCGGCAAATCCGCTGTTCGCTGGAAGATATTCGTCGTGATGCTGAGCCTCATCGCGATCAACTACGTCGATCGCGCATCGCTGTCCGTCGCCATGCCTTACATCTCGCAGGAGTTCAATATCGGGCCCGCGATGGAGGGTCTGATCCTCAGCTCGTTCTTCTGGACCTATGCCGTGATGCAGATCCCGGGCGGGATGCTGGCCGACCGGTTCAAGCCGCGTATCGTGATCGCGACGGCGACCGTGTTCTGGGGCTTCTTCCAGGCGATCGCCGCGTTGTGCACGAATGCACCGTCGCTGCTGCTCACGCGCCTCGGCCTCGGCGCGGCCGAAGCGCCGATCTACCCGGCCGGCGGCAAGCTCAACGCGATCTGGATGACGCAGACCGAGCGCGGCCGCGGCGCCACGCTGCTCGACGGCGGCGCGCCGCTCGGTGCAGCCCTGGGCGCGGTGCTGATCGCCGGGCTGATCGCGGTGCTCGGCTCGTGGCGGCTCGCGTTCGCGGTGGCCGGCGTCGGCACCGTGCTGGCCGGGCTGCTCGCGTGGCACTACATCCGCAACTCGCCGCGCGAACATGCGGGTGTCAACGACCTCGAAGCCGAATACATCGAGGCGTCGCATGCGAGCGATCTCGCGGCCGAGCCGGCCGGCGCGTCGGGCCGTTCGCGCGACTTCTTCAAGTACCGCTCGGTGTGGTGCATGTTCTTCGGCTGGATGTGCTTCAACAGCGTGTTCTACGGGCTGCTCACGTGGATGCCGAACTACCTGCACAAGGTGCACGGCTTCGACATCAAGCAGATGGGCGGCTCGACCTTCATCATCTTTTTCAGCGGCTTCGTCGGCGAACTGCTCGGCGGCTGGATCGCCGACAAGTGGAAGGCCGCGGGCGGCCGCCCGAACGTCGTGATGCGCACGCTGTTCGGCATCGCGGCGGTGATCGCCACGGTGTCGATCTTCTCGGTCGCGTATGTGAAGGACCCCGTCGTGTGCGTCGCGCTGCTGTCGTCGACGCTGTTCTTCCTGCGCTGGTGCGGGCTGTACTGGTGCATCCCGTCGTCGCTCGGCACGCGCAACAAGATCGGCTTCCTCGGCGGCCTGATGAACCTCGGCGGCAACATCGGCGGCGTCACCGTGCCGATCGTCGTCGGCGCGATCGTGCAGTTCACTGGTTCCTATTTCCTTGCGCTGATGGTGTTCGCGGCGGCCGGCGTCGGCCTGCTCGTGTGCTCCAGCGCGATCGACTACGAAAACAAGCTCCCCGTCTGACCGACCCCTTTCACTGCATCGACTGCATTCACTGGTAGAGAGAAACCCGTCATGAAAAAACGTACCCTGCTCGGCATGCTCACCCCGTCCTCCAACACGTCGCTCGAACCGCTGACGAGCGCGATGGTCGCCGGCCTGCCGGGCGTGTCCGCGCACTTCGCGCGCTTTCCGGTCACCGAGATCTCGCTGACGGGCCAGGCGCTCGGCCAGTTCGACGACGACAAGATCATCCAGGCCGCGCTGCTGCTCGCCGACGCGAAGGTCGACGTGATCGCGTGGAACGGCACGTCGTCGGGCTGGCTCGGCTTCGAGGCCGACGAGCGGCTGTGCGAGCGCATCACCGCGGCGACCGGCATTCCGGCCACCACGTCGGTGCTCGCGCTCAACGAGATCCTGAAGAAGACGAACGCGCACGAGTTCGGCCTCGTCACGCCGTATCTCGACGACGTGCAGACGAAGATCGTCGACAACTATCGCCGTTCGGGGCTGAACTGCATCGCCGAGCGTCACCTGAACCTGAAGGTCAATTTCTCGTTCTCCGAAGTGACGGGCGACGAGATCGGCAACATGGTGCGCGAAGTCGCGGCGGCCGGCCCGCGCGCGATCTCGATCTTCTGCACGAACCTGAACGCCGCGCACCTGGTGCCTGCGCTCGAGGAGGAAACGGGCATCCCGATCTACGACACGATCTCGACCGTCGTGTGGAAGTCGCTGCAGCTTGCCGACTACGACACGCGGCAGGTGAAGGGCTGGGGCCGTCTCTTCAGCGAAGTGATCTGAGGCGGGCGCCATGTCGAACGATCTCGATTTCGTGATCCGGCACGCCGACGTCGTCACGGCGGCGGACCGGTTCTCGTGCGACATCGGCATCCGTGCGGGGCGCGTGGCCATGCTCGGTCACGGGCTGCCGCGCGCGCCGCGCGAGCTCGATGCGAGCGGCATGCTCGTGATGCCGGGCGGCGTCGATGCGCACTGCCATCTCGATCAACCGATGCCCGACGGGCTGCGGATGGCCGATGATTTCCTGTCCGGCACGCGCTCGGCGCTGTGCGGCGGCACGACGACCGTGATCCCGTTCGCCGCGCAGGCGAAGGGGCAGTCGCTGCAGGCGGCCGTCGACGACTATCACCGGCGCGCCGACGGGCGTGCGCTGGTCGACTACGGCTTTCACCTGATCGTCGCCGATCCGACGCCGCACGTGCTGGCGGAAGAATTGCCGCGGCTGATCGCGAACGGCTACACGTCGTTCAAGGTGTACATGACCTACGACGACCTGAAGCTGAACGACCGCCAGATGCTCGACGTGCTGTCGGTCGCGCGCGAGCACGGCGCGCTCGTGATGGTGCATGCGGAGAATTCGGACTGCATCGGCTGGCTCACCGAGCGGCTGCTCGGCGACGGCCACGTCGCACCGCGTTTCCATGCGCATGCGCGGCCGGCCGTGGTCGAGCGCGAAGCGACGCATCGTGCGATCGCGTTCGCGGAACTCGTCGACGTGCCGATCCTGATCGTGCACGTGTCGGGCGCGGAGGCGATCGAGCAGATCCGCTGGGGGCAGTCGCGCGGGCTGCCGATTCTCGCCGAAACGTGCCCGCAATACCTGTATCTGACGGCCGCCGATCTCGGCCATGACGATCACGGTTATGAAGGCGCAAAGTGCGTATGCAGCCCGCCGCCGCGCGATCCGGCGAACCAGCAGGCCGTGTGGAAGGCGCTGAAGCAGGGCGTGTTCTCGGTGTTCTCGTCCGACCATGCGCCGTTCAGCTACGACGATCCGTGCGGCAAGCATCCGGGCGGGCAGGCCGTTTCGTTCGACCATATCCCGAACGGGATTCCGGGGCTCGAGACGCGGCTGCCGCTGCTGTTCGATGGCGTGCGTCAAGGGCGGCTGTCGCTGCACCAGTTCGTCGAGCTCACGTCGCTGCGCCCCGCGAAGCTGTACGGGCTGTATCCGCGCAAGGGGACGATCGCGGTCGGCGCCGATGCGGACATCGTCGTGTGGGATCCGGACAAGCGCGTGCGGATCGCGAATGCGTCGCTGCATCATGCGGTCGACTACACGCCCTACGAAGGGATCGAGGTGACGGGCTGGCCGCGTCATTGCCTGTCGCGCGGCGAGTTGCTCGTCGAGGATGGCCGCCTGCTCGCGGCCGAGCCGGGGCGCGGGCAGTTCGTGCCGGCCGGCAAGCCGTGCCTCGATTGACGTCCGTCGATGTGAGCGCCCGTTCCACGCGGCAGGCGCGGTTTAAGCAGGAGCAAGGATGAGTATTTCCAACGCAATGCGCGGCATCGCGGCCGCAGCGATCGTCGCCGGTTCATGCGGCGGGCCGGCGCTGGCCGCCGGCGGCGCGCCGCAGGACATGCCGAGCGTCGTACCCGAATCGGCCGGCGTCGATTCGGCGCCGCTCGTGCGGCTGTCCGAATGGCTGCGCCGCGACCGGATGGACGTGCGCAGCCTCGTCGTCGTGAAGGACGGCAAGATCGTGTTCGAGCGCTACGGCGACGGCCTCACGCGCGATCACAACTACGAGCTGTATTCGGTGACGAAGACGATCACCGCGCTGCTCGCCGGCATCCTCGACGGCGAGGGCAAGCTCGGCCCGTCGACGAAGGTCACGCCGCTGATCGCGGCCGCGCGGCCCGATCTCGCGAGCGAACTCGCGGACAAGCGGGACATCGAGCTGCGCCACCTGATGTCGATGTCGAGCGGGCTGCGCTACACGACGCGCGAAGGCACCGATCCGCTGTACTACGAAGCACCCGACCGGCTGAAAGTCGCGGTGACGAGCCGCGCGGCGCAGCCGCCCGGCACGCAGTTCGACTACATCGACGTGAACCCGGTGCTGGTCGGCACGGCGGTGTCGATCGCCGCGCGCGAGCGCGAGGACGCGTTCGCGCGCTCGCGGCTGTTCGAGCCGCTCGGCTTCGCGCACTACCGCTGGAGTGGCGCCGACGGCACCGGCGCGGTGGCGGGCGGATGGGGCCTGCGGCTGCGTGCGGTCGACATGGCCAAGATCGGCATGCTGCTGCTCGACAACGGCCGCTGGAACGGCAAGCAGATCGTGCCGGCTGGCTGGATCCGGCAGATGACGACGCCGTCGCCGGCCGCGGCCGATTACGGCTACTACTGCTGGATCAGTCACGTCGTCGAACACGGCACGCCGGAATTCGGCGCAATGGGCTTCAAGGGGCAGTTCATCACGGTGCTGCCCGCGCAGCGTGCGGTCGTTGTCATGACGAGCCTGCTGCCGACCGACGGCGGTTTGCGCGACGCAACCTACCTGAACCTGTATCGACGGATGGTGAACGACTACATCCTGCCCGCGCTGACGCCGGCGCAGCCGCCGGTCGAGCGCGCGGAAACGACGCAGGCGCTGCGCGACGAGCTGGCGCGCAGCCGCGAGACGAAGGGCGTGCCCGGCACGGCCGCCGCCTTCAACGATGCGCCGGAGATTTGACAAGGATGACGAACATGATCGCCAATCCGGACGCATGGCCCGATTCGCGGCGGCCCGCATCGCGTGCCGCGCCTTTCATGCGCCGGCTGCTCGCGCGGCTTGCGACGCTGCTGATCGGCAGCGGTGCGCTCGCGCCGGTGCCGACGATGTCGGCGGCGCATGCGGCCGATGCACTGCCGCCGCTGCATGAAACCGGTATCGAAGCCGCCGCGCCGGAGGACGCCGGCGTCGATTCGCGCAAGCTTGTCGAGCTGTCGCGCTGGATCCGCGAGCAGAAGCTCGATGTCTACAGCCTGCTCGTCGTGAAGGACGGCAAGCTGATCTTCGAGCGCTACGGTGCGAACGCGTCGCGCGATTCGACCTACGAGCTGTACTCGGTGACGAAGGCCGTGACGTCGCTCGTCGCGGGCATCCTGGTCGATCGGGGCGCCGTGCATCTCGACGAGCCGGTGGCCGCGCGGCTCGCCGCGTGGCGCCCCGACCTCGGCGGCGCGCTCGCGGACAAGCGAGGCATCGAGCTGAAGCACGTGCTGTCGATGTCGAGCGGACTGCATTACGACTTCAGCCCGAAGGACGATCCGATCTACTACACCGCGCCCGACCGGCTGAAGCTTGCTGTCTCGGCCGTGCCGAAGGTCGCGCCCGGCACCGCGTTCGAATACACCGACGTGAACCCGATCCTCGCGTCGGCGATGTTGAGCGCGGCGGCCGGCGAACCCGTCGAGCGTTATGCGCAGGCGCGTCTGTTCGCCCCGCTCGACATGAAGCGCGCGACATGGGAGCGCGCGGATCGCACAGGGCTCGTGTCGGCCGGCTGGGGGCTGCGGCTGCGCGCGGTCGACATGGCGAAGATCGGCATGCTCGTGCTCGACGGTGGGCGCTGGCAGGGGCGGCAGGTGGTGCCGCAGGCGTGGATCGCGCAGATGACGTCGCCGCGTGGGTCGGCGCATTTCGGCTACTACTGGTGGATCAACAACATCGTCGAGAGCGAGCCCGAATTCGACGCGATGGGCTTCAAGGGGCAATTCATCGCGGTGCTGCCGAAGCGCAACACGGTGATCGTGATGACGGGCGTGCTGCCGATTGACGGTGGCCTGCGCGATGCGGAGAACGTGAAGCTGTTCCGCCGGATGGTGAACGGCTACATCCTGCCGGCGCTCGATGGCGGGCGGGCGTGGGGGCCGGGCTCGGGCGGCGCCGATACGCGTGCGGCGCTGCGCGACGAGCTTGAAGTGAGTGCGCGCGCCGCAGGCGTGCCCGGCACGCAGGTCGATC
>NZ_LDUL01000047.1:0-267694 GCF_001043615.1 Burkholderia sp. LK4
ACATCACCAGACGCTCTGGAACGGGTTGCTGGAAGACCTGCGTGCCGAAGGCAGGCTCCGCGACGACGTGGACATTCCCCTCGCGCGCATCCACATCCTGGGCAGCATCAACTCGATCCAGTCGTGGTTCAACCCGCAAAAGGGCTCGCTGGAGCGGGTCGCCGACCAGCTTTGCACCCTGTTCTTCTCCGGCGCGGGGCCAGCGTCGCGCTGATTGCCGCGCCCTGGCCCGCAGCCGCCCCCCCACCGTGCGCCGCCCTCGAACCCGGAACCGGCGTGCGCGCCGCAGCACCACAGCGTCTGCGCCTCGGTATAAACCCCAATGACGGTCTCGGCATTTGCGCATCAAACTAACTACCAGTTGTTAGGTAAAACCTGACGCATGTATCCGATGCCCCCCATCAACAGGCCGAGACAGTCATGACGACGCAGATGAAACCGATCCGTTCCTTCCTTTTCGTTCCGGGCAACAAGCCGACCTGGATCGAGAAATCCATTCAGTCCGGCGCCGATGCGCTGATCCTCGACCTCGAGGACAGCGTGCCGCCGGCGCAGAAAGTCGAGGCGCGCGAGATCGTCCGCTCCAAGCTGGCCTGGCTGGCCGAGCAAAAACAGCGCGTCTGGGTGCGCATCAATCGCAGCGCGCACCTGTACGACTTCGACGACATCCTGGCCATCGTGAACCCGGTGGTCGAGGGCATCGTGATCTCGAAGCCGTGCGGGCCGGAAGACATCCACACCGTGGCGTCGATGCTGGCCGAAGCCGAGTACCGTGCCGGCGTCGAGGTCGGTCACACCAAGGTGATTCCGCTGCTGGAAACCGCCCGCTCGCTGCAACTCGCGTATGAAATCGCGCAGCACGAACGGGTGCCCGCGATCGTGGGCGCGACAGCCAAGAACGCCGACGTGGCGCGCGCGCTGAAGACCGTCTGGTCGCTCGAAGGCCGCGAAACCCAGTTCCTGAAGTCGCGCATCGTGATGGCCGCACGCGCCGCCGGCAAGCTGCCGATCGGCGGCGTGTGGCAGCAGGTGCACGACCTCGACGGCCTCATGGTCTCGTCGGCGAACGATCGCCAGCTCGGCATGAGCGGCGAGCTGGTGCTGCACCCGTCGAACGTCGAGATCGTCAACCGCACCTACAGCCCCACTGAAGAGGAAGTCGCGTTCTACCAGGGGATGATCGACGCGCTCGACCAGGCCCAGGCGGAAGGCCGCGCGTCGTGCATCTATGACGGCGAGCACATCGACATCGCCCACGCGAAAACGGCACGCGAAATCATCGCGCTCGCGCAGTCTTTCAACCGCTGATTACCCACCCGAATACGTCAGGAGACACAAAATGGCAGGCCTCTACTTCGAAGAATTCAAGCCAGGCATGGTGATCGAGCATGCGATCCGCCGCACGGTGACCGAGACCGACAACGTGCTGTTCTCGGCGATGACCTACAACTGCGCGCCGCTGCACATCGACGCCGAATACAGCAAGAACACGATGTACGGCCAGCGCCTCGTGAACAGCATGTTCCTGCTCGCGCTGGTGGCCGGCATCACCGTGTACGAGACCACGCTTGGCACGACGCTCGGCAATCTCGGCTTCGGCGAAATCGCGTTCCCGAAGCCGACCTTCCACGGCGACACCATCCGCGTCGAGACCGAGATCGTCGAGGCGCGCCTGTCGAAGAGCCGCACCGACTCGGGCATCGTCACCTTCAAGCACGTGGCCCGCAACCAGCGCGACGAGATCGTGTGTACGGCCGTGCGCACGGGCCTGATGATGCTGCGCCCGGCCGGACAGGCTTGACCTCGTTTCCGCAGGAGAACCGGACATGGACTACCAACTGAGCCCCGACCAGGTCGCGATCGTCGATGCCGCGCAGAAGATCTGCGCGGACTTTCCACTCGAATACTGGCGCAACAAGGACAAGAACCACGAATTCCCGCACGAGTTCTTCACGGCCGTCGCGAGCGGCGGCTGGCTCGGCATCTGCATGCCGGAGGACGTGGGCGGCGCGAACCTCGGTGTGACGGAAGCGGCGCTGTTCATGCGCACGGTCGCCGAATGCGGCGGGCAGGCGGCCGCGTCGACCATCCACATGAACATCTTCGGGCTGCAGCCGGTCGTGCATTTCGGCACGGACGCGCAGAAGAAGGCGTGGCTGCCGCCGTTCGCGCGCGGCGAACACAAGGCCTGTTTCGCGGTGACCGAGCCCGACACGGGCCTCGACACCACGAAGCTCAAGGTGGTCGCGAAGAAGCAGCCCGACGGCAATTACCTGATCTCGGGCAAAAAGGTCTTCATCTCGACCGCGCAGGTGGCCGACCACATGCTGATCCTCGCGCGCACCACGCCGATCGAGGAAGTGAAGAAGCACAGCGAAGGGCTGAGCCTGTTCTACACGAAGCTCGACCGTCGGTATGTCGACATCCGCGAGATCGACAAGCTCGGCCGCGCGGCGGTCGATACCAACGAGCTGTTCATCGACGATCTGCCGGTGTCGAAGGACGAACTGATCGGCGAGGAAGGCAAGGGCCTGAGCTACATCTTCCACGGGATGAACGCCGAGCGCGTGCTGGTGGCCGTCGAGCAGGTCGGCATCGGCCGCGCGGTGCTCAACCTCGCGACGCAATATGCGAAGGAGCGTGTCGTGTTCGGCCGCCCGATCGGGCAAAACCAGGGCGTGCAGCATCCGCTCGCGCGCAACTGGGCGGAGCTGGAAGCGGCGAACCACATGATCTTCGCGGCGGCGGACTTGTACGACCGGGGGCAACCGTGCGGCTCGGAGGCGAACGCGGCGAAGCTGCTGGCTTCCGAGGCGTGCATGAATGCATGCCAGACGTCGATCCTCACGCATGGCGGCTTCGGTTATGCGAAGGAGTATCACGTCGAGCGGTTCATGCGCGAGGCGTGGATCGGCTACATTGCCCCTGTCACTCCGCAACTCATTCTGTCGAACATTGCCGAGCGCAAGCTCGGGTTGCCGAAGTCTTACTGAATCCGGTAATCCGCCGACGTTTTCCCGGTTCGGGAAACGTCGGGCATCGAACAGGCATAAAGAGCTGTCTGCGAGCCGCGCCCGGCGCATTCGGGCTGCGCACCGGCCGCAGGCCAGTTTCAGGAGACAAGCATGTCAGCTGCAAGACCGTTGGAAGGTATCCGAGTGCTCGATCTGACTGTGGCCCTGGCCGGCCCGTACGGATCGCTGCTGCTGGGTGGCATGGGTGCCGAAGTGATCCGCGTCGAATCGCCGGGCGGCGGCGACATCGCGCGCAACAATCCCCCCTATGTCGGCAAGGACGGCGTCCACTTCGGCGTCAAGGGCGACGACGAGGTGTCGCTGACCATCCTCAACCGCGCGCGCAACAAGAAAAGCATCACGCTCGACCTGAAATCGGAACAGGGCAAGGCGCTGTTCATGGAACTGGTCAAGGAATCCGACGTCGTCATCGAAAACGCCAGCGAGGGCGTGACGGCGCGCCTGGGCGTGGATTACGAGAGCGTGCGCCAGGTCAATCCGCGAATCGTCTATGCATCGATCAAGGCGTTCGGCGAACCGAGCCCGTACAAGAACCTGAAGGGCATGGACATCATCGTCCAGGCGCTGTCGGGGATCATGGACGTGACCGGTTTCGCAGACGGCCCGCCGACCCGCTCCGGCCTGCCGATCGCCGACCTGATCACGCCGTTGTACGCCGTCAACGGCATCCTCGCCGCGCTGATTCACCGTGGCCGCACCGGCGTGGGCCAGTGCGTGCAGGTGTCGATGCTCGACTGCCTGTCGTCGCTGGTCGCCGAAGAGCATTTCGACGTGTTCCTGGAGCACGGCTACTCGAAGCGCTCGGGCAATTTCCAGGACCGGCTGGTGCCGTTCGGCGTCTACGGCACGCTCGACGGCCACGTGGCGATGGTCGCGTTCCAGCCCGACTGGTTTCAGAATCTGATGGAAGCCGTGGGCCGGCCGGAGATCGTCTCGGACCCGCGCTACGCGACGCGCGGCCCGCGCATGAAGCATGCCGCCGAGATCAACGCGATCATCGAGGACTGGACGAGCCGCCACAGCACCGAGGAAGTCATCGCCGAACTGCAGGTTCGACGCGGCGTGCCGGCCGCGCCCGTGCGCTCGCCGCTCGATGTGCTGAAAGACCCGGTGCTGCAGGCGCGCGGCGCGGTGGTCAAGCTGGAGCACCCGGGGCTGGCCGACGTCGACGCGATGGGCATGGGGCTGCCGATCAAGCTGTCGCAGACGCCCGTGCAGTTCGACCAGCCGGCGCAGGAACTCGGCGCCGCCAACGACGAAATCTACCGTGGGCTGCTCAAGCTGTCCGAGGATCGCCTGCAGCAACTGCGCGAACAGGGAGTGATCTGACCATGCCCGCCGTGCCACCCCGTCGCGGCCCGCTCGCGGGCATCCGGATCGTCGAGATCGCGGGCATCGGCCCCGGGCCGCTGGCCGCGATGTTCCTGGCCGACCTGGGCGCGACCGTCATCCGCGTGGACCGCAAGGAGCCTTCGGGGCTCGGCGCGCCGCGCCCCGTCGAATTCGACCTCGGCCTGCGCAATCGCAAGTCCGTGCGCGTCGACCTGAAAGATCCCGCCGCCGTCGAAATGGTGCTCGAACTGATCGAGCGAGCCGACGGCCTGATCGAGGGCTTTCGCCCCGGCGTGATGGAGCGCCTCGGTCTCGGTCCCGAGCCGTCCCTCGCGCGCAACCCGCGCCTCGTCTACGGCCGCGTGACCGGCTGGGGGCAGGACGGCCCGCTGTCGCAAGTGGCCGGGCACGACCTGAACTACATCTCGATCACCGGCGCGCTCCATGCGATGGGCCGCGTCGGGCAGGCGCCGACGCCGCCGCTCAACGTGCTGGGCGACTATGCGGGCGGCTCGCTGTACCTGGCCTTCGGGCTGCTCGCGGGCATCCTCGAAGCGCGCGGTTCCGGGCAGGGCCAGGTGGTGGACGCCGCAATGGTCGACGGCGTGGCCTCGATCATGACGGTGACGATGGGCCTGCATGCGGCCGGCATGCTCGACAAGGCGCGCGGCACGAACCTGCTCGACACAGGCGCGCCGTTCTACGAGGTGTACGCGTGCGCCGACGGCAAGTACGTCAGCGTCGGCCCCATCGAGGGCAAGTTCTACCGGCTGCTGCTCGAACAGCTCGGGTTGCAGGACCATCCGCTGCTGCAGGCGCAGATGGACCGCGCGCAATGGCCCGAAGCCAAGCAGATCCTCGCCGAGAAGTTCAGGGAACGCACGCGCGACGAATGGGCGCAACAGCTCGGCCATCTCGACGTCTGCGTGGCGCCCGTGCTCGACTTCGACGAAGCGCCCGACCATCCGCACGTGAAGGCGCGCGGCACCTTCGTCGACCTGAACGGCGTCACGCATCCGGCGCCCGGCCCGCGCTTTTCGCGTACGCCCGCGGCTCAACCCGAACCGCCTGCGCCGCCGACGACCGACAACGCGATCGCCGCACTGCAGGACTGGTTGCCCGACGCGCGCATCGACGCCTTGCGCGCACACGGCACGTTCATCTGATGCGGGCGAACACGACCGCCGACAGCGTCACGTGCACCGCCCTGCGGCCGCCGGCGCAATCGGCGAGCGTGTTCCCCGCAGCGGTTTTCCGCTCGCGACCGTCGCGCCGCCGAGGCGCGCGGGCCGGGCAACTGGCAAGGACGCAACTGACATGACATCCCCCATCTCCGAACTCGCGGCACTGGATCGCCTGACGAGCGGCCGCTCGACCTGCCGCGCGTACCGGCACCAGGCGCTGGACCTCGAACTGATCCGCAGCATCGTCGGCATGGCTGGCCGCTCGGCTTCGTGGTGCAACGTGCAACCGTGGCAACTGGTCATCACCGAAACGCCCGAGAGCACCGAACGTTTTCGGCAGGCGCTGATGCAGCGGGTCAACGATCATCCGGAAAACGAATCGGACCTGCCCTTCCCGCCGAGCTATGAAGGCATTTACCGCGAACGCCGGCGCGGCGCGGGCATTGCGCTGTATTCGTCGCTGGGTATCGGCCCGAAGGACACCGAGCGCAGCGCCGAGCAGGCGTTCCGCAACTTCCGCATGTTCGACGCGCCGCACGTGGCGATCATCACGGTGCCGGCGGAACTGGGCCCCTATGCGCTCGTCGATGCCGGCGGCTTCGTGTCGTCGTTCCTGATCGCGGCCTATGCGCACGGCGTGGCGACTACGCCGCAGGGCGCGCTGGCGCGTCATGCCCGGTTCGTGCGCGAGTATTTCGACATTCCCGATACGCAGCACATGATTTGCGGCATCTCGTTTGGCTACGCGGAAGACGCGCATCCGGTCAACCAGTTCCGCACCACGCGTGCCGACGTGGACGACCTGATGCGCTTCGCCTGAGCCGGCCAGCCGTCGCATGCGTATCGCAGTAAGGGACGAGGAGCATCGAGCATGACCGCACGCATTCATGAACTGCTGGATCGCTGGCTGTCCGAGGCCCCCGCGCGCCCGTTCATCCATCTCCCCGACCGCAGCCTGAGCTATGCGGACGTCGGCGCGCTGGCCGATGCGCTCGAACGCGAACTGCGGGACGACGGCGTACGCAGCGGCGACCGCGTGCTGGTCGTGGCCGAGAACTGCGCCGAACATGCCGCGCTGCTGATCGCGTGCAGCCGCGTCGGCGCGTGGTCGTGCGGCGTCAATGCGCGCATGGCGCCGGGCGAAGTCGACGCGTTCGCGGGCAAGGCCGATGCGCGCGTGCTGTACTTCACGTCAGGCGTTTCGCCGGCGGCCGGCGCGCATGCGGCGCGGCACGACGCCCGTCCGTCGTGCGTGAACGGCCTCGCGCGCAGCGCCGTGCACGTGGCGGCGCGCATCGAGCCGGAACCGCTGGCGAGCGACGTGGCGGCCGTCATCTTCACGTCCGGGACCGCCGGCGCGCCCAAGGGCGTGATGATGACCCACCGCGGTGTGCTGCATTTCGCACGCGTGTCGGCCGAATCGCGCGCGCTCGGCCCCGACGACCGCGTCTACGCGTATGCGCCGATGACGCACATCTTCGGCCTCGGCACGGTGCTGATGGCATCGCTGCACGCGGGCGCGGCACTGGAAATGCGGCCGCAGTTCGAACCGGCGGAGTTGTTCGACGCGCTGGCACACCGGCGCGTGAGCCAGGTACAGGGGCCGCCGATGCTGTTCTCCCGGCTGCTGCGATATTGCGCGGAGCAAGGCATCGTCCGACCCGAGGCGCCCTGCCTGCGCTATCTCTACGCCGGCGCCGGGCCGCTCGACCTGGCGCTCAAGCAGCAGGTCGAGGCGTTGTTCGCGCAGACGCTGCATCACGGTTATGGCCTGTCGGAATACGCGGGTTCGCTGCACGCCACCCGCCTCGGCGAAACGCGCGGCGACACCAGCGCGGGCTACGCCTTCCCGGGCGCGGAGTTGCGCATTGTCGATCCCGCCACCGGCCGGACGTTGCCCGCCGGCGCGCGCGGTGAAATCTGGCTGCGCGGCACGGGCCTGATGCCCGGCTATTTCCGCGACCCGCAGGCCACCGCCGACGTGATGCGCGATGGCGGCTGGTACGCATCGGGCGATCTGGGCGAACTGCACGACGACGGCGCGCTGTTCATCGTCGGGCGACTCAAGGAGATGATCATCCGCTCCGGGTTCAACGTGTATCCGGGCGAAGTGGAACAGGCGCTCAACCGCTTCCCGGGCATCCTGAACTCGGCCGTCGTCGGGCAGAAAGAGACGGACGGCAACGAGGCCGTCATCGCATTCGTCGAGCTCGATGCCGCGCATCCGCTGGACGAAAGCGCGTTGCGCCGGTACTTGCGCGAACAACTCGCGCCGTACAAGCATCCGGCGCGCATCATCCCCGTCGACAAACTGCCGTTCAATAGCAACGGCAAGCTCATGAGGCGGCAATTGCTGGAACGGCTCTAGTTCCCCGGGCCCGTTCATGCCAATGACGGGCTTGCGCGGGCCCTAGCCCAGCCAGCGCGCATCGGGCCAGTGGCCCTCGTCGAACGTGGCCTTCACGCAGTCGAGCAGCACACCCACCACACACCGCACCGGCGCCGTGGCCTGCCGGCTGCTGGGCGCGGCCAGCACGATCGTGCGCTTGATGCCCGGGGCCGCGAGCGGCGCCGCGCACAGCGTGCCCTGCTCGACTTCCCGCGTGACGCCGACGGCCGGCAGGATCGTCCAGCCGTGGCCTTGCGCGACCAGGTCCTTCTGCACGCTCAGCGCATTGGTTTCGGTGACGACCCGCAGCGTCACGTCGGCCTCGGCCGCCGCGTGCTCGATCGCCGCGCGCAGGCCCTGCGGCGCGGACGGCAGGATGAACGGCTCGCTCGCCACGAGCGACAACGCGAGCGGCCGCTTGCGCGACAGCCCGGCGGATGGCGCCGCTACCGCCCACAGGTTTTCCTCGATCAGCGCCTTGACGTGCAGCGCGGGCGTTTCCTTCTGCCCGTACAACAGCGCGGCGTCCACGTCGCCAGCTTCGAGCCAGTCTTGCAGGTGCCCCGCGTAACCGATCGTGAGCCGCAGGCGGATGTGCGGGTAACGCCGCGCCACCTCGCTCGCCAGCCGCGTGGCCAGCAGGTCCGACGTGCTGGCCAGCAGGCCGATGCTGACGATGCCGGCAACCGGCCCGTCGGTAGGCTGAATCTCGGCCTTGGCGCGTGCCACCTCGTTGAGGATACGCCGCGCGTACTCGAGCATCGTCTTGCCCGACGGCGTGAGCTGCATGCCGTGACGGCCGCGCTCGAACAGCTCGGTGCCCATGTCCTCCTCGAGCAGGCGCAGCTGGCGCGATACGGCCGGCTGCACGAGATTCAGCAGGGTCGACGCACGCGTGACGTTGCCGGTCTCGGCCACGGTGACGAAGGCGCGCAGTTGCTTGAGATCCATCGCAGAGTCCTCGATACCGAAAACTGATACATCGATCAAAAAATTCTATTTTTTAACGAATCCATCAAAACTTATTATGGACCTAACTCAAGCCAAAAACGAGACAGGATTCATGAGCGCCTCCATTTTTTCCGCCCCCGACCAATACCAGGAAATCCGCGACGCGGTGCGCGGCCTGTGCAGCCAGTTTCCGGCCGAATACCACCGCAAGATCGACGAGGAGCGCGGGTATCCCGAGGCGTTCGTCACCGCGCTTACGCAGGCCGGCTGGCTGGCCGCGCTGATCCCGCAGGAATACGACGGCCCTGGCCTGTCGATGGCGGAAGCGTCGGTCATCATGGAAGAGATCAACCGTTCCGGCGGCAATTCCGGCGCCTGCCACGGCCAGATGTACGTGATGAACACCATCGTGTTCAGCGGCACCGAAGCGCAGAAGCGGCGTTACCTGCCGCGCATCGCGTCGGGCGAACTGCGTGTGCAGTCGATGGGCGTGACCGAGCCCACCACCGGCAGCGATACCACCAAGCTCAAGACCACTGCCGTGAAGAAGGACGGCCGCTGGGTCATCAACGGCCAGAAGGTCTGGATCTCGCGCGTGCAGCACAGCGACCTGCTGATCCTGCTCGCGCGCACCACGCCGCTGGACCAGGTGCAGAAGAAGAGCGACGGCCTGTCGTGCTTCATCGTCGAGCTGGACAAGGCGATCGGCAACGGCCTCACCGTGCGCCCGATTCTCAACATGGTCAATCACGAGACCAACGAACTGTTCTTCGACAATCTCGAACTGCCGGAAGACGCGCTGCTGGGCACCGAGGGCAAGGGGCTGAAGGTGATCTTCGACGGCCTGAACGCCGAACGCACGCTGATCGCCGCCGAGTGCATCGGCGACGGTTACTGGTTCCTGGAGAAGGCGCGCGACTATGCGATCGAGCGCAAGGTGTTCGGCCGCCCGATCGGGCAGAACCAGGGGATCCAGTTTCCGCTGGCCGAATCGTTCATTGAGCTGGAAGCCGCGAACCTGATGCGCTGGCGCGCGTGCGAGAAGATCGACGCGCGCCAGAACGCGGGTGTCGAGGCCAACATGGCCAAGTACCTGGCCGCGAAGGCGAGCTGGGAAGCGGCGAATGCCTGCCTGCAGACGCACGGCGGGTTCGGTTTCGCCTGCGAATACGACGTCGAACGCAAATTCCGAGAAACGCGCCTGTACCAGGTCGCGCCGATCTCCACCAACATGATTCTGGGCCACGTAGCCGAGCACGTGCTGCAACTGCCCCGTTCCTACTGATTTCCGAAGGAAACCTTTTCATGAAGATTCTCGTACCCGTCAAGCGCGTGGTCGACGCAAACGTGAAGGTCGGCGTGAAGTCCGATCAATCCGGTGTCGACATCGCGAACGTGAAGATGTCGATGAACCCGTTCGACGAAATCGCCGTTGAAGAAGCGGTACGCCTGAAGGAAGCGGGCGTGGCGACCGAAGTGATCGCGGTGTCGGTGGGTGTCACGCAAGCGCAGGAAACGCTGCGCACGGCGCTGGCGATCGGCGCGGATCGCGCGATCCTCGTCGAATCGAACGACAGCGTCGAGCCGCTGGCCGTCGCGAAGATCCTGAAAGCGCTGGTCGACAAGGAACAGCCGCAACTGGTGATCCTCGGCAAGCAGGCGATCGACGACGATTCGAACCAGACGGGCCAGATGCTGGCCGCGCTGGCCGGTCTCCCGCAAGCGACGTTCGCATCGAAGGTGACGGTGGCCGACGGCAAGGCAACGGTGGCACGTGAAGTCGACGGCGGCGCGGAAACGCTGTCGCTGACGCTGCCGGCGGTGATCACCACGGACCTGCGCCTGAACGAGCCGCGCTACGTGACGCTGCCGAACATCATGAAGGCGAAGAAGAAGCCACTGGAAACCGTGAAGCCGGAAGACCTCGGCGTGGATGTCGCGCCGCGTCTGAAGACGCTGAAGGTCGTCGAGCCGCCGAAGCGCGCAGCCGGCGTGAAGGTGCCGGACGTGAAGACGCTGGTCGAGAAGCTGAAGACCGAAGCCAAGGTGCTGTAAGAGGGAGCGGAAAGAAATGACGATTCTGGTGATTGCAGAACACGACAACGCGTCGATCAAGGCCGCGACGCTGAACACGGTGGCGGCGGCAGCCGAGGTTGGCAAATTCGTCGGTGGCGACATTCACGTGCTGGTCGCGGGCCACAATGCGCAAGCGGCGGCCGATGCCGCAGCGAAGATCGCAGGTGTGTCGAAGGTGTTGCTGGCCGATGCGCCGCAACTCGAAGCGGGCCTCGCGGAAAACGTCGAAGCGACCGCGCTGAACATCGCGAAGGACTACTCGCACATCCTCGCGCCGGCGACGGCCTACGGCAAGAACATCGCGCCGCGTATCGCCGCGAAGCTGGACGTCGCGCAGATCTCGGACATCACGGCGGTTGACAGTGCCGACACGTTCGAGCGCCCGATCTACGCGGGCAACGCGATCGCGACGGTGCAGTCGAGCGACCCGATCAAGGTCATCACGGTGCGCGCGACGGGCTTCGATCCGGTGGCAGCGGAAGGCGGCAGCGCGTCGGTCGAGAAGATCGAGGCGGCGGCAGACGCGGGCAAGTCGCAGTTCGTCAGCCGTGAAGTGACGAAGCTGGACCGTCCGGAGCTCACCAGCGCGAAGATCATCGTGTCGGGCGGCCGTGGTCTGGGCAGCGGCGAGAACTACACGAAGGTGCTGGAGCCGCTGGCCGACAAGCTGTCGGCAGCGCTCGGCGCCTCGCGCGCGGCAGTCGACGCCGGCTACGTGCCGAACGACTACCAGGTCGGCCAGACCGGCAAGATCGTCGCACCGCAGTTGTACATCGCGGTGGGCATCTCGGGTGCGATCCAGCATCTGGCCGGCATGAAGGATTCGAAGGTGATCGTCGCGATCAACAAGGATCCGGAAGCGCCGATCTTCAGCGTGGCCGACTATGGCCTCGTCGGCGACCTGTTCACGCTCGTGCCGGAACTGGTCGGCGAACTCTGACGGGAACGGCTGCAACGGCACGCTTGCGCGAGCCCTTGCAGCCTTCACGACGCTTCACATTTCAAGAGCGCGAAACGACATGAGTGTCGAACAACCCGAATCATTCGACGCGTGGGTCGGCCGCAGCGAAGAAAGCGCGGACCGGATTACCCAGGCGCCGATCCGGCTCCTGCAAGCTACGCTGGACTACTCGGATGCGTCCGCGCTGCCGGACGCCCTGCCGCCGCTGTGGCACTGGCTGTATTTCCTCCCCGGCGAGCGCCAGTCGAACATCGGTGCAGACGGCCACCCGCGGCGCGGCGGTTTCCTGCCGCCGGTCGCGCTGCCGCGACGCATGTGGGCCGGCGGACGGCTGCAGTTCTTGCGCCCGCTGGCCGTCGATGCGCCCATGCAACGCCGTTCCACGATCATGAACGTGCAGAGCAAGTCCGGCCGTAGCGGCCAGCTCGTGTTCGTGACCGTGCTGCATGAAATCAGCGACGCGCAAGGCGTGGCGATCCGCGAGGAACAGGACATCGTGTATCGCGACGCACCGCCGACCGCTTCGCCCGGCGCGCCGGCACCGGCTCCGCAGCCGGCACCGGTCGACGAACAGTATTCGCGCACCATCACGCCCGACCCGGTGCTGCTGATGCGCTTTTCCGCCCTGACCTTCAACGGCCACCGGATCCACTACGATCGTCCGTATGCGATGCAGGAAGAAGGTTATCCGGGCCTGGTGGTGCACGGCCCGCTGATCGCGATGCTGCTGATGGAGGAGTTGCGCCGCACGCACCCCGGCAAGACCGTCCGCCACTTCGAATTCAAGGCGGTCAGCCCGCTGTTCGACACCGCGCCTTTCACGGTGAACGGCGCGCTCGAAGGCCATACCGCCCGCGTGTGGGCACGCGGCCCGCAAGGACAGCTGGCCATGCAGGCCAGCGCCGAACTGGAATAACGATCCGACCATGCAAGCTCGAAAAGGCCCCCTGAGCGGGATGACCGTCGTCACGCTCGAACACGCGATCGCCGCGCCCTTCTGCACCCGCCAGCTCGCCGACCTCGGCGCGCGCGTGATCAAGGTGGAACGCCCCGGCGTCGGCGATTTCGCGCGTGCCTACGATCACCGTACGCGCGGACTCGCGTCGCACTTCGTCTGGACCAACCGCTCGAAGGAAAGCTTGACGCTGGACCTGAAGCAGCCCGCCGCCCAGGACGTGCTGGGCGAGCTCGTCGCGCAGGCCGACGTGCTGGTGCAGAACCTCGCACCGGGCGCAGCCGCGCGCATGGGGCTGTCGTTCGACGCGTTGCACGTGAAATATCCGCGCCTCATCGTGTGCGACATCTCCGGCTACGGCGGCGACGGCCCCTATCGCGACAAAAAAGCGTACGACCTGCTGATCCAGAGCGAGGCCGCGTTCCTGTCGATCACCGGCACGCCCGACGAACCGAGCAAGGCCGGCAACTCGATCGCGGATATCGCGGCCGGCATGTATGCGTACACGGGCATTCTCAGTGCGCTCCTGCAGCGCGGCGTGACGGGCGAAGGCTCGCACGTGGAAATCTCGATGCTCGAAGCGCTGGCCGAGTGGATGGGCTTCCCGATGTACTACGCGTACGACGGCCAGCAGCCGCCGGGCCGCAACGGTGCGGCGCACGCGACGATCTACCCGTACGGCCCGTTCACGGCGGGCGACGGCCGCGTCGTGATGCTCGGCCTGCAGAACGAGCGCGAGTGGAAAGCGTTCTGCGACACCGTGCTGCGCGACCCGGCGCTGGCAACCGACCCGCGGTTCGACGCCAACGTCCGGCGCTCGGAACATCGGGCCGAACTGAAGGCCGTGATCGAGGCGGCGTTTGCGGGCCTCACCGCGCAGGAAGTCATTGCACGCCTGGACGACGCACAGATCGCGAACGCGGCCGTCAACCAGGTGAGCGACCTGTGGACGCACCCGCAACTGCATGCGCGCGAGCGCTTCCGCACCATCGATTCGCCAGCCGGCGAACTTCAGGCGTTGCTGCCGCCGGCCACGATCGACAGCTTCGACGTCCGCATGGACGCGGTGCCGGCGCTCGGCGAGCACAGCATGGCGATTCTGCGCGAACTCGGGCGCTCCGACGCCGATATCGAACAACTGCGCGCCGCGGGCGCGATCTGAACCATGTCTACGCCCTCTTCTCCCGTTCATCACGCGCGCAGTTTCCTGTTCGTGCCGGCCACCCGGCCCGAACGTTTCGCGAAGGCGCTCGATTCGGCCGCCGACTGCATCGTCATCGATCTCGAGGATGCGGTCGCCATGGACAGCAAGGACGCCGCGCGCGATCAGCTCGCGCAGCACCTGCCGCTCCTGACGCCGGAACAGCGCTCACGCACCGTCGTGCGCGTGAATGCCGTCGGTACGCCGTGGCACGACGCGGACATCGCATTGCTGCGCGACTGGACACGGCAGGGCATCGTCGTGATGCTGCCGAAGTCCGAAGACGCGAATGCGCTGAGCCGCGTCGCGCAACAACTCGGCGACACAGCGCGCATCGTCGCGCTGATCGAATCGCTGGCCGGGCTCGATGCAGCCGATGCGCTGGCGCGCGATCCGCAGGTCATTCGGCTCGCATTCGGTCATCTGGATTTCCAGCTCGACCTCGGCATGCGCGCATCGGCGGAAGAACCTGAACTGGCCTTTGCGCGCAACGCGCTCGTGGCCGCCTCGCGCCGCGCGCGGCTGCCCGCGCCGATCGACGGCGTGACCGTTCGCACCGACGACGCCGAGCGCCTCGCGGCAGATGCCCGGCGTGCGCGCGCGTTCGGCTTCGGCGGCAAGCTGTGCATCCACCCGGCGCAGGTCGCCGGCGTGAACGACGCATTGGGCTATTCGGATGAAGAACAGGCATGGGCGCGCCGCGTAATCGACGAAGCCGCGAAACACGGCGGCGCGGTGTTCAACCTCGACGGCCGCATGGTCGATCTCCCGGTGATCCGCGCGGCCGAGGCGATCGTCGCCGGCGTGCGGAAATAGGCGCGGCCCAACGGAGCTTCGTGGTTCACGCCCGGCTTCGACGGCCGGTGTCCGCAGGAAGGTCAATGAAAAAATGGGCGGCGTCCGGTATTCCGGCGCCGCCCATTGTCTTGTGTTGCGCCCGCCCAGGGACGCACATGGCGCCCCGGACGGGTGTCACCGTCAGCCTTCGACGGCCCACATCGCGGTCAGCTCGGCCGCCTTCGTCGCCGGCTTCAGCTCGCGCAGCGCGGCCAGCAGCGCGCGCGCCCGTTCGGTGCCCAGCACGTCCGTGGTCAGGTCCATGAACTTCGCATCCTGCTCGTGCTCCGGCATCGGATTCGTGTCGGTGCCGATCGGGTCGCCGACGAACACATGCTCGGTGCGGCCGTCCTTGAACGTGACGGTCACGTCGGCCACGAACTTGCCGGGATGCTGCTTCTCCAGCTCGGGTTCCTCGCTGATGCGGATGCCGCGCGCGATGTCGATCACGGGCGCCATGTCCACCTTGCCGGCCAGGTAGTCGCGATGTACCGGGTAGCCGTTGCCCTTGCCGAGCAGCGTGAACGCGGCCTGGATCGGCAGGCTGAACTGCACGTGTTCGATGTTCTTCGGTGCGTATGCGTTGACATTGGCCGTGCCGACGACGACGTTGAAGTGCGGCGTGATCTTCAGGTGGATGTCGGCGATGTCGGCGCGACGCGCCGCGAACGGCCGCAGCGCATCGATGTACGCGTGCGTGCAGTAGCACGCGCAATACGCCTTCAGCCACACCGTGCCGATCTCGAACGGCCGGTCGATGACGAAGCGCTGTTCGGCGTTGTCCCCGGCCGTGCGTTGCAGGAAGGTGCGGAAGAAGCCCTTGTTGCCGCTCAGGAACGCGCGCGGGCCGGTGATGCCGGCGCGGGCCATGTCGGCCGCCACCATCCCGTTGCGCGTGCCGATGCCCGCATGGATGCGCTTGATCGAGCCGCCGGTCGATGTGTACTCGGTCGTGCCCGACACGTGGCTCAGCGCGATCGCCAGCGCGTGCAGTGTCGTCTCGGCGTCGAACCCGCGCAACTTGGCGGCCACGGCCGCCGCGCCGAAATTGGATAGCGTGCCGTGCGGGTGATAACCGCGCTGCAGCAGTTCGGGCGCGGCCAGCATGCCGATGCGCGCATAAACCTCGTAGCCGGCCACCATCGCGACGATGATCTCCTCGAGCGACGAACCCAGCTCCTCGCCGATTGCGAGCGCGGCCGGAATCACGCAGCTGCCGGGGTGGCTATAGCTGGGGCCGTGCGCGTCGTCGTACTCGAAGCCGTGCCCGTACGAGCCATTGACGAACGCGGCGTCGGCCGCGCTCATCGTCAGCGCCGACGCGCTCACGCGGCTGTTGCCCGGGCGCTGCTGGGCCGTCGCATACGCGAGTAGTTGCTCGGACCAGGGCAGTTTCGAAATGCCGACCTGCAACGCGATCTGGTCGCGCATCAACCGGCTGATGCCGGCATGAGCGCGCGCGTCGAGATGCTCGTATTTCAGTTCCTGGATGAAGCGCACCACCGCTTGCTCGAGCGGCGGGCAGTTGTCCGGCGCAACCGGCCGGGTGTCACGGGTGTCGATCATGACAGTCTCCTTGATGATCGAAAGATGAATGGCCCGGCATGCGTGCGGGCCACGTCGGTTCATGCGGGGCGATAGGCGCGGCGGCGGCGCCCCACCGAAAGTGCGATACCCGCTGCAAGCAAGGCGACGACGGCCATCAGCAGCAGCGCCGCCGTGTAGCCGCCGGTCCGGGCCTTGGTCACGCCGAGCAGGTACGGCCCGGCGAAACCGCCCAGGTTGCCCACCGCGCCGATCCACGCGATGCTGGCCGCGGCGGCCGCCCCGGACAGCAGGTCGGTATTGATCGCCCAGAACGCGGGCAGCGCGCCGAACACGCCGAAGGCCAACACGCAGAAGCAGCCGAGCTTGAGCACCGGCGCATCGATCAGGCCGGCCCCCACCAGCGCCGCGGCGGCGATCAGCGCGGGAATCGCGATGTTCCAGCGCCGCTCGCCGGTGCGGTCGGCGCGGCGCGCCCAGAACACCAGGCTCGCCGAGCCGATCACGTAAGGGATCGCCGTGACGAAGCCGGTCTGCACGTTGGTCAGGCCGAACGATTTGACGATCTGCGGCAGGAAAAAGCCGATGCCGTAAATCGTCAGGAAGAAGCCAAACGCCATCGCCGCCAGCATCCACACGCGCCGGTCGCTGAACACGCGCACCACCGGGATGTTGTGTTCGTCGCGGCGCCGGGTGTCCTCGCTCGTCATGCGCGCGGCGAGCCACGCGCGCTCGTCCGGCTGCAGCCAGTGCGCGTCGCGCGGCGAACCCGTCAGGTAGCGCAGCGTGACGAAGCCCAGGATCACGGCGGGCGCCGCCTCGATCAGGAACATCCACTGCCAGCCTTGCAACCCGCCCAGGCCGTCGAGCGCGCGCAGCCCCAGCAACATGCCCGAGATCGGCGAGCCGATCACCGACGACAGCGGCGCGGCCACCAGCAGATAGCCCATCACGCGCGCACGGTAGGCCGATGGGAACCACAGCGTGATGCAATAGGCGACACCGGGGAAGAACCCAGCTTCGGCGAGGCCCAGCAGCAGGCGCACGGCATAGAAGCTCCATGGGCCGGTCACGAAGGCCGTGGCGCCCGAGATCAGCCCCCAGGTAATCAGGATGCGGGCGATCCAGATGCGGGTGCCGACCCGCACCAGCAACAGGTTGGACGGCACCTCGAACAGGAAATAGAGCAGGAAGAACAGCCCCGAGCCCAGGCCGTACTGCGCGGGCGTGAGGCCGATCGCGTCGTTCATCTGCAGGCTGGCGAAGCCGACGTTGACGCGATCCAGGAACGAGATGAAATAACACAGCATGAAAAACGGGACGAGGCGCCGAAACACCTTGGCCATCGTGACCTGCTCGAGCGAATGCATGAGGTCTCCTCACATGTTTTTATGGTGCCGGGCGATCACCGCGATTCGCCCGGCACGAACGTTCCGCGCCGGTTTCGTCCGTGTATCGATCAGTGCCCGGACGGCACGAGCGGATCGAGCAGCGCGGCGGCCACGTCGTCCACTTCGTCGAGGTGCAGGATGTCGCCGATCATGTTGTCGACCGTCTGCTTCGACAGCTCGATCGCGGCATACGGCACGCAGAGCCTGAACTTGGCGATGAAGTCTTCTTCCGTGAACGGGTTGCGCGGGTGGCCCTTCACGTACACGCATTCCTGCTTCAGCACGCGGCCGTCGCGCAGCGTGACGGCGAGGCGCGCCCCCCAGTCGGATACTTCGGGTTTTTCCTCGGCGGTGATGCGCGTCATCAGCTCGCGCACCTCGGGCCGGTTGCGCGCCTCCTCGTTGTACGACTCGAGGAACACCTTGTCGTCTAACGCGGCAATGGCCACCACGTAAGGCAGACTGAACTGGCACTCGGGCACCGTGACCGGGTGCCACTTCTTCTCCTGCGGCTCGCACACCGCGCGCCAGCTCGGCGTGGACGTCTCGATGTGGATACCGGCGATGTCGGCCGCACCGAACCGGTGCGCCTTCATCAACTCGCGGATGGCGTCGATCGACGAATGCGAGAAATAGCAGGCGCTGTAGCCCTTGGTGATGATGTTCTCCATCTCCCAGTGCTCGCCGAGCGCGTGCAGGATGAAGTCGGGATCGGTCTCCCAGCGCGCCGTGCTCAGATAGCCCTTGGGCCCGGTCAGCACCTCGGCGCGCGGGCCCGTGATGCCGCGCTGAGCCAGCTGGCAGCACGTGATCGCGGCCTGGCTCACCAGCCCGTGATGCATGCGCACCATCAGCGTGGCCGGCGAATAGATGCCCATCGTGTTGGGTTGCGTCATGGTCCGCGCGATGCCCTGCGCGTTTTCGAGCTGGTCCTGCGTCAGCCCGAGAAGCTTGCCCACGGCAGCCACCGCGCCGAAGATGTAGTGGCCGCCGCATTCGTGATGCTTGATCGCGCGGTTGATGACCTTGTAGGCCGTGCCGAGCCGCACCAGGATTTCCTGCCCGACCGCCATCGCCGCGAGGAATTCCTTTCCCGACACCTTGCCGCGCAGGCCGGTGGCGGCCAGCAGCGTCGGCACCACGTATTCGGTCACGTGGCCGGCTTCTTCGTGCAGGTCGCCGCAATCCATCGCGCGCGGCATCGGGCCGAGCACGAGCGCCGCCTCGTGGGCCGGCACGCGGCCGCCGTAGAACGGCAGCGGCGTCTGCGGGTTGCCGCCGCGCTCCTTCACGAGCGAGACGATCTCGGGAATGCCTTCCATCGCCGAGCCGCCGATGGTGACGCCCATCGCGTCGAGCAGCGTCTGCTTCGCATGGCGCGCGACGCCGACCGGCAGGTCGGCGTACTGCGTGTGGAGCGCCATCCGGCACAGCGTGGCCATCGGGTCTTCGACCCCTTGCCGTTCAAATTTCGCCATCGTTCCGTCTCCTGGTCGCGGGATGCCTTGGCGTGCTCAGAACAGGAACACGCCCTTGCCGCCCGCCTGCGCGTCGAACTGCCGGTAAGCCTCGTCGGCCTGCTCGAGTTTCCAGTGGTCGGTGAACAGCTTGTCGACGTCCACGCCGTGTTTCGCGACGAAGTGGATGCAGTCCTTCATCCCGACTTCCGAGAACGTGTAGGAGCCGATGATGGTGCGCTGCTTGCCGATCACGTCCTTCATGCCGTCGACGTTGAGGTTGCCGCCCACGGCCACCAGCGCGATACGGCCCCACGGGCGCGTGCTGCGCACGGCCTGCTGCTTGGGCACGTCGCCGCCCGCGCAATCGATCGCGCAGGTCACGCCCAGGCCGCCGGTGAGCTTGTGGATTTCCTCGATCGGGTCCTGCTTGCTGCCGTCGATCACATGGGTCGCGCCGAATTCCTTCGCGCGCGCGACGCGGTCGGCGGCGATGTCGATGCCGATCACTTCCACGCCCATCGCCGCGGCCAGCTGCACGGCCGACAGCCCGACCGGGCCGAGGCCGAACACCGCGAGCGTGTCGCGCGCGCTGATGTCGAGGCGCAGCAGCGCGCCCCACGCCGTTCCCGTGCCGCAGGAAATCGCGGCGCCGGTGGCATACGACACTTCGTCGGGCAGGTGGACCAGCGATGTCACGGGCACCTTCATGTAGTGCGCATGGCCGCCGTGCTTGATGACGCCGTGGATATCCGCGCCGTGGCTGCACATCTGCGTCCAGCCGGTGCGGCAGTGATCGCAGTGCATGCAGCCTTCGTAGTGGAACACCGCGACGCGGTCGCCGGCCTTGAATGCACGCGGATCGACGCCCGCGCCGACCGCGACCACCTGGCCGCACGGCTCGTGACCGCCGATGATCGGCGTGTCCTCCGACATCCCGCGCGACGCGAGATCCTTGAAACCCAGCGAGCGGATCACGTCGGCCGGCTTGTTGCGATAGAAATGCAGGTCGCTGCCGCACATGCCGGATGCCTTCATCTCGATCACGGCCTCGCCCGGGCCAGGCGTCGGGTCGTCGAAATCCAGGATCTCCAGCGTGCGTTCACCTCTGAAAACTACGCCCTTCATGTCTTGTGTCTCCTGTTCGGTCGAGCAGCGGCGTAGTGCCGGCTCAGACCAGATTGATATAGGTGGCCTTCGGGTACAGGAAGCTCTCGACGTGCTCCTTCCCGCCCTTCCATCCGTAGCCGCTCATCTTCGTGCCGCCGAAGCCCACGGCCGGGTCGATCACGCCGTAGCAGTTGACCCAGACGGTGCCCGAGCGAATTCCCTGCGACACCTTGTGCGCGGTCGACAGGCTGCTGGTCCACACGCCGCCGGCGAGGCCGTACGGCGTGTCGTTCGCGAGCTGCAACGCTTCGTCCATCGTGTCGAACGGGATCACCGACGCGACGGGCCCGAAAATTTCTTCGCGGGCAATCGTCATGTCGTTGCGCACGTCGGCAAACACCGTCGGCTCGACGAAGAAGCCGCCGGCCGGCGCGCCGCCGGGGCGCTGGCCGCCGTGCACGAGCCGCGCCTCCTTGCCGCCGATGTCCACGTAATGCATCACGCGATCGAGCTGGCGCCGCGAGATCAGCGGGCCAATCTGCGTATCGGGATCGCGGCCGTCGCCGATCCGGACGGTGCCGGCGAACGCGGCCATGCGCTGCACGAATTCGTCGTGGATCGCGCGCTGCACGAAGATGCGCGTGCCGGCCACGCAGACCTGGCCGGTGTTCGTGAACACGCCCATCGCCGCGCCGGGCACGGCCTTGTCGAGATCGGCATCGGCGAACACGATGTCGGGCGACTTGCCGCCGAGTTCGAGCTGCAGCCGCTTCAGGTTGCCGGCCGACGCGTGCACGATGGCCTGCGCGGTGCCCACCGACCCCGTGAAAGCCACGCGATCGACGTCCGGATGCTCGGCCAGCGCCTGGCCGACGTCCTTGCCGTAGCCGGTCACGACGTTGATCACGCCTTCGGGCACGCCGGCTTCCATCATCAGTTCCGACACGCGCAGCGACGACAGCGACGCATCCTCGGCCGGCTTCAGCACGGCCGTGCAACCTGTGGCAAGCGCCGGGCCGTAGATCCACCACAGCCCCATCAGCGGGCCGTTCCACGGGATGATCCCGCCGACCACGCCCACCGGCATCAACTGCTTGAGCGCCGTGAAACCGGGCGCGATCGACATCGGCGGTGTTTCCACCGCGCCGGCGCCGGTTTGCGATGCGTAGAACTGCAGCAGTTGCGACAGCCATTCCTTGTAGCCGCGCGTGCGCGCGAGCGGCGCGCCCATGTCGAGCGTCTCGATCAGCGCGAGCTCGTCGAAATGATCGAGGATGACGTCGTGCACGCGCAGCAGCAGCTTGCGCCGCTCATGCGGCGTGAAGCGGCTCCACGGCCCCTCGAACGCGCGGCGCGCGGCAACCACGGCGCGGGCAACGTCCTGCGCGTTGCCCTGCGCGATATGACACATCACTTCGCCGGTCGCGGGGTTGATGGCCTCGATGCGTTCGCCGCCGGCGGGGTCGACCCATTCCCCGCCGATCAGCAGCTTCTTGGTGCCACGTACGAAATCCGGCATGCTCGGGTTGATGCTCAAGAGCGTCTCCTTCTGAATTGTTCTGGATGACGAAGTTACATGCGGAGCATGATCGACTTGGTCTGCGTGTAGGCCTCGATCGACTCCTGGCCGAATTCGCGCCCCCACCCCGATTGCTTGTAGCCGCCGAACGCCATGGCCGGATCGGATTCGCCGAAGGTGTTGATCCACAGCCGCCCGGCCTTGAGCGCACGCACGACCTTGTGCGCGCGCGCCACGTCGCGCGTCCATACCGCTGCGGACAGGCCGTAGGTCGTGTCGTTGGCCTGCAGCACCGCATCGTCCTCGTCCTTGAACGGGATGATCGACAGCACCGGTCCGAAGATCTCTTCCTGTGCGATCCGCATGCCGTTGCGCACGTTGTCGAACACCGTCGGCTCGACGAAGTAGCCGGCGCCGCTCCACGGCTGGCCGCCGAGCCGCAACGTCGCGCCGCCCTCCTGGCCCACGCCGATGTACGACCGCACGCGCTCGCGCTGCGTCGCCGAAATCAGCGGGCCGATCTTCGTGTCGGCCGCGAACGGATCGCCGGCCTTCCATGCGGCCGCCACCTGCGCCACGCGCTCCGCGACCTGCTCGTGGATGCTCTCCTGCACGAACAGCCGCGTGCCGGCCGAGCACACCTGGCCGGAGTTGCCGCAGAAGGTCTTCACGGCGGCTTGCACGGCCTTCTCGATGTCGGCGTCGGCAAACACCACGTTGGGCGCCTTGCCGCCGAGTTCCAGCGTCACTTTCTTCAGGTTTCCCGTGGCATCGCGCGTGATCTGCTTGCCGACCGCCGTCGAGCCCGTGAACGCGATCTTGTCCACGCCAGGGTGCTGCGCCAGCGCCGCGCCCGCCGTCGCACCGAAGCCCGGCAGCACGTTGATCACGCCCGGCGGCAGGTCGGTTTCCTGGATCAGCTCCGCGAGGCGGATCGACGTGAGGCAGGCCAGCTCGGCGGGCTTGAGGATCACCGTGTTGCCGCAGCACAGCGCGTTGGCGAACTTGATCGCGGCCATCAGGATCGGTACGTTCCACGGGATGATCTGGCCGCATACGCCGAGCGGTTCGCGCAATGTATAGATCAGCGTGCTGCCGTCCGACGGGATCGTGGTGCCGAGCACCTTCGAACACCAGCCCGCGTAGTAGCGCACGATGTCCACCGTGGCCGTCACCGCGCCCTGCGCGAACCACAGCGGCATGCCGTTGTCGAGCGACTCGATCGCGGCCAGTTCGTCGATGTGGGCCTCGATCTTGTCCGCGATCTTCAGCAGCGCGCGCGTGCGGGCGTGCGGCGACAACGCGGACCACGACGGCGCTTCGAACGCCTTGCGGGCGGCGATCACCGCGGCGTCCACATCGGCGCTGTCGGCCTCGGCGACGCGGCAAAGCAATTGTTCGGTCGCGGGATTGATCGTCTCGAACGTCTTGCCCGATGCGGCGTCGACCCATTGCCCGCCGATCAGCAGGCGCTTCGCGCCCTGCCCAATCCACGCGAGCGCTTTTGCGCGCGCGGCTTGTGCGGTGTCCGTGATAGTCGTCATGAATGCTCCAGTTGGGGTGGCGTGATGCATCAGGCCAGCGGCACGTCGACGCGTGTCGACAGCACTGCACTCAGCGGGTTGGCGCGGCGCACTTGCGGATTGAAATCCGCAGGCGTCACGCACATGAACAGCGTGCGTCGATCCTCGCCGCCCAGCGCGCAGGCGTAGCAGTTGCGCTCGCCGGTCTGGATCTCCTCGAGAATCTTTCCGCCGGGCGCCACGCGCAGTACGCGCGTCTTCGTGAAATCCGCGACCCAGATCGCGCCCTCGGCATCGACCTGCGAGATGCCGTCCGGCGCCACGACGATTTCGCCCATCGACCGGATCACGTCCTCGTCCTGCGGCACCGGGCCGAAGGTCGCCCAGTCGCGACGCGCGGAGAGCGAACCGTCTGGCTGGATGTCGAACGCCGACATCCGGTTGCCCCAGGATTCGGACACCACCAGCGTGCGCCCGTCGATGATCGTCGCGCCGTTCGCGAAGTGCAGCGGCTCGCTCACCATCGTGACCGTGCCGTCCGGATCGACGCGCGCGAGCCGGCCCGGGCGGCGCGGCGCAAGCTTCATCACGTCGAAACCCAGGTTGCCGACCCACACGCGGCCTTGCGCGTCCACCACCATGTCGTTGGGTTCGAATTCCAGGTGCGGCGACAGGTCGGCATGGCGCACGACCGACCCGTCGTGCTCGCGCCGCAACAGCGCGCGGTCGTGCATCGACACGACGATCAGCCGCCCGTCGGGTAGCCAGCCGATGCCGGACGGACATTCGGGAACGTGCATCTCCTCGCAGAGGTTGCTGCCGTCCTCGCGGATCGAGTACACGCATTCGGTGTAGAGATCGCTGAACCAGAAGCGGCCGTCGTGCCAGCGCGCGGCTTCGGTATGCGTCATGCCGTCGAGAAGCAGGGTGAGCTGTCTCATTTAACCTGTCGTTAGTTAGATTGAAGGATGCAGTGCGATCGGGATACGCGCGTCCGACCGGTCACGACTGCGGCAGCAGGGCCGACGGAAATTCGGGTTGGCGCTTGCCGCGCAATGCGGCGACGCCTTCCTTGACGTCCGGCCCCAGGAAACACAGCATCTCCAGCGCGAGCGAGTTGTCGAAGACCGGCCCCGCCACGCGCATCCAGTTGTTAAGCGATTTCTTGGTCGCGCGAATCGCGGTCTGGCTGCCGCGCGCGAGGTTGGCGGCAATGGCCAGCGATCGCGACAGCACCTCGGCGCGCGGCGCGCAAAAGCTGACCAGGCCGATCCGTTCGGCTTCCTTGCCATCGACGAAATCCGCGGTCATCAGGTAATACTTGGCCTTGGCCATCCCGCACAACAGCGGCCACACAATCGCCGCATGGTCGCCCGCCGACACGCCGAGGCGCGCATGTCCATCGGTCAATTTCGCATCCTCGGCCATCACGCTCACGTCCGCCAGCAGCGCGACGACGAGGCCCGCGCCGACGGCCGTGCCGTTGATCGCGGAGATGATCGGCTTGTCGCACGTGAGCATGTTGTAGACGATGTCGGACGCCTCCTTCATCACGCGCATCGTGGCCTCCTGGCTGGCGGCCATTTCCTCGACCACGGACAGATCGCCGCCGGCCGAGAACGCGCGATCGCCGGCGCCCGTCACGACGACCACCTTCACGTTCGGATCGTCGCCGACGACGCCCCAGACCTTGGTCAATTCCCAGTGCATCCGGTTGTTCGTGGCATTCATGACCTCCGGACGATTGAGCGTGACGAGCAGAACGCCGTCCGGCCGGCGATCGAACAGGAGGAACTGGAAATCTTCGTATTTCATGCTGGGCCCTGGGATTGTCTGGAACGGCGGGCGGCGTGTGTCGACGCCCGCCGATGAAGTGACCGGCGGCGGTTCGCGGTACCGGGGAAAGCGCAAGGGACCGTCAGGATATCCTGCAATCTAACTAACAGTTGTTATTCTATTTTGCTTGCGGGGATTTCCCATCAGGGAATCCCCGCATGCCGCGAGTCAAACGCGCGCCTTCCGGCGCGCGCGTTTCGACGCGCGGAACGTTTTCGACACAAACGTTGCGTGCGGCGGGTTCAGCGCCAAACCTGAAGGCATTCGCAGGAACAGAATCAGAACAAGGAGCGAGACACATGAGTCACCCGACCCTCATCCAGCAACTGGCCGACTTCTCGGCCGGCGTCGACATCGCCCGGCTACCCGACATCGTCGTGCAGGAGTGCAAGCGCGACATTCTCGATTCGCTGGGTGTCGCGCTGGCGGGGATCGATCATCCGAGGGGACGCATCGGCATCGAAACGGGCCGCCGCATCGGCGGCCGCGCGGGCGACGCGACCATCATCGGCACCGGCGAACGCTCGACCGCCTACGGTGCCGCGTTCGCCAACAGCGAATTGCTGAACGCGCTGGATGCGGACTCGGTGCTGTTGCCGGGCCACGTGAGCCCGTACGTGTTGCCCGGCGCATTCGCGACGGCCGAGACGCACCGGCGTGCCGGCCGCGACCTGATCGCCGCTGTGGCGGTGTCGCACGAGATGTCGTATCGCTTCGGCGCCGCGATGAGCGGCTACCGCGACACCAAGGACGGCAAGTCGGCCAATCCCGCATCGGTCGTGGGCTACAGCAGCACTGTGTTCGGCGCGACCGCGTCCGCGGGCAAGCTCAAGCGGCTGTCGGCGGCGCAACTGGCCAACGCACTAGGCCTGGCCGCTGCATCGGCACCGGTGAATGCGCAGCGCGCGTGGTTCACGCACGCGCCCACCGCCACCATCAAGTACCAGCTGGCCGGCGGCCTGACCAACATCGCGCTCACGGCCGCCGACCTGGGCGAATTGGGCCATCGCGGCGATGTGCGCATCCTCGATGATGCGGTCAACGGTTACGCGAGTTTCATCGGTACCGACCGCTGGATGCCCGAGATCATCACGCGGGATCTGGGCGACGAGTGGCGTTTTCCAGGCTTCCAGATGTTCAAGCCGTATCCGCACTGCCGCGTGATGCACGCGCCGCTCGACCTGCTGATCGACATCGTCACGCAACACGATTTGAAGCCCCACGAGATCGACGGCATCACATCGTTCGGCGAAGGCTGGGCCTATGTGCTGCCCTGCTTCACCAACCGCGAAATCCTGGAGGTGCACGACGCGCAGTTCTGCTTCTCGCACGGCCTGGCCGTCGCGGCCCATCGCATTCCGCCCGGCCCGCGCTGGCAGGACCCGGCCGTCGTGTTCGATCCGTCCGTGATGGCGCTGATGAATCGCGTGTCGCTGGAAACCCATCCGACCTATTTCCAGTCGATCTCGGCGGACATCACCAGCCGCCCGTCGCGCGTCGAAGTGCGTGCGCGCGGCCAGGTCTTCGCCGGCGAGAAGATGTTCCCCAAAGGCACGCCGTCGGTGGACCCCGCGACCTACATGACCACCGATGAACTGGTGAACAAGTTCCGCACGTTCGTCGACGGCCTGCTGCCGGTATCGACTGTCGAGCAGGTCGTCGACAGCGTACTGAATCTCGAGAAGGTGGAGGACTTCGGCACCATCATCCGCCAGTTGGTTCGGTCGTCCGGCCACTAAGCAGCGACAGCAACCTGAAAAACCACCTCATGACCCGTCATGCCGCACGCGGATCGCCTTTGCATCGGCGGTCGCTGGGTGGCGCTCTCGTGCACTGACACCTGTGCCGCGTTCAATTGAGCGACCGATTAACTGGATGCGCACGCAACCATATCGAACGACACGATCTTCAGGTTCAATGCGACGTTGTTCGCGCACGACACAGAGCGGGCACTGTGCGTCGCGCGGCCGCTGCGTGCGGGGTTGGTGGGAGACAACAGGTCTCGCACCGATTTCTCCATCGGTTGTGGCGGCTTCAAGCAATCGGGCGCGGGTGGCCTCGAAGCGTTTCCCGAAGTCAAGACCGTCGTACTGGACCGTCGGCCGAATGCGTGCCGGCGCATGAACAAACATCTGGAGGAGCAACCGATGAGCAAAACCGAATTCAACAACGCAGCACCGCACGACTGGATGATCCATTCTCGCATCAAGGGGCTGGTCGCGCTGGTGGTCGGCGCCGGCAGCGGCATGGGCGAGGCCAGTGCGAAAACCTTCGCGGCGAACGGCGGTGCGGTCGCCGTCGCCGACCTGAACGCGGGCAACGCTGAACGCGTGGCTGGCGAGATCGCGCGACGCGACGGCCAGGCGCTGGCGCTCGGCCTCGACGTATCGAAACAGTCGGACATCGACGCGGCCATCGCCAGGACGGTCGAGCGCTTCGGACGGCTCGACGTCGTCATCAACACGGCCGCGCTGGTTCGTTCCGGGATGCTCGAGGACGTGTCGATCGACGAATGGCGCAGCGGCTTCCAGGTCAACGTGGACGGTGCGCTGATGCTCGCGCGCAGCGCGCTGCCGCACCTGAAGCAGAGCCCGCATGCGGCGATCGTGAACACGGCTTCGCTGGCGGGCGTGCACGGCTATTCGCAGGGCGGCGCCTACGGCCCGAGCAAGGCGGCGCTCATCACGCTCAGCCGGCAGATGGCACACGAGTGGGCATCCTACGGCGTGCGCGTGAATGTCGTGCTGCCAGGCGTGATCGACACGCCGATGGCGCGCGGCTCGGTACCACAGGAACTGCTCGACCAGCTTGCGGCGATGCTGCCGATGAGCCGGGTCGGCCAGCCGGACGAAGTCGCCGACCTGATCGTGTATCTTGCGTCGCCCGCGGCCGGCTACATCACGGCCCAGGCAATCGCATGCGACGGCGGCATGTCGCACATGATGTTCGCGAAGCCGATGGGCAAGTAAGCGCGCCGCGAAGCAGGTGCGCCGTGTGCGGCGAGGGCTCGCCCGGGCCTTCACCGCCAGCGTTCGCACGCATTGCACGCATTGCCCGCATCACCCGACGCGAATGACCAGGTTGCAGGCACCTCCGCCTGATCCCCCGCGTGCGGGCCCGGATCGCGGCTGACGACGCTCTCTCCGCTCCATCTCTCCCACGACACGTTGCATCGGCCGCGCTAATCCGCACGTCCATCCGACCTTCGACGAAGCTGCGCACGGTATGGATTGCGCCTCGATGCATGCGATGAACGCTCCGTCCATGGACGAGCGCGCCGATTTCCGGATCGAGCTGCACTTGCAGCGACGGCGAACCTGAAAAATTTCGTTCCGTCGGGTAAAACGCCGTTCGACAGCGACATCGCCTCCGAATCGAGTAAACACGACCTCCAACACCCGTATGGGAACGCTTCCACGCGCTTTATTACGTAGAACGGATCATGTTTCCCAGCGCCGCGATCGATTGAATAAGTTGAAGTACGGAACGCCGGTATTCAGCCAACGGATCATTGCCTGAAAGCACGAATCCGCCTCGGGTTATACCCGATGGAGATTCGATGTCACGCCCCTCAATCTACCTAACGTTAGATTGTCGTCGTACTAAAAGACGACTGTCCGCACCCGGACATCGAGAACGAACCGGCCCATCCGTCCGGTCCTGAATCCGCCGCACAGCCTCGGCAATTCGACACATTCCGCTCCTTCACTTCTCATTAAATTCGGATACCGAAATGAATGTAAGCCGATCATCAGGGTTGGGCACGAAGAAGACGATCCTCGCGCTTGGCGTCGCTCTCCTGCCCGCATGGTCTTGGGCGCAAAGCAGCGTCACGCTGTACGGCACGCTCGATACGGGCCTGCTGTTCACCAGCAAGACGCACAACCCGACGACCGGTACGAACGGCGGCAAGCAGGTCAGCCTCATCAACGGCGGGCTGGAACCCTCCAATTTCGGCCTGTTCGGGCAGGAAGACCTCGGTGGCGGACTGAAGGCGACCTTCAGGCTGGAAAGCGGCGTGAGCGTCGTCAACGGCGGCTTCGACAACAGCAACGGCAATTTCTTCGGTCGCCAGGCCTGGCTGGCCGTCGACGGCAACTTCGGTCAGCTGAAGGCCGGCGTGCAGTATTCGCCGTTCGTGCTGGCGATCTACGAGGCCGACCCGCGCAACGCCGGCCAGTTCGGCACGGCGTTTTCCGTCTACGGCGCCAATACCTTCGTCGGCAGTTTCAATCCGAATGCGATTACCTATACGAGCCCGAAGTTCGCCGGGTTTTCCGCCAGCGCGATGTATGCATTCGGCGGCATACCGGGCGACTACCGCGCGGCGCAGCAGTATTCGGTCAGCGCGCGCTACGAGTTTCGCGGGCTGGTCGTGAACGCCGCAATGTACGACTCGAGTTCGGCCAGGAATTCCGCGGGGCTGACGATCTTCCAGCAGCCGTTCCTGGGCCGGATGCTCGGGCTCAGCTACCACTTCGGCACGTTCGCGGTGAAGGGCTCGTTCACCAGCTACAAGCTGCCGACGACGGTCGCCGGCGGGGTGACGAACGGCGGCACCAACAACGTCTGGAATCTCGGCTTCGATTACTATCCGCTGCCGCAGCTCGACATCAACTCGGGCGTGTGGTACATCCGCGATCCGCAGGATGCGAACAATCACACGCTGCTCGGTGCGCTGACGACGCGCTACTTCCTGTCGAAGGCAACCTCGCTGTATGCGGAGGTCGGCGCGGTGAACAATCACGGCCGGCAAAAATTCGGCCTGTCGATCGACAACGCGCTGTACGGCGCGCCCGGCACGACGATCGGCGCGATCATCGGGATCAACAAGCGGTTCTAACGGTGCCCCATGGGGCACGATGCGATGTGCCTCGCCCCATTCGGCCGGAGTACGGAACATTCCGGCCGCGTCGATTGACTCGATTGCCAACTGGCGCGAACGTATGCACGGGCGCGCCGAATTCCGTTCGGCATGCATGACATTTCGGCAATGCAGCGCCGGAAGCCGGCCGGACGAGGATCATCAATGGCCGGCGCTCCGGCCGGGGCTGCGCAACGCGAATGCAATCGGATCATGAACCATGCGATGACGACGGGAACACGTGCGGTCGGCCCGGCCGGCACCACGCACACCTGGAAAGGCGCCGACGGAATCCGGCTCGCGGGCCGCTCGTGGGGTGACCCCGACGGCACGCCCGTCGTGCTGCTGCACGGCAGCGGGCAGACGCGCCATGCGTGGAGCGGCATGGGCCGTACGCTCGGCGCGGCGGGCTTTCATGCCGTGGCGTTCGATGCGCGCGGACATGGAGAATCGGACTGGTCGCCGACCGGCAACTACAGTCAGGGGGCGATGATCCGCGACCTCGAGCGTGTCGCCGCGATGTTCGAAGGCCGGCGGCCGGTACTCGTTGGCGCGGGGCTCGGCGGCGGGACGAGCCTGCTCGCGGTCGGCGAAGGGTATGTCGACGCCGAAGCGCTCGTGCTCGTCAACATCGCACCGTACATCGAACCGGCAGGCGTGTTGCGCCTGCAGTCGTTCATGCGGCAGCCGCCGGACGGTTTCGGATCACCGGACGAAGCGGCCGACGCGATCCGCAACTATCGCGCGCGCCCGGCGCATGCGTTCACGCAGGAAAGCCTCGCCCGCAGCCTGCGCTACGACGACGGGAAGTATCGCTGGCATTGGGATCCGCACTTTCTCGCGTGGCCGCGCGACCTGGCGCGACGCCATACGCGCTTTGCGGCCAGCACGCGCCGCCTGAAGCTGCCGACGCTGCTCGTGCGCGGGGAGGAGTCGGAAATCGTCAGCAAGGCGGGTGCGCGCGAGTTCCTCGACCTGTGCCCGCACGCGGAATATGCGGACGTGCGGGATGCCGGCCACACGGTCGCGGGGGAACACAACGACCGGTTCGTCCATACCGTGCTCGATTTTCTCGAACGGCGGCTTCCGCGAGGCCCGGCGCTGCGCGATCGCGCGGTCGCGTGAGCCGGTTGCGCGCGCCGTGCAGCGCGCCGCCGGCCGCTCAGCCGCGCGGCGTCAGGACGATGCGGCCAGTTCGGCCTTGCGGCTGCCGCGCCTGGCTTTCGCCGCGGGCTTCGCGCCTGCCGCGGGCTTCACGCCTTCGAAGAACATCGTGGCGAGCTGGTCGGCGACCTTGTCCAGCGAGCCCTTCTTCGGGTCGAACCAGGTCTGGACGGAGTTGATGCAACCGAGGACGAACACGCGGCACAGCGCGATGTCGACGTCCTCGCGCAGGAAACCTTCGGTGCGCAAGTCGTCGAACACCGCGGTCCACAGCTGCTGGTGGCGCTCGCGCCGCTTGACCTGACGCTCCCGCACCTTGTCCGGAAGCTGGGTCAGCAGCCGGCCATGCGCGAGCGCGTAGTCGCCGAACTTGATCAGCGCGCTCATCTGCCCGACCAGCGCTGCCCTGAAGCGCGCGTCGGCCGTCGCATCGGGCGGCAGCGCGTCGAAGTGTTCCTTGATGTGCTGCACGATGCTGTCCGCACCGTGCTCCATCACGACGTCGACCAGTTCTTCCTTCGACGAGAAGTGATAGTAGATGCTGGCCGCCTCGATGCCGGCCTGGTCGGCGATGGCGCGCATCGTCGTCGCGGCATAGCCCTGCGTCGCAAAGGAGCGCGCGGCCAGCCGCAGCAAGGTTTCCCGGGTATCCGCGCTGGGATTTACATTTCGCTTTCGCACGTTCGTGTATCAGCCGTCCGCTGTTATCAAGATGAAGTGAAGAGATCCGGATGCCGCATGCGCAGTGCCCGGCCGCGCGGCGTCGTGGAGGGCGCCGCCCGCATGATCATCCCGTTGCCGTTCCGGCTCGCCGGTGGCGGCCGGCGGCGTGTCTCCGTCTCCCCGGGTACTGCCTGATCCTCTCGCATGCCGCCACGTGGCGGCACAAAACTAATGTTTGAGAGGGTAGCCTATTTTCAGGGCGCGAGCCAGTAAGCCAAAACACCGTCGGCACGCCTGCCGCGCGGGGTTCGCCGGCCGCACGATTGCCTGAATCTCTCGTCGGCGGTTCGACGTTGCGCAGCGTTCGCACGATGGCGTCGAACCATGCAGCGTCCGCGCGCTCACTGTACGGAACACCGTGGCCGCTCGCGTTGACACGCATGCGCCCACCGGCGAAGTTCGAGGGCACGGCGGCCCGCGCGAGCAGCCCGCCCTTCTCCATCCGTCGATCATCGTCCCGTCATGCCTTCATCAACCGAATCCGTCTTGCGAGCCCCCGCCAAACCGGGAAACCGGCTGCCCGGCACCCCCGATCCCGCGCACCTGTGGCGCACCGCGGACGGCGTGCGGCTCGCGGGCGATACGTGGGGGCATCCCGACGCGCCGCTCGTCGTGCTGCTCCACGGCGGCGGCCAGACGCGTCACGCATGGGGCGGCACGGGCGCGTTGCTGGGCAGCGCTGGCTACTTCGCCGTCGCGTACGATGCGCGCGGACATGGCGACTCGGACTGGAGCGCCGCGGGCGACTACAGCCAGGACGCGTTCGTCGACGACTTGCTGCACGTCGTCGGCGCGCTGGGCGGGCGCCGTCCGGTACTCATCGGCGCATCGCTGGGCGGCGGCACCAGTCTTGTCGCGATCGGAGAACGCCGGATCGACGCACGCGCGCTGATCCTGGTCGATATCGTGCCGTACACCGAGCCGGCCGGCGTCGCGCGCATCAGGACGTTCATGCAGCAGAATCCCGACGGCTTCGGCTCGCTCGACGAAGTCGCCGACGCAATCGGCCGCTACCGCTCGAGCCCGCCGCGTCCGGGCAGTCATGCCGGCCTGTCGAAGAATGTCCGGCTCGGCGACGACGGCCGCTACCGTTGGCACTGGGACCCGCGCTTCCTGTCGGGAACGACGGATCTTGCTGCCCGTCACGCGCGCTTCTCGGCCTGCGCGCGCAACCTCGCGCTCCCCACGCTGCTGGTGCGCGGCGGCAGTTCCGACGTGGTCAGCGAAGCCGGCGTTCGCGAGTTTCTCGAACTCTGCCCGCATGCGGAATACGTGAATGTCGCCGCGGCGGGACACATGGTCGCCGGCGACCGCAACGACGTGTTCGGCCAGGCTGCCGCGCAGTTTCTCGCGCGCCATGTACCCGCTGCATGACCGTGACGCGCGGACGCGCGAGCGTCCGCGCATGCGGATCGGCCGATTCAGATCGGCGGGGTGTCGGGCGAAGTCGAAAAATGGTGCTGGCGGACTTTCCATTCGCCCTGCTGCAACGCGATCACGAGCGTCGTGCGCAAACGCGAGCGCGACGTGTTGCCGTCACCGAGGACGAACGCGAATTCCCCGTAGCCTTGCGCGAGAAAGCAGTCGTCGCCCAAGCGGATGAAGTGCTGCTCGACCAGCGCCAGCGTGGCCGAGCGAATCACGCCGTCGTACGACGCGAAATACGCACGGATCGCGTCGCGTCCGGCCGAATGGCCGGGTCGGCCGCCGAAGAACAGCGCATCCGCCGTGTAGATGTCCGTCAGCGCGTCGGGATTCCAGTCGCGCGCGGCCGCGTTCCACGCGGCCTGCACGATGGCCAGCGCGGGGCCGGGCGTGTCGTTCGTTCCAACCATTATCGTGTCCTCTCCTTTCCTGCGCCGCCGCGCGGCGCCATTGCCGAGTGAGTGTGTTCGCGCCGATCCGCGCCGCCGTTGCCGTCGCGCATGGGCACGACGGATGCCGACCGGAGCGGCACCGGTCAGACCATCCGCATCACGTCCGCCGTGGCCACGCGAGTGGAACGGAACGCGTTCGCCGGATGCGCCATGTCGGCATAACCGAACCCGATGCCGCAGACGAAGTTCCGCTCGTCGCCGATCCCGAAATAGCGGCGGATGAATCGCGCGTGATGCGCGAGCGCCGCCTGTGCCGTCGTCGCGATACCGTGCGCCCGCGCCGCCAGCATGAACGACGCGACGAACGCGCCGCAGTCGAGCGCCGCATACGGCCCCAGCTCGGCCGGTATCGTCAGCAACGCGACATGCGGCGCGCCGAACAGCCGGAAGTTCTCCGCGACCTGCCGCTCGCGCGCCGGCCTGTCGCTGCGCGCGATGCCGAGCGCCGCATAAAGCGCATAGCCGACTTCCCTGCGCCGCTCGCCGTACACGCCGCGATATTCGTCCGGGAACGGCAGGTCGGAATCGATCCCGGGATGCTGCGCCGCATGCGCGACGAGCGCCTCGCGAAAGCGTTCGGTCGTGTCGCGGGACGTCACGGTCGCGTGCCACGGTTGCACGTTGCACCACGACGCCGCGCGTTTCGCGACGTCGACGATACGCTCGATCACGTCTGCCGGAACCGCATCCGGCAGATACGCGCGGCAGGTGAATCGCTCGGACGAAAGTCGGTCGATCGCTTCCGCGTCGGCGATCGACCGAACGCCCGAATCCTCGTACTCGGTTTGCGCTTGCATGAAACGTCTCCGGTTACCGGCACCTGACGGTACCGCATCCCTCAAATGTAACGATCATTAGTTAGTTAAAGAAGCCGGCCAACACCCGCGTCCGCGCCTGATTTTCAGGGCTCGCAGTCGACGTCGCTCAGAATGAAGGACAGCGTCTCGGCCGCCACCTTCAATTCGGGCGTCACACGCTGGCGGATCGCCGTCATGTCCGGTTCCAGTTCCACGGCCCCGCAATTCAGCGCCATCAGCGTGCGGGTCCGGCCGACCACGATCGGCAATGCGACGCCGTAGGCGTTGCGCTGATATTCGCCGACCGACATGCATACGCCCGTCTGCTTCAGGTCCTCGAACGCGGCATCGAGGTTCTCGCGGACGGTGCCCGCATCGTCCCCCGCCGCGTCGAGCAGTTCGGCCATCAACGGCTCGCGCATCGCGTCCGGCAGCCCGTACAGATACGCGCGCCCGACCGAAGTCGTCGCCATCGGCAGCAGCGAACCGACGCCGAGGCGCAGCGTCGCGATCCGGGCGCTCGCGCGCCATGCGATATACACCATGTCGAGCCGGTGCGGGACGGCGAGCGCGACCGACAGGTTCAGCTTGTCGGCCAGCTTCTGCATCACGGGCGTGACGAGGCGCGTGACGGGATTCGCTTCCAGATACGCGTGGCCGATGCTCAACGCGCCGGCACTGAGTTCGAACTGACGCCCGCCGCCCACCCTGCGCAGGTAGCCGATCGAGATCAGCGTGGTGGTCAGGCGCGACACCGTGGCTTTCGGCAGGCCGGTGCGCCGCACCAGTTCCGCGTTGGACAGCGGCGCGCGCGCCGCGCGGAATGCGTGGAGTACCTCGAGCCCGCGCTCGACGGTCAGCGTGACGCCCTGTTGCTTGTCGGTCCGGTTCATGTTCGTGTCAGTCGATGACGACCGCCTGCTCCTGCAGATGCTGGGCCGCCGCCACCAGCCGGGGCCCGAGTTCGCGTTCGACCCGCGCGCGCCCGAGCCGCGCGCTGCGCCCGATACAGGCGAGCACGAGCGGCGTGTGATCCTGGACCACCAGCGGCACCGCGAGAATCGTCAGGTCCGGCTCCCACTCGCCGAGCGACATGCAATAACCGACGTTGTGCACCTGCGAAATGCCCTCGCTGATGCGGCGGCGCTGGTTGGGCCAGTCGCGGCCCGTCTTGCGTTCGATGTTGCCGAGCAGGTAGAAGCGTTCGAGTTCCGGCAACGCGGCCAGCAACGCCCAGCCCATCGGCGACGACGCGATGCGCAGGCGCGTGCCGGCGTACAGCTTCAGGTCGACCGACGCCGGCTTGCCCGCGCACGTTTCCAGCACGATCACGTCGAGACGGTCGCGCGTGCCGAGCATCACGTAGGTGTCGTTCATGTTCGCGAACGCCTGCATTTCGAGTCGCGCGAGCAATTGAACGTTGGAATGCGCGATCGCCGCATAACCGAGCGACAGCACGGGGGCCGCCAGCCGGTACTTGCGGCGCTGCGGCGAGTAGTGAACATAACCGAGCGCGACGAGCGAGCGCACCATGCGCGACACCGTCGGTGCGGGGATGCCCGTTTCGATCACGAGCTCCTGATTGCCGAGCCACGGTTCGTGCGGCGAGAACGCGGCCAGGATCGCGAGGCTTCGCGCCAGCGGCACGACCATCGCGCCGGACGCCTGCCCGCCGTCCGGGCGCTCGCTGTCTCCGATCGGCGCGTCGTGCCAACCCGCGTCTTCCTGTCCTGACAGGGGCACCGCTGCCCGGTTTGCGTGCGGCGACATCGATTGCTCCATTTGTCTCGATCTGGCTCTGGAAGCGGCCATGAACTGCCTGTCCCGATCGGTCGGGGCGGGACGCCACGCGCGGTGGCGACGCTCACCGATGCGACCGTCTGATGGGCTTCATTACACGAGCCAACCGGGAAGCGAGTCAATTGTAGCGCCGATATGTTCCGTACTTTGAAACAGACATTGACGCGGCGATCGAACGCCCGCGGTCTGAGGCAGGGCTTTTCCGACGATGTCGAGACGGAACGCGTGCGCAGGCATCCGCCAATGTACGGAACACGGAATCGACCCCCGAAGCGCATCGCGGCGTGGCGGCCGGTGCCCGGCCGGCCCGCCCCGGAACCGGCTCGATTCGAAACCGATCGAGTCGCGTCGATTCGAGCCGTGCCGCGCGGCAGGCCGTCGTGTCGAGGCCCGATGACGCAAGCGGCGCGGCGCGCGTTACGCCGCGCCCTTCAGCTCGATCAGCAGATCCTTCGCCGCGACCCGATCACCCGGCTTCACATGCACGGCCGCGATCTCGCAGTCGCGCTCCGCCGCGATGTGCGTTTCCATCTTCATCGCCTCGAGCGCGAGCAGCGTCGTGCCGGCCATCACGCGCTGCCCCGGCTGGACGGCGACCGTCACCACCGAGCCCGGCATCGGCGCGGCGATGTGCAGCGGATTCGCCGGATCGGCACACTGCAGGCCGTGACGCTCCTTGCCCGCCTGCACGACGCTCTTTTGCTCGACCAGCGCGGAGCGCGACTGGCCGTTCAGTTCGAACAGCACCCTCACGATGCCGTCCTGCGCATCGGCGTGCTGCCCCTGCAGCGACACGAGCAGCGTCTTGCCCGGCTCGATGTCGATCGCCACTTCTTCCTGCGGCTGCAGCCCGTACAGGAACGCCGGCGTCGGCACGACCGACGTGTCGCTGTAGGCGCGAACGTGCGCGTAATAGTCGACCGTCTGCTTCGGATACATCAGGTAGGACGCGAGTTGCCGGTCGTCGAGCGGCTGCTCGCAGGCGGCCTCGGCCTGCGTGCGCACCGCGTCGAGATCGACCGGCGGAATCTGGTCGCCGGGGCGATACGGCGCGGGCGGCTCGCTCTTGAGCACCTTGCGCGACAGGTCCGGCGGGAAGCCGTCGGGCGGGAAACCCAGCTCGCCCTTGAACAGCGACACGACCGACTCGGGGAACGCGATGTCCTTGTCCGGATTGCGCACGTCGTCCACGCCGAGGTCGTTCGCGACCATCATCAGCGCCATGTCGCCGACCACCTTCGACGTCGGCGTGACCTTCACGATGTCGCCGAACAGGCGGTTCACGTCCGCATACGCGCGCGACACCTCGGTCCAGCGATGATCGATGCCGAGCGAGCGCGCCTGCTCGCGCAGGTTCGTGTACTGGCCGCCGGGCATCTCGTGACGATAGACGTCGGCCGTACCCGCGCGGATCTCTGATTCGAACGGCGCGTAATAACGGCGCACGCCTTCCCAGTACATCGACGCTTCGTGCAGGCGATCCTGATCCAGCCCGGGATCGCGTTCGCTGCCGGCCAGCGCCGCCGCGATGCTCGACAGGTTCGGCTGCGACGTGAGCCCGCTCATCGCATCGAGCGCGCCGTCCACCGCGTCGCAGCCGGCTTCGACCGCCGCGAGCACCGACGCTGCGGCGATGCCGCTCGTGTCGTGCGTATGGAAATGCACGGGCAGCCCGGTTTCTTCCTTGAGCGCCTTCACGAGCGTGGCGACCGCCTGCGGACGGCAGATGCCGGCCATGTCCTTGATGCCCAGCACGTGCACGCCGGCCTGCTGCAGTTCGCGCGCGATGCCGACGTAGTACTTGAGGTCGTATTTCGAACGCGACGTGTCGAACAGGTCGCCCGTGTAGCAGATCGCGCCTTCGCACAGCATCCCGCTCTCGCCCACCGCATCGATCGCCACGCGCATGTTGCGCACCCAGTTCAGCGAATCGAATACGCGGAACACGTCGACGCCCGCGCTCGCGGCCTGCTGCACGAAGAAGCGCACGACGTTGTCCGCGTAGTTCGTATAGCCGACCGCGTTCGAGCCGCGCAGCAGCATCTGGAACAGGATGTTCGGCACACGCTCGCGCAGCAGCGCAAGGCGTTCCCACGGGTCTTCCTTCAGGAAGCGCAGCGCGACGTCGAAGGTCGCGCCGCCCCAGCATTCGAGCGAGAACAACCGCGACAGCTCTCGCGCGTAGAACGGCGCGATCGGCAGCATGTCGGCGGTACGCATGCGCGTCGCGAACAGCGACTGGTGCGCGTCGCGCATCGTCGTGTCGGTCAGCAGCACCTGCTTCTGGTCGAGCATCCAGCGCGCGAACTTCTCCGGCCCGAGTTCACGCAGCCGATCGCGCGTGCCGGCCGGAATCGCCGCGGTCGTATCGATCTTCGGCAGCACCGGCTTCGACAGCGGCAGCGCCGGCAGCGTGCGGCCGTTCATCTCGGCGTTGCCGTTCACGTTCAGCTCGCCGAGGTAGCGCAGCAGCTTCGTCGCGCGATCGCCGCGCTTCGCGAATTCGAGCAGCTCCGGTGTCTTGTCGATGAAGCGCGTCGTCACGTCGCCGGTGATGAACGCCGGGTGGTTGATCACGTTTTCGAGGAACTGCAGGTTCGACGTGACGCCGCGAATCCGGAACTCGCGCAGCGCGCGATCCATCCGGTGAATCGATTCGGCGGCCGTCGGCGCCCAGGTCGTCACCTTGACGAGCAGCGAGTCGTAATATGGCGTGATCACCGCGCCGCCATACGCGGTGCCCGCGTCGAGCCGCACGCCGAAGCCCGCCGCGCTGCGGTACGCGGTGAGCCGTCCGTAGTCGGGGAGGAAGTCGTTCTCCGGGTCCTCGGTCGTGATCCGGCATTGCAGCGCGTTGCCGTTCAGCGGAATCGCGTGCTGTTCCGGCACGCCGGCCGCGCGCGCGACGAGTGTGCCGTCGCCATCCGTCGCATCGTCGGCGAGCCCGATCCGGCCGCCTTCGGTAATGCGGATCTGCGCCTTCACGATGTCGATGCCGGTGATCATTTCGGTCACCGTGTGCTCGACCTGGATGCGCGGGTTCACCTCGATGAAGTAGAACTGGCCGGTGTCGGCGTCCATCAGGAATTCGACGGTGCCCGCATGCGTATAACCGACCGCGCGCATCAGGCGCAGCGCCGATTCGCACAGCGCGTGCCGGCCCGCGTCGTCGAGATACGGGGCCGGCGCTCGCTCGACCACCTTCTGGTTGCGCCGCTGCACCGTGCAGTCGCGCTCGTACAGGTGCACGACCGTGCCGTGCAGATCGCCGAGCACCTGCACCTCGACGTGCCGCGCGTTGCGCACGAGCTTCTCGACATACACCTCGTCGTTGCCGAACGCGGCCAGCGCTTCGCGGCGCGCAACCGGCAGCAGCGTCTCGAGATCCTGGGCGTTTTCCAGTACGCGCATCCCGCGCCCGCCGCCGCCCCAACTCGCCTTCAGCATCAGCGGATAGCCGACTTCCGCGGCCAGCGCCTTGCAAGCATCGACGTCGTCCGGCAGCGGCGAGGTCGCCGGCATCACCGGCACGCCAGCCGCGATCGCCGCGTTGCGCGCGGCCACCTTGTTGCCGAGCGTGCGCATCACTTCCGGCGACGGGCCGATCCAGCGGATGCCGGCGTCGATCACGGCCTGCGCGAAATCGGGGTTCTCAGACAGGAAGCCGTAGCCGGGATGGATCGCGTCGACCTTGGCCTGCCGCGCGACACGCAGGATGTCGTCGATGTCGAGATACGCGGCGAGCGGCTTCTTGCCTTCGCCGATCAGGTAGCTTTCGTCTGCCTTGAAACGATGCAGCGCGAGGCGGTCTTCCTTCGAATACACGGCCACCGTGCGCATGTTCAGCTCGGCGGCGGCGCGCATCACGCGGATCGAGATTTCCGAGCGGTTCGCGATCAGGATGGACTGGATGGGGATAGGCGTCACGGCAGCCATGGAGTGTGAATGGTTGTATGAGGTTCGCCGACGCGCCATCTTCGCCTGCCCGATTCACGGGGCGGCGGGCGGATCGTCGCGTCGGTCATGCACTGTTGCATCGTCCCGGCTTTCGCCAGTCAACATCTTCGTCATATCGCCCGATAGCCGCTATCGACATCGCGACGACGAACAGCATCCAGCCGACCAACCGGGCAGACGAACAGAAGACTGGCCGGCCGGTCTTCGATCGGGACACGGCGGGCCCGCGCCACGACGCGGCCCGCCACGACATCAGTCGCGGTGCTCGAACAGCGGCGCGTGATCCATCCAGTCGTAACCTGCCCCGGATTTCGCCCACGCCCAGTTCGCATCGCGGGGCCGGTCGCCGGGCTGCGCCGTCGCTCGAACGCGCTCGGCCCTCTGCTCGAGCCTGAGCCCGTGCACGTCGTCCTGCGGTACGCCGTTTCGCTTTTGGTAGCCAGTCATTGCATCACCTTACGTTTATGGAAGCTTTTCGTACTTCGGCCAGGCCCGTCCGGCTCAGGGAATTTCCTGCGTGACCGACGGCCGCCGAATGCGTCGAGGTTCAATTACGCAAAAAGCAGGCCACATCGGATCTCGAACGGACGGCCGCGATACACGGTGAAATCGTTCAAACGCGGTTTCAAAATTCGTTCAATTCTGAAATTGAGGTTCTGATTTTGAAATTGCGACGCGGCGTGCCGCGCGTTATTGCGCGTCGCGCACCATGTTGCGGGCGATCACGATCTGCTGGATCTGGGTCGTGCCTTCGTAGATGCGGAACAGGCGCACATCGCGGTAGAAGCGTTCGATCGCGTATTCGGACATGTAGCCGGCGCCGCCGAAAATCTGCACCGCGCGATCGGCCACCCGGCCGCACATCTCGGACGCGAACAGCTTCGCGCACGACGCCTCGGTGCTGACCGGCAGCTTGTCGTCGCGCCGGCGTGCGGCATCGACCACCATGCAGCGGGCCGCATAAATCTCGGCCTTGCTGTCGGCGAGCATCGCCTGCACGAGCTGGAAATCGGCGATCGGCTTGCCGAACTGCTTGCGCTCCATCGCATACGACAGCGCCATCGACAGCATCCGCTCGGCCACGGCCACGCACACCGCGGCGATATGGATGCGGCCCTTGTCGAGCACCTTCATCGCCGTCTTGAAACCCTGTCCCTCTTTCCCGCCGATCAGGTTCGCGGCCGGTACGCGCACGTTGTCGAAAATCACGTCGCACGTATGGGCGCCCTTCTGCCCCATTTTCTTGTCACGTTTGCCGAAGCTGATGCCGGGCGTCTTCGCGTCGACGATGAACGCCGAGATACCGCTCGCGCCCTTGTCCTCCGGATTGGTACGGGCCATCAGCGTGAAGATCCCCGCATGCGGCGCGTTCGTGATGAAGCGCTTGGTGCCGTTCACCACGTAGTCGTCGCCGTCGCGAATCGCGGTGGTGCGCAGCGACGCCGCATCGGAGCCGGCTTCCGGCTCGGTCAGCGCGAACGAGGCGATCAGCTCGCCGGTCGCGAGGCGCGGCAGGTACTTCTCTTGCTGCTCGGGCGTGCCGTCGAACAGGATGCCCTGCGAGCCGATGCCCACGGTGGTACCCAGCAGCGAGCGGAACACTGGCGAAGCCTGGCACAGCTCGAACACCGCCAGCACCTCCTCCTCCATCGTCAACTCCAGGCCCCCGAAGCGCTCCGGAATAGTGAGGCCGAACAGGCCCATCGCCTTCATGTCGGCGACGATGTCGTCGGGAATCTCGTCGGTTTCGGCCACGTGCTCCTCGTTGGGCACGAGTCGCTCACGCACGAACCGGGAGATGGAGTCGAGCAGTCCGTTGAGCGTTTCTTGATCGCGAATCATGTCGGTACGCCTGAAAAGATGGAGAAAACGACCCGATGCTGCGCCGGCGGCCGGCGCGAAACAACCGCCCGGCCAAAAACGTTCCGGAGGATGAAATCGCGCCGGCGAGGCCGGTATTGGCCCGGCGAGCGCGGCGGCCCGGTCGTCTGCCAAGGTACGGAACAAAGTCGGCCGATCCGTTGACCGGCCAACCGGGCGGTTCCATCGTAGGCACTCAACTCCACTGCCGTCACGTTCGTCATGCCGCTCCAGCCCGATCATCTGCTGTCCCGCCCGTTCCCCCCCATCGAGCATGCGTATTCGCTGCGCGATACGCAGCTCTACGCGCTCGGCCTGGGCTTCGGCGCCGATCCGCTCGACGCGGGGCAATTGCGTTACGTCTACGAAGGCCGGGACGGCACGTCGCTGCGCGCGCTGCCGACCATGGCGAACGTGCTCGCGTACCCGGGCTTCTGGGCGCGCGAGGCGGATACCGGCATCACGTGGCAAAAGATCCTGCACGCGGAGCAGGAAATCAGGATTCACGCGCCTTTGCCGGCCAGCGGCCGCGTCACGGGGACGACGCGCATCACCGGCCTGTGGGACAAGGGCGAAAACAAGGGCGCGTTCCTGCAGCAGACGCGCGAGATCGCCGATGCCGACACGGGCCGCCTGCTCGCGACCGTCGTGCAACTGAGCCTGTTGCGCGGCGACGGCGGCTTCGGCGAAGGCGGCAGTACCGAGCCGCTGCCGGTGCCCCATGCGATGCCCGACGGCGAGCCCGATCACGTCTGCGAGCTGACCACGCCCGCGCAACTGGCGCTGATCTACCGGCTGAGCGGCGACCTGAATCCATTGCATGCCGACCCGTCGGTCGCCTCCGCGGCCGGTTTTGCGCGCCCCATCCTGCACGGCATGGCGCTGATGGGCGTGGCCGCGCACGCGGTGCTGCGCATGGTGCTGGCCTACGACGACACGCGCTTCGCGGGCATGCGCGTGCGCTTTACCGCGCCGGCGTGGCCCGGCGACACGCTGCGCACCGAGATGTGGGTGCGCGGCGACACGGTTTCACTGCGCGTCACGGCCGTGGAGCGCAACGTGGTGGTTTTGACCAACGCGCGGGTCGACCTGCGCTGAATCGCAATTCTTCAGGAGACACACATGGATCTGGGTTTGAGCGGCAAGGTTGCCATCGTCACCGGCTCGGCACGCGGCCTCGGCGCCGCCACCGCGCGCCGGCTCGCGCAGGAAGGCGCGAGCGTCGTCGTCACCGACATCAACGCCGAACTGGCGCAGGCCACGGCGCAAGCGCTGCGTGACGAAGGCCTCGCCGCGCACTGCGTCGTGGGCGACATCACGAAGGCGGCCGACGTGCAGCGCCTCGTCGACGAAACGGTCGCGCATTTCGGCGGCGTGCACATTCTCGTGAACAACGCCGGCGCGCCGCGCGACAAGTACCTCGTGAAGATGAGCGAGGACGACTGGGATTTCGTGATGACGGTGATGCTCAAGGGCGCGTTCCTCGCCGCCCGCGCGGTAATGCCGCACTTCATCGAGCAGGGCTGGGGCCGGCTGATCAACATCAGCTCGCGCGCGCACCTGGGCAACCCGACTCAGGCCAACTACTCGGCCGCGAAGGCCGGCCTGATCGGCATGGCCAAGGCGCTGTCGATGGAGGAAGGCCGCTACGGGATCACCGCGAACTGCGTGGCGCCGGGCTTCATGGAAACGGAAATGGTGCAGGCGCTGCCGACCTACGAAACGATCAAGGACCGCGCGGTGGCCGCGCAGCCGATCAAGCGCGTCGGGCGTCCGGACGACATCGCCGACGCGGTGGCCTTCCTCGCCAGCGAGCGGGCCGGCTTCATCAGCGGCGAAGTGCTGCACGTCACCGGCGGCCGCTACGGCTGATCGGGCAACCGCACCACACCGCACACGATAGCTGCCGGCGCGTGACACGCGAGCAAGGGCGGCAGAAGATTGATGACATTCAAGAGGCATTCGAAATGAAACGAGCAGCCATCGTCGCCCCGCTGCGCACTCCCGTGGGCGCATTCGGCGGAACGTTGAAGGGCGTTCCCGTCGAGGAACTCGGCGCGACCGTCGCGCGCGCCGTCGTCGAACGTACCGGGCTCGATCCCGCCCGCATCGACGACGTCGTGTTCGCGCAAAGCTATGCGAGCGGCGAGACGCCGTGTACCGGGCGCTGGGTGGCGCTGCAGGCGGGCTTCCCGATCGAAGTCGCGGGCATGCAGCTGGACCGGCGCTGCGGCGGCGGCGTGCAGGCGCTGGCCACGGCCGCGATGATGGTGCAGACCGGCGCGGCCGACGTGGTGATGGCCGGCGGCGTCGAAAGCATGAGCAACGTCGAGTTCTATACGACCGACATGCGCTGGGGCAAGCGCGCGGGTTCGGTCACGATGCACGACCGGCTCGACCGCGGCCGCGAGCGCTCGCAGCCGGAAAGCCGTTTCGGCCGCATCAGCGGCATGATCGAAACCGCCGAGACGCTGGCACGCGAGTACGGCATCACGCGCGAAGCATCGGACCGCTTCGCCGCGCGCAGCCACCAGCGCGCCGCCGCCGCGCAGCAGGCCGGCCATTTCGATGCGGAGATCGTTCCGGTCGCCGTGCCGCAGCGCAAAGGCGATGCGCTGATCGTCGCGCAGGACGAAGGCGTGCGCGGCGACACGACGCCCGACAGCCTCGCGAAACTGCGCACCATCATGAAGGGCGGCGTTGTCACGGCCGGCAACGCGTGCCAGCAGAACGACGCGGCCGCCGCGTGCCTGATCGTGGCCGAGGACAAGCTCGACGAGCTCGGCCTCACGCCGATCGGCTGGCTGGTCGGCTGGGCCGCCGCCGGCTGCGATCCGGCCCGCATGGGCATCGGCCCCGTGCCCGCCGTGCAGAAGGTGCTGGCGCGCACGGGCCTGACGTTCGGCCAGATGGACCTGATCGAGCTCAACGAAGCGTTCGCGTGCCAGGCGCTGGCCTGCGTGAAGGGCTGGGGCAGCTCGATGGACGCGCTCGAGGACAAACTCAACGTGAACGGCTCCGGCATCTCGCTGGGCCACCCGGTGGGCGCGACGGGCGGGCGCATCATGACCACGCTGCTGCACGAAATGCAGCGCCGCCAGGCACGCTATGGGCTGGAAACGATGTGCATCGGCGGCGGCCAGGGCATCGCGATGATCGTAGAACGCGCATAAGGCTGGAGACCGACCATGAGCAACCCTGAATCCGGCCAGACCTGGCAACCCGGCGAGCGCGAGCTGCAGAACGCCGGCATCGTAAAGCTGATGCGCGCGCTGGACGTGCCGTCGTATGACGAACTGATGCGCGTGTCGATCGCCGAGCCCGAACGCTACTGGAACACCGTGATGCGCGAATGCGCGATCGCGTGGGACGCGCCGCCCACCGGTTATGTCGACCTGTCGCGCGGCCCGCAGTTTCCGAGCTGGTTCCCCGGCGGCCGGCTCAACTGGGTCAACACGATTTACGGCTGGGCGCGCAACCCAGCCACCGCGCAGCAGAAGGCTGTGGTCGCCGAACGCGAGGACGGCAGCGTCAGCGAGCTGACCTACGCGGAGCTGGAGCAGCGCGTGAGCGACTTCGCGGCGGGCCTCGCGCAGCGCGGCGTCAAGCAAGGTGACCGCGTCGGCCTGCTGATGGAAAACGGCGTCGAGGCGACCATCTCGCTGCTGGCCATCGTGCATCTGGGCGCGCTGGTCGTGCCGTTGTTCAGCGGTTTCGGCGTCGATGCGATCGTAGCGCGCCTGTCGGCGGCCGAGGCGCGCATCGTGATCGCGTCCACCGGCTTCTCGCGCCGCACCAAGCGCGTGGACGTCCAGGGCGCGCTGCGCGACGCATGGCGCCAGTTGCCGCTGCTCGAACACGTGATCTGGAAGCGCGGCGAAGACGACACCGCGCAGGACGCGCGCGATCTCGACTGGCAGGAAACGGCGAGCATCGCACGCGGCCAGGACATTGCGCCGGTATCCGTCACGCCCGATACGCCGTTCATGGTGATCTATACGTCGGGCACCACGGGCAAGCCCAAGGGCGTCGTGCACACGCACGGCAGCTTCCCGATCAAGATCGCGCACGATTCGCTGATCCACTTCGACGTGCATCCCGGCGACGTCTACTGCTGGCCCGCCGACATGGGCTGGATAGCCGGCACGCTGGTGCTCGGCTGCGCGCTGCTGCGCGGCGCGACGCTGGTGTGCTACGACGGCGCGCCCGATTACCCCGACTGGTCGCGCATGTCGCGCGTGGTGGAACGCCACCACGTCACGCACTTCGGCTCAGCGCCCACGCTGATCCGCGGGATGGCCAGCCACGAAGCGCTCGCGCTCGCGGGCGACCGCTCCACGGTGCGCCTGCTGATCACGGCGGGCGAAGGCATCGCGCCCGAGCATTTCAACTGGTTCCTGCAGCGCTTCGGCGACGGCACGGCACCCGTCATCAACTACACGGGCGGCACCGAAGCGTCGGGTGCGCTGCTCGCGAGCGTCCCGATCCGGCCGATTCCGCCGAGCGGCTTCAACACGGTATCGCCCGGCGTGGCCGTGGACGTCGTGAATGCCGACGGCCAAAGCGTGACCGGCGAAGTCGGCGAGCTGGCGATCCGTGCGCCGTTCGTCGGCATGACGCAATCGTTCTGGCGCGACGACGAACGCTACCTGGAAACCTACTGGCAGACCATCCCGGGCTTCTGGGTGCACGGCGATCTCGCGCTGCGCACGCCCGACGGCAACCACTTCATGATGGGCCGCTCCGACGACACGCTGAAGGTCGCCGGCAAGCGCCTGGGGCCGGCCGAGGTCGAGGAAGTCGTGCTGGAGCTGCCCGACGTGGCCGAGGCGGCCGCGATCGGCGTGGCCGATGCGGACAAGGGGCAGAAGCTGGTCGTGTTCATCGTGCCGAAACCCGGCGCCGGCGTCGCGGCCGCCGATCTGGAAGCCGTCGTGTCGGGCCACGTCGACAAGCGCCTGGGCCGTCCGTTCCGGCCCGGCCGCGTGCACGTGGTCGCGCAACTGCCGAAAACACGCAGCTCCAAGATCATGCGGCGCGTGATCCGCAGCGTGTACTGCGGCCAGCCGCCGGGCGACCTGTCGTCGCTCGATAATCCCGGCGCGCTCGACGAAGTGCGCGCGGCCGCGACCTCCGCCTGACCCAACCGTGAACGCAACATGAAAGTACTCGAAGGCATCAAGGTCCTCGATTTCGGCCGCTTCATCGCCGGGCCGTTCTGTTCGGCGCTGCTCGCCGACTATGGTGCGGACGTCATCCGCATCGACCGCGTCGGCGGCGGCGAGGACCGCTTCATCGTGCCCGTGACCGAACACGGCGAAGGCGCGCTGTTCCTCCAGGTCAACCGCAACAAGCGTTCGATGACGCTCGATCTCGACAGCCCCGAGGGGCGCGAGATCGTGCGCAAGCTGGTCGCCGATGCCGACGTGGTGATCGCCAACATGCCGCCCCGCACGCTCAAGAGCCTCGGGCTCGACTACGACAGCCTGCGCGCGATCAAGCCCGACGTCATCCTCGTCGCGTCCAACGCGTTCGGCAACAGCGAAGCCGTGCGCGACCGCGTGGGCTTCGACGGCGTCGGGCAGGCGCTGAGCGGCGCGGTGTACATGGCGGGCACGCCCGACCGGCCGCAAAAGGCGATGGTGCCGGTGGTGGACTTCGCCACGGCGTTTTCGTGCGCGCTCGGCGTGATGCTGGCGCTCTACGAACGCCAGCGCAGCGGCATGGGCCAGGAAGTCAGCGCGTCGCTGCTGTGCACGGGCCTGAACATGGCCAGCGGCGCGCTGATCGAGGAAGCGCTGCTCGGGCTGGATCGCCAGGCCACGCTGAACCGCGCATCCGGCTATGCGCCGTCCGACATCTTCAAAGCGACGGACGGCTGGTTCATCACGCAGGTCATCGGCCGGCCGATGTTCAAGCGCTGGACGCAGCTCGTGGGCCGACCGGAACTGCTCGACGATCCGCGCTTCGCCGACGATACGTTACGCGGCGAGAACGGCGCGCTGCTGAGCGAACTGATGAGCGCATGGTGCGCGGACAAGACGCTGGCCGAGGCGCTCGGCGAACTGGAACAGGCGCGCATCCCTGCCAGCCCCGTCAACTCGCCGCGCCAGGCGCTGGAGGACGAAACCATCAAGGCCGCCGACGTGATCCGCTGGATGGATTATCCCGGCGCGCCGAAGCCGGTGCCGATCTTCGCGACGCCGGTTTCGCTGTCGCGCACGCCGCCGGAAATCCATACGCGTCCGCCGCTGACCGGCGAGCATACGGATGAAATCCTCGCCGGCATCGGGCTCGATGCGCGCGCGGTGGCAGATCTGCGATCGCGCAAGATCGTCTGACGGAACCGCTCGCCTTGTCGCGCGCACCGCCGTCGCCACGACGGCCGGTGCGCGCGCCCTCCTTTGCCTGCGCCGCGCCCCAAGCGGCCCTTGTGCACCCGCATGCCCGCATCGCCCGTTGACGTAGCGTGCGGCCGCCCGCCCTCGCCTTTCCCGTTTGTCGCCCGGCGCATCGACGCGCCGCGACGGCTCATGCCGCATGCCGCTGCACGGCCGACACCGGCATTTCGCCAATTACCGGAAAATCAAATATCGACTATATTCGTTAGCCACACTTGACAATCAAATCATGGACCCATCGCAGCTCCCTTCCCTCGCGTGGTTCGTGCACATCGCGCACCATCTCAGTTTCACCAAGGCCGCCGCCGAAATGGGCGTGTCGCGCGCCGCGCTGTCGCAGAACCTGAAGGCGCTCGAACGGCAGCTCAACGTGAAGCTGCTTTACCGGACCACGCGCGACATGTCGCTGACCGAGGACGGTCAACGGCTCTACGACACGCTGCGGCCGGCATTCGGCTCGATCGCGCTGGCGATCCGCAACCTGCACGAAGTCCGGCACGAGCCGTCCGGGCTGCTGCGCATCAACACGTCGCGGGTGGCCGCGCGAAAACTGGTCGAACCGCACCTGGGCGAATTCATGGCGCGCTATCCGTTGCTGCGCGTGGAGCTCGTGATGGACGACGGACTGTCGAACATCATCGCCGACGGCTACGACGCCGGCATCCGGCTCGGCGAAAGCCTCGCCGAACACATGGTGGCCGTGCCTATCACGCCGATGCTCGAAATGGCCGTGGCCGGCTCGCCCGACTATTTCGCGCGCCACGGCACGCCGGCCACGCCCGCAGACCTGATCGGGCACAACTGCCTATGCTATCGGCATACGACGAGCGGCGCGATCTATCGCTGGGAGTTCACGTCGCCCGAGATCGAGGGGCATGCGTTCGAAGTGGAACCGCACGGCAGCGTGGTCACGAACGACGACGACGGCATGATTCGCGCGGCACTGCAGGGCATTGGCCTGATCCAGCATCAGGACATCGCGTTGCGCGAACACCTGGATGCCGGTACGCTGGTGCGCGTGCTCGAACCGTGGTGCAAGCCGTTTCCCGGGTACTACCTGTACACGCCGTCGCGCGAACAGATGCCCGCGAAGGTGCGCGCGCTGATGGATTTCCTCGTTGAGAAACGCGAACATCTGGCCGTCGACAGCGCCAGGCGTGCGGTCAAACCGGCGAAGCCCGCCGAGCCGAAGCCACGCAAGCCGCGCGCCGCGCGGGCATGAGTGGCCACGTATCGCGATGCGGCGCCGGTCAGTCTTTGTCGCGCTGCGCGAAATCGTGCACGGATGCCACCAGCGTCGGCGATTCGACGCGATAGCGGTACTGCATCCACCGCTCCATCGACAGCCCGTCGTTCAGCGGCATTTCCAGTGCGCGGCGGGTCATGTACTTCATGGCGGCCAGCGCATCGGCATCGGTTCGCGCGATCTCGCGCGCGAGCTGCATCGTCGCGACGTCGAGCGCATCGCCGCTCACCGCGAGCGACGCGAGCCCCATCCGCTCCGCGTCGCGGCCTGTCATGCGCCGCCCCGTGACGAGGTAGTACATCGCGCGCGCGAGCCCGATCTTGCGCGGCAGCCGCTGCGAACCGCCGCCGCTCGGCAGCAGGTTGCGCTGCAGATGCGCGTCGCCCAGTTCCGCGTTTTCGTCTACGACCATGATGTCGGATGCCAGCGCCAGTTCGAACCCGCCCGCCACCGCAAAACCGTTGACCGACGCGATCACGATCTGCCGCGACGCCTCCATCAGCGCGAACGTGTCCTGCATCAGGTCCTGGTGCCGCATGTGCGCGGCAGAATCGGCGAGCACGCCGCTCGCGAGCCACTTCAGGTCGTTGCCCGCGCAGAATGCGCGGCCGCTGCCGCGAATCACGATTACGCGGATATCGCGGGCCAGATCGGCGGCCGTGAGTACCGCGTCGTTCAGTGCCGCGAGCGTCGCGCCATCCAGCGCATTCATCCGTTCGGCACGATTCAGCGTAATGACGCGGATGCCGGGCGTCGAGTCGTCTGTCAGCAGCGTGTTCGTCATGTTGTCTCCTGATCCGAACGAATCGATCCGGGCCGGCCGGCGCGCCACATTTCTTCCGGAACGCGTCGTCGGCCGGAACCGTCGTTCATCCGTCGCACGATTTCCGTGCCTGCATTAAAAACCCGTTCCGTTGGAATCCGCCATGCGGCGCACGCGTTGTTCCGTTAGCTGAAAACGCGTGCGTTTCGCGCGGCATTGCGGCGGCCTGTTCCGACGTCCGCACACGGCCGTCACCCGCGACGGGGCTGCGATGCGATAGCGGTATTGCATCCCGCGTTACCCCGCATACGACTCGCTCGCCGAAACCGGTCTCGACTCGATCGCAGGCGAGCCATACCGCCGCGCACCGGGCGCCTCATGCACCGGCGACGCTTCGTCTTCGCGAACGATGAAACTCGAAATCATCGTAACGAGCTGCTTGCTCTGATCGTCCAGCGACTGCGCAGCGGCGGCCACTTCTTCGACATACGCGGCATTGTGCTGCGTTGCCCGGTCCATTTCCGACACGGCCTGATTGACCTGATCGATGCCGTGGCCTTGTTCGACCGACGCGGCTGCGATTTCTTCCATCAGGTCGGTCACGCGCGAAATCGCCTGCATGATCTCGGCCATCGATGCACCTGCCGTGTTCACGAGTTCCACGCCCCCCTGACGCGCCCGACGGATTCGTGAATCAAGCCCTGTATTTCCTTCGACGCCGATGAAGAGCGCTGAGCGAGCGAACGCACCTCCGACGCGACGACCGCGAAGCCGCGCCCCTGCTCGCCGGCTCGCGCCGCTTCCACGGCAGCGTTGAGCGCCAGGATGTTGGTCTGGAACGCGATGCCTTCGATGATGCCCACGATCTCGGCGATCCGGCCGGAGCTCGCATCGATACTGCCCATCGCATCGACCACCTGCTCGACGACGCCGTTGCAGCGCTCGGCCACCCGCACGGCCTGCACCGCGACCTGGCTTGCCTGCCGGACGTTGTCGGTGTTCCGGCCGACTCTCGACGCGAGTTCGGCCATGCTCGCAGCGGTCTCCTGCAGCGAAGCGGCCTGCATCTCCGTACGCCGGGACAGATCCTGATCGCCGGCCGATATCTGCGCGGCCGCCGATGCAATCGAATGGGCGCTCACCTTGATGCCGTTGATTGCACCGGACAGATTCGCCTGCATGCGCTTCATCGAGTAAAGCAGGCTACCGCGGTCGTTCGGCGCAGTCACGATGGCCGCCGTGAAATCGTTGGCCGCGATTCGTCCGGCAATCTCGACTGCATAACCCGGATCCCCGCCCATCGTCCGGGCGATACCGCGATTGAGCACCACGACGATGCTGGTCATCACCAGCGCGATCAGCGCACAAAGGCCGATACTTTGCAGCAGGCTTGCACGAAACGCGGTATCGATGTCGTCGACGAACAGGCTGGTATTGATGATCCAGTCCCACGGACGATAGGTGTCGATGTATGCGATCCGGGCAGCGTTGGTCGTCACCCCGGACGTTTCCTTCGGATAGTCGAAGCGCTGGAATCCGCTGCCGGTTCGCGCGACCAGATCGATCTGTTGCTGGACGATCGCAGCGGTCTTCTGGTTCAGTTCGCTTAACGACTTGTTCTGAATCGACGCGTCGAATGGGTACATCAACACCACGCCCTTCGAATTAACGATCGAAAAATAGCCGCTGCCTGCTTCACCGTAACGCATGACGCGAATCACATCCATTGCCTGCTTTTGCGCTTGTTCGGCGCTCAGCTCTCCCGCGAAAACCCGTTTCGCATAGAAATCAACCGTGGCAAGCGCGATCTCGGTGGCATGCACGAGATCGGACTTGCGCTCGTCGAGACGCATCTCGCGACTGCGGTACGCATCGGTGACGGACAGCAGAGCCAGGCAGAGCAAGCTCAGCACCAACGGCAACCCGAGCCTCTGCTTGAATGACAACTTCATGTCGTGGCATCTCCTCGTTGTTATCGATATGTCTTTCGCATCGGGCGCAGATCCATCCGGTCGACCCCATAGCGTTGCGTTGCCCTCCCCCCACTTGCGCCCGCGCCTGCCATACGAGCGCTGTGATGAACATACGAGCGGAGCCGCCATCGGAAATCAACGACAAACAGCGAGACCCATGCTACTTATTGCAATAATTAATCGTCAATTTTTCATTATTTAGTGTTCCGTACATTGGTGAACGCGCTGCATTCATGTGCTCTGGCTGGATGGCCATCGTCGGCAAATGCATTTCGCGCCGATCAGGTCGCGTTGCATGAACGAAACGCGGATCACGCCCGCATGCTCCGATGTACGGAACAGAGGACGGCAAGCGCGACTGTAACGACGCGCGTCGTGATTGAATCGGATATTCACGTACGGACAGACACAAGACCTTTCTCGAAGGCGGAATTCGGTCGATCTACAGGCGCACCATTCGGCAAAGCGCTCATCCCAACCCTCTCCAAGGAAAAAATGCCATGCCGCTGCTGCATACCATTCGTTCCCGGATCGGCCATGCGGAAATCGTGCAGATCGTCGAGATGGACATCAGCGGCATTCTGGGCGCGCTGTTGCCCGAGGCCACGCCCGATGTGATGAAGTCCATTCCGTGGATGAAGCCCCCCTACGTGGACGACGAACACCGCATGCGCGCCGTCAGCCAGTGCTTCATCGTCACGACCGGCAAGCGCGTGCTGGTGGTCGACACCTGTGTCGGCAACGACAAGCACGTCGCGGGCTTCGACGCGTTCGCCGATCTGCGGCTGGAATTCCTGCCGACGCTGGAACAGGCCGGCATCGACCGCCATGCGGTCACCGACGTGCTGTGCACGCACCTGCATTTCGATCACGTCGGCTGGAACACGTACAAGCAGGACGGCCGGTGGCTGCCCACCTTTCCCAACGCGACCTACCACTTCGGCAAGACGGAATACGCGTTTGCGCAACAGGGCGACCCTAACGACGCGATGTACGACGCGCAGGACATTTCGTTCCATGAGTCCATCAAGCCGGTCGTCGATGCGGGGCTCGCGAACTTCATCGACCGCGACACCGACCTGGGCGATGGCATCTCCGTGTTCTCCACGCCCGGTCACTCGATCGGCCACATCGCGATCGAGGTCGACGCGGGCACGGAAAAATTCATCATCGGCGGCGACGCGATGCATCATCCGGTGCAGGTCGCCAGGCCGGACATGGCGCTGGTGCTGGACTACGACAACGCGCAGTCGGCGGCCACGCGGCACACGCTGCTGTCGCGCCTCGACGGCAGCCCCACGCTGTTTACCTGCACCCATTTCTGTTCGCCGTCGTTCGGGTTGATCAGCAAGGATCCGGACGGCGACTACGTATTCACCGGGGTGCCGAAGTAACCCCCTTACCTCTCTGAACCCATGCTCAGTCTCGCTTCCCAGCTCGATGCGCTGAATGTCAGCCCCGGCCGCCTTTTCATCGACGGCCAGTGGCTCGACTGGCCCGATGCGCGTTTCGACCAGATCAACCCCTGCACGAACGAGGTCATGACCAGCTGCGCCGAGGCCGGCACGCGCGGCGTCGCGCTCGCGGTCGCCGCGGCACGCAAGGCGTTCGACGAAGGCCCGTGGCCGCGCATGCGCGCGCAGGATCGCAAGCGCCTGCTGCAGCCCATCGTCGAGCGGCTGTATGCGGCCGAAGACGAAATCGCCCGGCTGCAGACGCTCGACAACGGCATTCCGTACACGTTCAGCCGCAACTCGCGCGTGTCGGCGAAAGCCGCCGCCGACATCTTCGACCATTTCCTCGGCTGGATCGACAAGATCAACGGCGACACGCTGCCGATCTTCTCGGGCGCGTCGAACATGCAGTACATGACGTTCCGCGACCCGGTTGGCGTCGTCGCGGCGATCCTGCCTTACAACGGCCCGGTGATGACGTTCGCGATGAAAGTGGCGCCGGCGCTGGCCTGCGGTTGTACCGTCGTCGTCAAGCCGTCCGAACTCACCAACCTGGCCGTGAGCCGGCTCGCGCAGATCCTCGCCGACAGCGATTTGCCGCCCGGCGTGTTCAACCTCGTGACCGGCGCGACCGAAACGGGCACGGCGCTCACGTCCCACCCCGGCGTCGACAAGGTGACGTTCACCGGCAGCCCGCTCGTCGGCGAACGTATCACGGTGGCGAGCGCGCCGACCATGAAACGCCTGTCGCTGGAGCTGGGCGGCAAAAGCGCGGCGCTGGTCTTTCCCGACACGCGCAGCGTGCCGGCCACGGCGCAGGCGATCATGGGCCTCTGTTCCACCTTCCTGTCGGGACAGGTCTGCACCACGCCTTCCCGCGCGCTCGTGCATCGTTCGATCATGGACGAGTTCCTGCATCACGCACTGGAACAGCTCGCGAAGGTGCGGTTCGGCGATCCGTTCGACGCCGCCACCACGTCCGCGCCGATGATTTCTCAGCGCCACCGGGCGCGCGTGCTCGAATACGTCGAAAGCGGCCGGCAGCAAGGCGCGACGCTGCTGGCCGGCGGCGGTGTGCCGGGCGGCGCATTCGCCAATGGCAACTGGGTCGAGCCGGCGCTTTTCGCGAACGTGCGCAACGACATGCGGATTGCGCAGGAGGAAATCTTCGGCCCCGTGCTCTCGGTGATTCCGTTCGAAACCGAGGAGGAAGCCGTACGCATCGCCAACGACAGCGAATACGGTCTCGCCGGCTGCGTATACACCACGGATGTCAGCCGCGCGTTTCGCGTCGCGCGCGCGGTGAAGAGCGGCTCGATCGGCGTCAACGGCTTCGCCAGCATTCCGAACGCGCCGTTCGGCGGCATCAAGCGCTCGGGCGTGGGGCGCGAAGGCGGCTGGTCGACGATTGAGGCGTTCACCGAGCTGAAGACCGTCAATTTCAATCTGGATGCCTGATCAATGAGCGAATCCTTCGACTATGTGGTCGTCGGCGCGGGCAGCGGCGGCAGCGTGGTGGCCGCGCGACTGGCCGAAGCCGGCCATACCGTGTGCGTGCTGGAAGCCGGGCCGCCCGATACCAACCCGTTCATCCACATTCCGGCGGGCTACATCAAGAACCTGTTCAACGACCGGCTGGTGTGGCGCTTTCGCAGCGGGCCGATCGCCGGTACGGACGGGCGCACTATCGAACTGACCCAGGGCAAGGTCGTGGGCGGATCGGGCTCGATCAACGGCATGGTCTACAACCGCGGGCAACATGCCGATTTCGACGGCTGGGCCGCGCTCGGTAACCCGGGCTGGGGCTACGACGACGTGCTGCCGTTCTTCCGGAAGGCCGAGACGCGCATCGGGCCCGGCGACGACCGCTATCGCGGCCGCAACGGCCCATTAATCGTGACCGACCCGATCATGCCGGCGCCGCTGTGCGACCTGTTCATCGAAGCGGTCGAGAGCCTCGGTTATCCCTATGTGGCCGACTCGAATGCCGAAGCGCAGGACGGCGTCGGCCCGTGGCATTTCATGATCGACACGCGCGGCCGCATGCCGCGGCGCTGGAGCGCCGCGCGGGCCTACCTGCATCCGGCCATCAGGAAGGGACGTGTCGCGCTGCGCACCGACAGCCCCGCGACGCGCGTGCTGCTGGACGGCCACCGCGCGGTGGGCGCGCGGTATCGGGCAGGCGGCACCGGCGCACCCGAGCGCGAGGTGCGCGCCAACCGCGAGGTGATCGTCGCGGCGGGTGCGCTGAACACCCCGCGCCTGCTGCAGATCTCCGGCATCGGCGACAGCGCGCATCTGCGCGCCATCGGCGTGCAACCGCAGGTCGACCTGCCCGGCGTGGGTGCCAACCTCGTCGATCACTTCAACCTGCGCGTGGCCGTCAAGGTGAAGGACGTCGCCACCATCAACGAGCGCGGGCGCGGGCTGCCGCTTGCCCGCGAGATCGTCCGGTATTTCCTCGGCCGGCCGAGCATCCTGAGCATGGGCCCGGTGCCGATGCGCTTCTTCTTCCGCTCCGAACCCTCGCTGGCGCGCCCCGACCTGCAGGTGTCGTTCACGCCCGGCAGCTATCAGGAAGGGTTGCCCGGCCTGCTCGATCACTACCGGGGCATGACGCTGGGCGGCCACAAGCAGCGCCCGGACAGTCGCGGCTGGGTCCGCGCACGCTCCGCGAACATCGACGAGCTGCCCGAAGTGCAACCGAACTACCTGACCGACGAATCGGACCAGCGCGCGATGGTGGCCGTAGTGAAGATGGCGCGAGCCGTGTTGCAGGCGCGGCCGTTCGCGCCGTACTACGTCGATGAGATGTTCCCCGGCAAGGACGTACGCACCGACGACGAGATTCTCGCGTTCGCGCGCCAGCGCGGCGGCACCGTCTACCACCACAACGGCACCGCGCGCATGGGGCCCGACAGCGACCCGATGGCGGTGGTCGATGCGCGGCTGCGCGTGCGCGGCGTGCAGGGCCTGCGCGTCGCCGATGCGTCCGTGATGCCGATGCCGATCTCGGGTGCGACCAATGCCGCCACGATCATGATCGGCGAGAAGGCGGCCGACATGCTGGTACAGGATGCGAAAGCGGCGCGCTGAGCACGCGTTTGCACATAGCGTCACGCCGGGCGGCCGCGGGCAGGCCCGGCAAGCGCGCGTTGCTGCGTTCGCGCGTCGGTAAAAGCAGGCAGGCCAATGCATCGGCGATCAGCGGCAGCCGATCGCCGACGCGGGCGCTACGCGATCGCGTCCTTCACAGTCGACGCGGACGACCACCGCACCACTTGCTCGAGCCCGTGCCGGCACAGGATCTCGCTCTCGTTGAAATAAACGAACGGCTTTGCGCCCGTCTCCATGCCAGCCTGCATCGACTCGATGTTGCCGAGATCCTCGAGCATGCCGTCGGAGATGTGCGACGTGAAATGCTCGAGTTGCAGACGCTCCCGCACGCTCTTCGGTTTCTTGTTGTAGAAGCGCGCTTCCCAGACAGTCGTGTTCGCCGACGTCGGCCAGAATTCGTGCGTCCAGAACTGGTTCGCCGAGATCTGCAGATGCCAGTTCGGAAAGAACCAGTTCACGTCCTGCGACCAGTCCGGATGCCGCTCGGGGTTCACGCCGCGGTGCTCGGTGAGCGGATTGGCCTGCGCGACGTTGCGCGTGCCGGTCACCGTCTCGCCGGCCGAGAACAGCCAGCGCATCACCTTCGCGTGCTCCGGCACCTTGACACTCTGGTTCAGCCACAGCGAGAACGAGCGGTGGGCACCGCGCAGGTTCGCGCCCAGCGGCCGCCCGAACGGATTTTCCTTGCCCGTGTAGATCGGCCCGAACGTCTTCGGGTGGATCGACGCGATGTGATACACCTCGCTGAAGTTTTCGGCCACCGCCTTCCAGTTCGCCCTGAACTCGCCGCGCAGCACGATCGCGTTGTCGGCGTCCGGATAGTCGATGCCGGACAGCGCGTCGGCCATGGGTCCGAGGAATTCCGCGAGACCGATCTCGGGCGCCGGCGCCAGGTTGACGAAGATCCAGCCGTCCCACACGTCGAGCGCGACGGGCGTCAGACCGCATTTCTTCCGGTCGAGATGGAAGAACCCGGCCTCGTCGGGCACGTTCGCCAGCTCGCCCGCGTTGTTGTAACCCCAGCTGTGATAACGGCAGACAAAACGCTTCGCATTCCCGCTCGGACGGTGCTCGACGATATTCGCGCGATGCGCGCAGACGTTGTGAAACGCGCGGACCTTACCGTCCTCCGAACGCGCGACGATCACGGATGCCTTGGCGACCACAAGATCCTTGACGAAGAAATCGCCCGGTTTCGGGATCCGCTCGACGCGGCCCACCATCAGCCAGGCGCGACGAAAGATCCGCTCGCGTTCGATTTCGTATTGCGCCGGATCCGTGTACAGCGTGGTCGGCATCGGCCTCGTCGACAGGCCGACGGATTCGGTCAAGCTCGGTTTGAGTTCACCGGGGTGGTTCATGCCAGCTCCTGAAAGGAATGGGGACGGCGGGTCCTGATCGACCCGACGATGTGCGATCAGCCGTGCGGCTGAAAGCCGGTCGCGATCGTCAGTGCGTGAACGGGCGGCGCATGCCGGATGCCCGACGCCTCGTGCATTTCGACGGCGATCGCCGCATGGCACATCGCGAGCAGCAGGCGAAACAGGTTCTGCGCGGGCGCCGGCATGTCGTCGAGCGGAAACTGCTCGAGATAAACGGTCGCCTCCTCCGCCCGCCCGGACATCGCTTCGTAGAACGCCACGATCTCCGCATACGGCGTGGCCGCGCGATGGATCCAGCGCGCGTGCGACGTCGGCGCATTCCATCGGTCGAGAAACGGTTCGAGCGCCTCGAAGCCTTCCGGCAAGCGCTGCGAATCGCGTGATACATCGTCAGTCATCGTGCTCCTCCAGTTCCGGATCGCAACGCCTGCGCCCGGAATGGGCCGCATCGCATTGCGTCGTGTCACAGCGTGATACGTGACCTCGCGGCATCGGCACCGAGCCGTTCGTACGGCCTCTTCTCGGGTGTCGACCGGCAACGCGAGCGAATTCGTGTTCCACCGGACACACTTCGCATTCCGTACTTCGAAACACGGAACGGATTGCAAGCGGATACGGCATCTTCGGCGTCGCCCGTTTACCTAACTAACGGTAGATTGAGTCTATGCAGGCGATCGCTCCATCCGGTCTAACCCGGACGCAGATGCCGGTTCCAGCAGGATGACGGCGCACATGCGTATCGACGACGAACGCGCCGAATGCTGCGAACGGCATGTCGGCGCGCAGCGCGCGACAGCCGCCACACGATTCGCGGCTCGCGGCGGCCGTGCTTAATGGATAACACTCATGGCACATCACATTGCGTCACGCCAAACTACCTAACGATAGTTTGGCAATCGAATGCGTGGCGGCGAAATCGTCGATGCGTCGAACGACCAACCAGGCTTACCGGATGTCCATGACCGGCCTGACGCACAAGCGGCATGCCGGTCATGGACATCCCCTTTCACAAGCATCAGACGATCGTATCGGAGACAAGATGAGGAATGCCATGAATGAAGTGCCGCCCGTCGGCGGCCTGGACGACGCGCTATCGGGACGAACCTCGTCGAGGGTCGTCCATGACAGCCTCCGGTCGTGGTACATCCTGGGCATCATCACGTTCGCGTATTCGCTCGCGTACATCGACCGCCAGCTTCTCAACCTGCTCGTCGATCCGATCCGGCATTCGCTTGCCATATCCGACACGCAGCTCAGTCTCGTTCAGGGCATCGCGTTCATTTCCGCGTACCTGATCGCGTCGCCGCTGTTCGGCCGGCTCGTCGACGTCACCAACCGGCGCAACATCCTGCTGGTCGGTATTTGCCTGTGGTGCATCTTCACGGCCCTGTGCGGCAAGGCCACGACGTTCCAGGGGCTGTTCCTCGCGCGCTTCGGCGTCGGAGCCAGCGAAGCCTGCGTGTTTCCGATCGCGCTGTCGATGATCGCCGACTGCTTTTCGGCGAAGCAGATGCCGCGTGCGATGAGCGTGTTCATTCTCGGCCCGATGCTCGGCGGCGGACTCTCGCTCGTCGCCGGCGGCCTGGTCATCTCGTTCGCCCGCGACGTTCATCAGCAGTTTCCGATGCTCGCCGGGTTCGAGACCTGGCAGCTTGCTTTCGTGCTGATCGGGCTGCCCGGCATGCTGTTTGCGTTGCTGGTTTGGCTGACGGTGCGCGAACCGATGCGCAGCAAGGTCGCCAGCGGAAGCGCGGACGATCGGCAGTTTTCGACCCGCGAATCCGCTGCATTTCTGTGGGCGCGGCGCGGGTTCTACGCGCGCATCCTGCTCGGCGTCGGCATGCTCGCCATCGTCGTGCTCGGGATGCCCGCGTGGATGCCGACCTACCTGATCCGTTCACACGGGATGCCCGCGGCGCTGGTCGGGTTTCGTTTCGGCGCGCTGGTGGTCTGCTGCGGGATTGCAGGCGCACTGGTGGGCCCCTGGGCCGTACGCCGGCTTGAAAAGCGCGGCTACGAAGACGCACCGTTGCGCACGGCCGCGTTCGCGATGATCCCGATGTTGTTGTGCTGCGCGAGCATCCCGTTTGCGCCCGGCGCGACAGGGACGCTGATCGCGGCCGGCGGCACCGTGTTCTTCTTCACGCTGCCGACCGGGTGCATGGCTGCGGCGCTGCAACTCGTCGCGCCCAGCCGCATGCGCGGTACCGTTGGCGCGCTCTACTCGTTCTTCGCGCAGTTGATCGGTTTCGGGCTCGGGCCGACGCTGATCGCGCTCTTCACCGATCGTGTGTTCGGCAATCCGAAGATGGTCGGCGATTCGATCGGGATCGTTTGCACGATCGCGGCCGCGCTCGCCGTATGGTTGCTGTTTGGCGCGCTGCCTCACTATCGTCGATTGCTTGCGGAGGAGCGTGGCACGCAGGTGGGGTGACTGTGGGATTGGGACGGGTTCAGTAAGCGCTGCGGCCGACGTCGCGCGCTGCTGCAAGATTTTCGATGCGGACGAGCATAACCCGCCGCCGGGCGGGTGATCCGCTTTAGGAATCTTGGACCGGCCCGTGCGCACGGCCGTCAATCTCGAGATGGTGACGGGCGAATTCGTCGTGCGGGAGGACAGCGAGGTCGCGTTTTTCCCGTCGGTGACGGGCGGGTGACGTCGCGAGGGGAGGAATCCCGCCGGTGCCGGATACGGGCCGGTACGCTGAATGTGCCGTCGTCCATCATTCCGGCAATCACGCCTTGCCCATCACGGCGAGGTAATCGTAACGATCGCCACGATAAAACGACCGCGTCAGCTCGAGCGGCCGGCCCTCGACCGAAAACGACCGCCGCTCGATATGCAGCACCGGATCGCCGCCGCGGATGCCGAGCAAATCGGCATCCGGCGCGGACGCCAGTTCCGCGCGCAGCCGCTGGAGCGCCTTGACCGGGCAAATGCCGGCGGCATTCAACGCCCCGTACAGCGAATCGCCGAACTCCAGGTTGCCGCCGAGCAGGTCGGCGGCCAGCACCGCGCGCTCGATCGCCATCGGCACGGCATCCGCCGTCCTGACGCGCTCCAGGTGCATGACGACCGAATCCGGCGCGAGGCCCAGTGCGAGCGACTCCTCCGGCGTCGGGCGACGCAGTTCGCGCTTGACCCAGTGCGACCCCGGACGGAAGCCGCGGCGGAGCATGTCGTCCGAGAAACTGGTGATCTCGGTCAACGGTTGCTCGACGCGCGCGGCGACGAACGTCCCGGCGCCCTGCCGCGCTTCAACGAGCCCCTGGCGGATCAGCTCCTCGATCGCGCGACGCACGGTGTCGCGCGACACCTGCAACTGGGCGGCCAGCTCCCGCTCGGGCGGAAAGCTCTCGCCGGTCTTCATCGAGCCGTCGACGATCGTCGCACGCAGCATCCGCGCGAGTCGCGACGCAATCGGCATGCGCGCGCCGCCCGCCGACGGCGCATGCAGTTCGGCGACCTGCGCCGCGTCGAACAGGTGCGCACCCGGTTGTGGGTCGCGGGAGAGAGGGGCATCCAGGCTGCGTTCCGTCATCGATACACTAGAAATGGGTCAGGATTGGACAGGCGATACGGTGCGATGCACGGCATCAGGACGGCTTGCGCGACTGCAGCGCGTGATGGATCGACCCGCCATGCTCGACGGACAACGCTTCCGCTTCACCGCGGCTCAAACCGGCCAGCAGCATCAGTATCGCGATCCGCGGGCGGTTGCCCGCTTCCGCGAGCGTGCGCGCCGCGACGTCCGGCGCGACCCCCGTCGCCAGCGCGACGATCGATTGCGCGCGAAGCTGCAGCTTGTGATTGTGCACCTGCAGGTCGACCATCAGGTTGCCATAGGTCTTGCCGAGCGCAACCATCGACAACGTCGACAGCATGTTACAGACCATCTTCTGCACGGTCCCCGCCTTCAGGCGCGTGGAGCCGGCCAGGATCTCCGGGCCGCAGTCCACTTCGATCGCGACATCGGCCACGGCACCGACCTCGCTCCCGCTGTTGCAGGCCACCGAGACCGTCGGACAGCCGGTTTGCCGCGCATGGCGAAGCGCGCCGATCACATAGGGCGTGCGGCCGCTCGCACTGAGGCCGACCACGACGTCCTCGCGCCGCAGCGCGATGGTCTCCAGATCCGCCTGCCCGCTTGCCGCGGAATCCTCGATGCCCTCGGACATCCCGACGAAACCGCCGGCGACGATGCCCACGACTCCCTGCGGCGACATGCCGAAGGTAGGCTGGCACTCCAGCGCATCGAGATAGCCGATCCGCCCGCTGTTGCCGGCACCGATGTAGACGAGCCGGCCGCCCGCGCGAAGCGCCTGCGCGACCATCCGCACCCCCGCCGCGATGGCGGGCAACGCGCGCGCCACGCACGGCGCGATGAACGCGTCCTCGCGATTCATCAACGCCACGCCTTCCTCGATGCTGAGCTGATCGAGGTTGGCGCTGAAGACGTTGGGCTGCTCGGTGATCAGACGATCCAGCGGCATGGCGGCACTCCACGGGTTGGGCGAAAGATGGGCTAGATCTTAATTGGTATGGAATTGGTTGTAAATCGCAGATTCATCGAACGTCTCATCCTTGAAAGCGTCAACTCCGCTACCCCCTGTATAGAAGCATCGTCAAGCCACTGATAATTATTATATTTTCATACCACAAGGGTCCGCCAAAAGATTCTGGCCCCGTTATCTTCAAGACTGGAAAGCTATCCACTCAACCGCTGGACAGCTTCTAAAAAACTACCTATTGCCAACCAATATTCGAATTGGTACGTTCCAATTTACCGACAATTCAACGTACCCGCCTCTCGACAGGGGCGATGCGGTCTTTCATGGGAGCCAAGCATGGCGGCGGACACGACAGAGCGGTTCGGGACACTGGCCCGGGCGATTCTCGATGCGATCGGCGGCGCACGGAACGTGCGCAATCACACGCATTGCATGACGCGACTGCGCGTCAACCTCGTCGATCCCGCGCTCGCCGATCCGGCCGCGCTGCGGCAACTGCCGGGCGTGCTGGGCTTGGTGGCCGGCGATCCGCTCCAGGTGGTGATCGGCCCCGGCGCGGTCAAGCAGGTTTGGAGCGCGTTCGCGCAGGCGTTGAGTGAACACGATGCAGGCGACGCGGATCCGACAGACGATGCGCCGGCCGCGAAGCCGCCCGCCGCGGCCAGGCGCGGCAACCACGCGGTACGCGGCTTCCTGCGCCGCATCGCGTCGATCTTCACGCCGCTGATCCCCGCGCTGGTCGGCGCGGGGCTGATCAACGCGCTGGGCGGCCTGCTGCTGCTCTGGGCCCGGCACTCGCCGGCCGACAGCGCGAGCGACCTGACCTTTCTCGCGACCGTCGCGTCGACGATCGGCTCGGCGTTCTTCGCGTTCCTGGTCATCCAGGTCGGCATGAACGCCGCGCGCGAATTCGACGGCACGCCGAGCCTTGGCGGCGCGGCCGCGAGCGTGATGATCGTGCCGGCGCTGACCAAGCTCCATGCGTTCACGCTGCCGCTGCTGGGCGAGATCGTGCTGCGGCCCGGCCAGGGCGGGCTGATGGGCGCGCTGCTGGCCGGCGTGCTGGTCGCGCTGCTCGAACGCAAGCTGCGCACGCGAATCCCGCCAGCGATCGAGACGCTGGTGACGCCAACCGTGTCGCTGCTCGTCGCGGGCGTCGCGACGCTGTTCGTGCTCATGCCGGTAGCCGACGTGCTGACGAACGGCGTCAGCGCGCTCACCACGCGCCTGCTGAATGTCGGCGGCATGCCGGCCGCGTTCGTGCTCGCCGCGTCGTTCGTGGTGCTGCTGATGTTCGGCCTGCATCAGGCGCTGATCCCGATTCATGCGCAGCTCATCGCGCAATACGGTTTCACCGCGCTGTTCCCGATCCTCGCGATGTCCGGCTGCGGGCAAGCCGGCGCCGCCTTCGCGCTGTATTTCCGCGTCAAGGACGCGGGACTGAAACAGCGGATCCGCGACACGTTGCCGACCTGCATGCTGGGCGTGTCCGAACCGCTGCTCTACAGCGTCACGCTGCCGCTCGGCCGCCCGCTCGTCACGTCGTCGATCGGCGGCGGCATCGGCGCGCTCGTGCTCGGATACCTCGCCAGTCACGGCGATTTCGTGGGCGCGACCACGATCGGCCCCGCCAACCTGATGCTGATCCCGCTCGTCACGGGCCCGATGGGACTCGGCAGCAGCGTCGCGGCCTATTGCGTCGCGACGGCGACGGCCTATGCATCGGCGTTCGTGCTCACCTGGTTCTTCGGGCTCACGCAGGATCAGCGGCGACAGTTCGTCCGGCCTGCATCGCGCCGCATCGGGCCGCGTGCGGACGGGCCGCTGCCGGTGCAGCAGCCGCGCTGAGCGGCTTGCGGAACGGCGGCCATGCCAGCGGCAGGCCGCCTCCTTATCGTCCGTCTAAATATGGATAGCTAATTAAATGAAAAGGGGAATGGCCCTCGCGATCGCGTGCTTCGCGACGACGCTCGCGCATGCGCAATCGAGCGTCCTGCTGTGGGGACGCCTGGGCGGCGACGTCCAGTACACAAGCGGTGTACAGACGCCGCGCGGACCCGCGTCCCGCTGGTCGCAGGGCAGCGACTGGGGCGTCAATATCATCGGGCTGAAGGGTACGGAAGATCTGGGGAACGGGAACCACGCGCTGTTCTGGCTCGAATCGGCGTTCACGCCGACCGGCTCGCTGGTCGCGGGGCTGATCTTCCAGCGCGCGGCCTGGGTCGGGTTGAAGAACGACACGTTCGGCACGATCCGGTTCGGCCAGGGGCCCATGCTCAACAACTACGTGTGGGAATATGACCCGTTGCTCGAGGAAAACTTCGGCGCGCAATCGTTCGTCGCGTACCGGAACGGCTCGCGCCTGTCCAACGGCATCCGCTACCTGTCGCCCGACCTGCATGGCTTCTCGTTCGATGCGGAGCTGAACCTGGGCAACAGCCCGACGAGCTTCAACGCGGGCGACCCGGGTAATGCGGGCAAGGCCGGGCGCGCGGACGGCTTCAGCGGCGCCTACACGCACGGCGATTTCCAGGTGCGCGTGGTCTGGGACGAGATCCGCAATGCGCAGGGCATCGAGAACAACCTGTTCAGCTACTCGCGCGAACTGTTCATCGGCGTACGCGACCGGTTCGGCCCGTTTCGCGTGCAGGCCGCCTATACGCATTACTCCGCGCCGGATACGCCGGCGGGGCTGTCCGACCGCGCCGATCTCTGGTGGGCCGGCCTCACCTACGACGTGAACCCCTTTTTCCATCTGCAGGGAGCGGCCTACACAATGAAGGTCGGCCCCGGCAAGTGGACGGCCGATCACGACGGCGAATCGCGCGTGACGATGGTCGGCGTTGGCTGCATGTACGACCTGTCGAAGCGGACGTTCCTGTACAGCATGGCCGCGCACGTGTTCAACAGCGCCAACGCGAATTTCGGCGTCAACCCGCAGAGCCCCGGCCTCGGGCCGATGAACGCCGGCTGGGGCACGAACCCGGCGCCGGGCCATGGACAAACCGGCGTCTATGCCGGCATCGAGACGGTGTTCTAGCCGGCGTGGCTGGCTGCACGGCAAGTGTGCACACGCCACGCTCTTCCACTTTGCCAACCAGGAGTCGAACCATGCAATCCACATCCATCCGCCCGCGCAATCCGGTCGCAGCAAGCGTCGGCGCCACCGCACTGCTCACGCTTGGGCTCACCCATCCGCTCGCGGTCGATGCCGCGCCGTCGTTTACCGTGCTGGACAACACCGCATACGCCGATGTTTCCCTCGGGCACGGCTCGGTCAAGACCAATTTCATCCCCGCCCGATACTGCGAGCCGCTTACGTACGACGCGTCGACGGGCAAGGTCAAGCTTCCGTCGCAGAGCGACTGGGAGGCTCTCGTCAATACCTACGACCCGACGCAGGCCGACTCGCCCGGCTATCTCGTGCTCGACTGCGAAAAACTGTACTTGACCGGCAGCACGGCGACGATTGCCAACCGGTTCGCGATCCTCAAGCAGCTCCAGCAGTGGACCCAGGCGATTCGCCCCAATCGCGTGCTCGGGTGGTACGGGCTCGCGAACGCGGCCAACATCAGCACCGTGGATCCGGCCACCGCGTATCGCGACATCGCTCAGCTGATGGACCTCAACAACGGCAGGACAGCGTACTTCCCGAGCGAATACGTGAAGGCCAACGGCACGTCGCCGTATACCGGCGCGGCATGGGCGCCTCAGCTCAACACCGACCTCGCGACGACGGGAACGATCGACCGGCAGAGCAGCACGGGCACGCATCCGGTCTTTGCGTACATCTGGCCGCAATACTACGACCAGAACACGACGCTGATCCCGGCTTCGATCTGGCAGAGCATGTTGAACACGATCCGCAGCACCACCGCGGCCGGCCTGATCATCTGGGGCGGCCAGAATCCCGCTGTCGAATACGATGCGAACAACGACGGGAACGGCCCGTGGGTCGCGGTCACGCAGGCATTTCTGGACAGCCTCTGACCGAGCGGATATTGCCAGCACCGTTGCCGGTCCGAGCCCACCTCACAGGCGTTCCTTCGCGGGGGCCCTTCATGCAACGGAAAAGTGACCCTGCCCCGATTCCACGTACAGCAAGAAGTTGGGGATGCGGTGAGGCTGGCCCAATTTCCGTCCCGGTCTTAGCTGGAAAATTCCGGCTCTTCGGGGCGGGCCGAACCGGCCCGATCGGTGCACTGACGGGCGAATTCCGCCGGCGTCATCCACTGCAGCGCAGAGTGAGGACGCGCCTCGTTATAGGACTCGCGCCAGACTTCGATTTTGCGTCTGGCATCCTCGAGCGACAAGAACCAATGTGCGTTGAGGCGTTCCTCCCGAAAACGTCCGTTGAAGGATTCATTCTTCGCATTGTCGGTCGGCTTGCCCGGACGCGAGAAGTCAATCTCCACGCCACTCTCGTACGCCCATTTGTCGAGCGCCTTCGAAATAAATTCGCTGCCATTGTCCGCCTTGATATAGCGAGGAAGCGGACGATGCGTAAGCGTGTCCCCAGCACCGTCTCGACGATGTGAAAGGAAGTTGCCAGAGTAGTCCCCACCAAAGTAGTGGGGACCAAAGTGGCAACAGATACGCCGAAGAGAACTTCACGCAAAGGCATCCCGAATCACCCGATCGAATTTCGACGGCATCTGGCCAAGCTGGCCTGCGAGCCGGACGTATCGGTGGCGCGTCTGGCGATGGAGCATGGGGTGAATCCGAACCTGGTGTTCAAATGGCGTCGAGCATTGCGTGCCGGCGAATACGATCCGGTGGATTTGCTGCCCGTGACCGTGGAGGCACCAGCGCAAGAGATCGAGCAACCGGCCCCGGCGCCGGTCGCCAGTGCCGCTCCGGCGGGCGCCATCGAGATCAGTGTAGGCAACACCCGAGTACGCATCGAAGGCTCGCCGCATGAGGCCACGCTGTTGCTGGTGCTCCGTACGTTGCGCGGCACGTCGGGACCGACAGCATGATCGGACTACCCAGCCACACGAAGATCTGGCTGGCCGCCGGCGTGACCGACATGCGCTCGGGCTTCAATAGCTTGGCTGCGAAGGTCCAGATCGTGCTGGAGCGAGATCCGTTCAGCGGCCACGTGTTCGTGTTCCGCGGCACGCGTGGCGATCTGGTCAAAGTGTTGTGGTGGAGCGGCGACGGCATGTGTCTACTGATGAAACGCCTGGAGCGCGGTCGGTTCGTGTGGCCACGTGCCGATGGTGGCGTGGTGTGCCTGAGCCAGGCGCAACTGTCGATGCTGCTCGAAGGTATCGACTGGCGGCAGCCTGTACGCACGGCGGAGCCGACATCGGCGTTGTAAACCTGCCGGCCGCCGCGTAGACTGCCGGCATGACCACGGCAAACGTCTATCCGGACGACATCGAAGCGCTCAAGGCCATGCTGCTTGAGCGCGATGCACGCATTGGACATCTGGAAAATGTTGTCGAATCGCACAAGGCGCGAACGCTACTGCCAAGGCCGAGATCGAGCATCTGAAGCTGCTGATCGCGAAACTGCGCCGCATGCAGTTCGGCCGGAGCTCCGAGAAGCTCGACCGTCAGATCGAGCAGCTCGAGTTGCGACTGGAGGAGCTCGAGGCCGACGAAGGCGCTGCCCCCATCGAGATTCCGAAGACGCCGCGTATCGCACCGGAACAAGCGCCGCGCAAACCGCTCCCCGAGCATCTGCCACGCGAGATCCTGACGTACTGGCCGGAATCGGGCAAAACCTGCACGGCGTGCGGCGGTGCCATGAAGCAACTCGGCGAGGACATCTCCGAGCAGCTGGAATATGTACCGGCCAGCTTCCGCGTGATCCGCCATATGCGCCCGAAACTGGCATGCACGTGCTGCGACCACATTACACAAGCTGCTGCGCCGAGCCGCCCCATCGAGCGTAGCCTGGCTGGCCCGGGCTTGCTGGCCCATGTGCTGGTCTCGAAGTTCGCGGATCATCTGCCGCTGTACCGCCAGTCGGCGATCTATGCGCGCGAGGGTGTCGATCTGGATCGCTCGTTGCTGGCGAAATGGGTGGGTCATGGCGCGAGCCTGATGCAACCGCTGGTCGACACCTTACGCCGGCACGTCATGGCAGCCATCAAACTGCATGCCGACGATACGCCAGTGCCTGTGCTCGCGCCGGGCAATGGCAAGACGAAAACCGGACGGCTGTGGGTCTACGTGCGCGACGACCGGAACTCGGGCGACATGACGCCGCCGGCCGTCTGGTTCGCCTATACGGCCGACCGCAAGGGCGTCCATCCGCAGCAGCATCTCGAATCGTTCAACGGCACGCTGCAGGCGGATGCCTACGGCGGATATCAGGCGATTTACGAAACCGGGCGGGTAGGTTCCCGGATTGAACTGGGATTGTGACAGGGCATCATTGACGATGTTCATGCGACCACGGATCTCTTCCTTTTCCGTGACGAGTCGTTGCCTCAGCTTGGCGATGTGGCGATCGCTCTGCTCGTTGAGTAACCGAAAGAACCGCTCTTCGAAGCGAGGCAGATCATCCTGCTCGATGCGCACAAGCACGCGCGCATAGTCTGGCCAGTCGTCCAACGTCTCACCCATATCCGCCGCCGCCAATGGATGATTGCGTCGAAACGTCCGCAAAGCCTCCTCGAGATCCTTTCTTGCATTCGACCGATCCTTGTCGGCTTGCCCTCGTTGCTCCTTCAAATCACCGCGTGCACGCTCTCGTCTCGACTCGAGATTGTCCAGTGTGAGGCGATCCACCTTTCCGAACAGTTCCTGGAGCTCGCCAGCATCGGGCGGTGGCACCTGAAGCTCCGCGGGCGTCGCTTCAAGCTCACGGCTCAGCGTGGCCATCTGCTCCACGGAACGGTCGTATTTGTCAGACTCCGATCCGCGCGCTCCCTGCGCATCGCTGACCGTCTGTCGCTGCGCTTCAATTTGCGTATCGAGTTCCCGAACTTCCGGATGAGCTCGCTGAGCGTCCTCCAACTGAACCTGCAAACGCTGCAGTTGAAGCGCAACCGACACCGTGTCAATGTCCGCCCACATGACTTGCGATAGTTCCTGCGCTGCAGCAAGCTTTTGCTCTTCCCGCTTGCGTGATGCGACGAGATCGTCCAGAACCTGCTTCGATTCGCTTATCTTCGTCTGCTGAGCGTGAAGTTCGTCGAGCAGCTCAAGTTTCTTCTGCTCGTTCGAGAAGCCTACTCGACTGCTTCGCGGAGAATCTCGTTCTCCATGGTCTTCTTGCCGAGCATCCGTTGCAGCTCACGAATCTGCTTGAGCGCATCGGCCAGTTCCGAGGCCGGAACCACCTCCTCGCCAGCTTTAACCGCTGACAGGCTCCCATCCTGGTACAGCTTGCGCCAGTGGAACAGTTGGTTCGGATTCACGCCGCGCTGGCGCGCAACCATCGAAACCGATTTCCCCGGCTCGAAACTCTCGCGAACCATCGCCAGCTTCTGCTCCGCCGTCCAGCGCCGCCGGCGCTCCGGGCCCGTCAACACTTCCATCACTTCCTGCCTGGTGTTAGTCAAAAACACAGTCTTATGCCTACCCGTTATTGTAAGTGGGTGACTGTGTCCGGCGTTTCAGGGGGCTGCTCCATGGCGCTTGCATAGATCCTTCACCGGCTCATCCCGGCTCTCGGCCTCGCGCAAGATGCGGATGATTTGCTCGTCGGTAAATCGCTTCTTCATCGAGTTCTCCTTGCCTCTAGGATAAAAGAGAACTCACTTGCCGAATCGCTACAAGAAACGTCTCATGTCACCGCCTCATTCATCGCTGGCGTCGTGGGTAGTACCGCAGGATGCGCGGCCGGGTGGGCCATCGGCGACGCACTCGAAGAGAACGTCCTCGACAACTACTACTGCCTTGCATGCGATCACAAGTTGAGCGCTTTGCTGATGGTTTACTGGCTCCACACGAGGTAGCAGCTGCGACCATGTGGGTCACGTCCAAACTCCAACCACATAGACTTTCTGCGTCAAAGCGCACTTACATCCGAACCACATACATATATTTTGGCAAAAATCATGCCATATCCCAACCGCATAGATTTGCTTCCTCCACCAAGTCAAACGTGCTGAAGACGGAAATTCTGTGCGGTCGGAATTCTATGCGGCCCCAGTGCCCTATCGCCCGAAAAGCCGCTCCCCAGCTAGATCCGTATACACACAGTTTTACTCCGGAGCACTATATTCGTGAAAATCGGTGTTAATGCGTGGCCCGCGGTGTTTACCGCAAGCGTGAATCTGTTATCCGGCTGACGTCATTTTTCCGTGACAGGGAACTCGGGTTCCCGGAAAGATGTATCGGGCCGGTCGATTATTCTGGATTTCGTGTTCGATCGACGCGATTGCTTCGAAAAATCGCTTGAAAATCGAGAACGGTTCATCCACTGATCGAGCAGTTGGCTGCGGCAAATTGTTGCATTGTTCGAATTCCCGCTTCACCCGATCGGTCGCAGCATCTGTTACTGCGCGGTTCCCGGCATTTGTCATGGCGATAGTTCGCGCGATCGCAATAACGAATGCAATCGTGAATGCATGGTTCGCATGCGGCAAAGTTTTGGCCCATGGCCAGTTCCTGATCACGACGGCGATCGATTATCCTATTCAGGATCCGCCACGCGCACGATCCGCAATCGAGATGCGCGAAACCCTCGTGGACCAACCCGCCCGCGCTCGCTCGCCTGCCGCTGCGTGCTACTCTCGCAACCGGCACCGGCCAGGACAGTACAGTGGTGCGCGACCAGTGAACATTGTGGATTCACGCATCATGTACTCGATCTTGCCCGCGTTCGTCTCTGCGTTGTTTCTCGGGTTCGGCCTCTACGTGCTGGCCACCAAGGGCCTCACGCGGGTATCCGTCCCGTTCGCCTTGATGTGCGCGGCGACCTTCGTCTGGCAGGGAACGTGGGCCTTCCTGTTCCAGACGACCGACGCGGACGTCGCCAACTTGCTGGTCAAGGCTGGCTATCTGTTCATCCTGTTCCTGCCGACGACCTTCTATCATTTCGTGACGGAGATCGTGTCGCGTCGGGACGAGCGGCCGTTCATGTTCGCCTCCTACGGCCTTTGCGTGCTGCTGGCCGTGCTGCTGGTCACGGGCAATGGGGTCGTCGATGGATTCCGCCTGCATTTCTTCGGCCCGTATCCCAACGCGGGCCCCCTGCATCCGCTGCACGTCGTGCAGACCGTCCTCCTGGTCGGCCGCAGCGGCTGGCTCCTGATCGAGGCACGACGACAGACGCGCGCGCGTGATGTCCGGCAACTGCTCACGCAATGTCTCGTCAGCCTGGGCCTCTACTCGCTCGCGGCCACCGACTACGCGGTGAACTACGGCGTCGAGTTCTATCCGGTGGGGGTGCTGTTCATTGCGATGAGTCTCGGGATTCTCGCGACGTCGATCGTCCGCTATGGCCTGATGGGCCCCTATCTCCTGGCCGCGACGGTCGCGCACGAAGTGGCCACGCCGCTGGCGGCGATCGGCCTGCACGCGGACGAGCTGCGCAACGTCCTGCCGGCGCTGCTGCGCGGGTATCGGCTGGCGGTGGAGCACCGGTTGTGCGCCGACAGCTTGTATCCGGGGCAGCTGGACCGGCTGCCGACACTCGCATCGTCGATCCGGCGCCAGGTCGACACCACGAGCACCGTGGTCGAAATGTCCCTGGCGTCCTTTACGCTGGACCGCCTCGATCGCCACGGCTTCGCGGCCTATCCGATACGGGCCTGTGTCGACGCCGCGGTGGATCGCTTTCCCTTCCGTCCGGGAGAACGCGACCGCGTGTCGGTCGGCGCGATCGATCCGGACCTCCGGTTCTCCGGAACCGACTCGCTCGTGATCTTCGTCATCTTCAACCTGCTGAAAAACGCCCTGTATGCGATCGACGCAAGCGGCCGTGGGCAGATCGAGATCGACGCGCATCGCAGCAACGGTTATTGCGTGGTGCGTTTCAGCGACACGGGCCCGGGCATCGCGCCCGAGGTGCTTCCTCAAATCTTCGACGCCTTCTTCTCGACCAAGTCGCACGGGTGCGGCGCGGGCATGGGCCTGAGCTTCTGTCGCCGCGCATGCGAAGCGCTCGGCGGCGCCATCGCGTGTGAATCCATCCCCGGCGTCCGGACCACGTTCACGATTCGGCTGCCGGAGCCCGGCTCGCCGGCGGACCAGGCATTGCGCGATCCGCCGGCGCCCACCCGGCACTATCGCATCGGGTAAGGCAGTCTCACCTTCAGTTCACGGCGGACGGCAGGATCAGTTCATATGCCTTGACGCGCTCGATGATGCCCGCCGGAAACCGGCTGATCCGCTTGTCGGGACCGGCGAACACGATCTGCTGGTACCCCAGCGACACCTGTCGCCCGTCGACGTAGAAGCGAAACAGCAGATACGCCGAACACTGCCGAACCTCGAACGTATTGAGGAAGCAGTCGACCCGCTGGAACGGAAACGTCTCCTGAACGTATTCCTGATGCGCGCGCTTCGTCACGAACGAACCGCCGGCCGCCAGCAGGTTGTTGTGGATGCATTCGTGAAACCAGCGTTCACGGCACACGCCCTGCCATTCGAAGTAGCGTGCGAAATAGGTATTCATGAAGGCATTGGAATCCTTGAGGTAAATGTCGACCACGTGGTGGAAGGTTTTTTCGGACTGATGTGCCGTTTCGTTTGAAAGGACGTGAAGAATCGCGTCTTGCGTCAACATGGATAACTCCTTGAATCGCTACTGGCGGTAGCGGCGCATTCCTTCAACGAGAAGGAATGGCCAGATTCTCGCCGTGCAATTCTGTTGAGCGCTTCGGTCAATACATGCCAAATTAGTGGTTGACAAATGGTTGATGCAAATCCCACTTTCGCCGGATAATTGGCCCGGTCATGCAACGCGGCCGTCATTTTTGGAAACGCGTCTCCGTTATCGAATCTTTTTCTGCTGATTTATCGACACTCGTATGCAAACCTTCGTCAGGCAGCCGGTGCTTTATCCCGTGTCCGTGGTGTTTGTCGACGACAACCCGGATTTCCTGCAGGCGCTGCGGGGCGCATTTCCGGATGAACACCTGAACCGCTTTTTTACGCAACCCCGGGTGGCGCTCGACTTCGTGTCGTCGCGTGACGTGGAGATGCCGCCAACGGCCGCGGACTATTTCGGTGCGGAGAAAAAAGGCGGCAATGCGATCGGCGAGGACGCGCTCACCGATCCCGCCCGATTCGAGGCGGTGGGCGCGGTGGTCGTGGACTTTTCGATGCCGGAGGTCGACGGCATCCAGCTTCTTTCCTCCATCCGCAACGCAAACTGCATGAAAATCCTGCTCACCGGCGTTGCCGACGAGCGCGAGGCGGTGGACGCGTTCAACGCCGGACTGATCGATTGCTTTCTGAAGAAAACCGACGTCGAGATGCCGCGCAAGCTGGCAACCGTGCTGGACAACGCGAAACGCAAGCACTGCGCAGCTCGCGGGCACATCAGCCTGCATGAAGCAGGGTCGACCTACCGGGATCCGAGGATCGTCAAACTGATCGACGAGGTGGCCGCGCGGGAAGGCATCGTCGAATACTACTGGCGCCCCAATCAGGACGCGGTGCTGATGTTCGACGCCGCGGGCGCGCCGAGTGTATTTCTCGCCTGGAATGAGGAGGACTGGTCGTTTCACTGCGATATCGTGTCCGACGCGAACGGTCCGGCCGAATTGCGTCAAGGCATGGAGGCGCGCAGCATCATGCCGCTGTTCTGGCCATCGCAGGCCTATCGGCCGGGCCTCGCCGACGTCAAATGCGCGGCGCCCCTGCCCGTTCCGGGATGGAATGGCACGTTTTACAGCTGGACCCGCCTGGACGATACGGCCACCGAACGCGAACTGCCCACGTTGGCAAAATGGCGTCACGCTTGACGGATCATCCGCCTGTCTTCAATCAGGTCGTGCTGTCGTCGAGTCGGCAAGCACTCGATTTGAAGCAATCCCTGTCAATGTTGACAGTTATCGGCGGCGCCGACTTTTGTTTCAATAGCGCCCTATTCCGAGGGCCACCCACTATTCCAATCAGGTGGCACATTCATTCAGGGCAGGTATCAGAGGCGCGGAAGGGCCATTCAGCAAGCGACTGATACCGCTGAGTATTGTTTCAGGTGCCGCTTGGCAAGCCTTGGCGGATCTGGTTCGATCTACGCCGATAAAACGCAGCAAAATCAAGGCTCCCTGATATCCCCGCGCGACCTCGATCGGTCGGCGGCACGTTTCCGGATCCGGCGCCCATCGCGGTCGACCATCAATGAACGGATGGATCTTCGCGAATCGCGTGTGCAGCTCCGCCGCCCGCTCGACCGGATGCATGTCTCCAGCCGCTTCATACCGGTCGATCAGCGCGGCCATTTCAGCAGGCAGATGCATGAAATCCGGCGGGGTTGTACTCGCACCCGCGATCACCACGTTTTCGCGGCGATACCGGCCCGCTTCTTCAGCATCGATGCCCTTCGACCATAGTCCCCGCCACCTGCTCCGGTCGGGTGTCGTTGCTTTGCTGCGCTTCCAGCGCCATTCGACGTATCGGTTCAGGGCCGCGCGGTTTTCGGGTGATTCAGGGAGACGCATCGGTGATCACACCTCGAAGGCCCACTTCCTCACAGCGCCCACAGCCATCGCACGACATGGCCGATTTTCGGTGGATCCTCGGGCAGCGTTAGAATAGCGCCCCTTCTCATGGGAGACGAAAATGTCCTGGTTCGTTTACGAAGTACCCGAATACCACGAAGACGCTGCGCGCATCGAGCCCTTCAGCGACCTGCGCAACCGTGTGTTGAAAGTCGGTGACCCGGCCATGGCTGACGAACTGGAAAGCGTTCGCGAGAACGCCGCAGCGACCGCCGACACGCCCGAGCGCCCCCTGCGGACTCCGGAAAATCCGCATGTCTTTCCGATTCCTTACGCCGAATCCATGATCCTGGTCGGGTTCATCTTCGATCTGAAACGCGAATTCCGGCAGCTGGTCGTGTCACCCGTGGAAATGCCCTGGCTGAAAGACGCGTAAGAGGCGGTCGGAACGGAAGCGCGACCTCGCGCTCGCGCGCGCTTCCCGTTGACGTTTGGTCAGGCCCGGCACTCACTCGCGGAAGAAACCGGTGCCTGCGTCGGGCATCGGCGCAGGAGCGAACGTCGGCGGCAACGCGAAGGCGCGACAGGCGCAAGGTGCCTGCGATGGGCGGTTCTCTACAACAACGACAACTGAGCCGGCATGCTTGTGCGACCTGCCTGATCGCTTTCCTTTACCGCCAGGTCCTGCCGGTCCGCGGACTGTGCATCGCCGTCGTCCTGTCGATATTTCCGCGCCCAATCGACGCCAAGCACATCCGATGAGAACACAACCCCGGGCGCAATCTGAACAAGCTGGCTCATCTGCGGATTCTCCTGGAGCCTGTTGACAATATCAAGCAAACGAAATCAAGGATCGGGGAAGCACGCGCGCTACGGATATCCACTACTGCCGCCTTGAGTTGCGGCAGGCCCTAACGGTAAATCATGGCCAGAGGCTACCCTTCTCGCCTAACCCACGCGCAGCCAGGCGGACCTCGGCGTCGTCGTTCCATTTCATGCTGCCCGAAAACAGGCTGACAGAACGAGTAACCGGAGACCAATCCCGGTCACGCAATGCATTCAGGTCAAGCGCCACGCCCGAAGCGCGAAACTCCCGCAACCGGTCCTGCACGTCTAGTCCGGGTAATTCGGCCAGGTTCCGGCAATTGAACAGCGACAGCCGTTCCAACTTCGCGCCGCACAGGTCCAGCCTCGAAAGCTGCAACTGGTCCTCGATGCGCAGGGCAGAAAGCGAGGGCAAGCGTGATAGGTCGCCCAACGTGGAAAGCCCGCGCACGCGCAGGATTTGCAGCATCTCGATGGTTGTACTAGACAGGTCGTCGATGTCATCGCGACCGCCCAGGATCAGCGTCATTTCCCTCAAGTTCGAGATGGCCGAGATGAAGCCGAGCGGATGCTTTTTTGCATAGGAACTGAGCGTCAGCTTGCGCAGGCGGGATAGACCTGCGATCGCGTCGATATCCTTTGAGTGGCCTTGGATGAATAGTTCGGTCAGCGATCCGCACCGCGCTAGAGGCGACAGATCGAAATTCCGCTTATGGTTTTCAGCCAGCACAAGCCGCTCAAGTCGGCCAACGTCGATCGTGTCGAGGAAGTCGGGCCGATTCAGCTTGAATACCCCGAAGCTCAGGCGTTTCAGCTTTGGAAGCAGGCCGACTTCTTCTTCATGGACGATCTCGGAAAGGCAATCGACTGCAAGGTCGCGTATTTCGGGCAAATCGCGCAGCGAGGCCGCATCGAACGGCGTCCGGTAGTGCCCGTAGAACCGGACCTGAAGGCGGTCCCCGGCTAGCCGGCAAGCTTCGTTCAGCGATTGCAGGATCACCGGGTTGTAGGCTTCGGGCGTGCTGAACTGGACAACCAACTGCCCGTGCTCCCCGCAGGCCTCCGCGATCTCGATCGGCGAAAGCGTTTTCGGGTCGGTAACCCGTCCACGGTCTACCTGCAGCATGCACTCCCCCGTTATTCGTTAATAGCCACGTCATTAGATGGCTACGGGCCACATCTTAGCGCCTCCTGAAGCCTGCTCGATATTGCGAACGCTGGTGGCACTTACTCAGCGTCGCGCGTTATCCGACCGTGAATTAAACAAGCCATATGAACGAAGCGGCTGCAGCAACGAAGGACGCGTAGCGCCGGGACAATTTATCGTATCGGGTAGCCATGCGACGGAACTGTTTGATTCGAACAAGGAACCGTTCGACCAGATTGCGGGAGCATGCCGGCCTGGGACCCGCGCGCGAATCGCTTGTATATGCTGTTCCAGCGCCCGAATTCTTCTGGGAGGTCGCGCCACGGGCTTCCTGTGCGGGCAATCCACGAAACAGCCTCGACAAATTCCTGGTTGTCGATTGCCGGTCGGCCTCGGCCTCCCGCCTTGCCGGGCAGCAACTGCACAATGTGTTCGTATTGGTCACCTCGCAACAGCCTCCGCACCATGCCCGCCTCGCAAAAGACAGGATGTAAACAGATTGCCGTTGAAGGTGACAGCGCCGGACGTCGTCTCGTTGCGTTTTGTCGACAGCCCCTAAGCAGCCTGAACGTCGAAGTGTGCAGCTGCATAACGTGCACTGCAGTTCCACACCTCGACGCCGTCGCGGGTGAAGGTAGCCCATCCATCCTTGACGATCACCTCTGCACCGGGAAAGACGTCACCATATCCATTTGCCGTGGCAGCGAAAACCGTTCGCTCGCGACACGTCGCCCAGTATTTCCCGTTTTCCAGGGTTAGCGGCTTTGTGCTCAATCGACGACTCGACTCATTGTTTGATCAAAAAACGGTCGCGCTTCTTTGCTCCCGCAATCCATTGAGGCGCCCTGTCAGGGGCATGAGCAAGGTAAGCGCAATTCCCTATCATAAGCCGTGACGTCAGGAAATCTCTTGTTATCGGCCCGGCATCGACCCTACCCTTTCTCGTCGCTTGTATTCACGGTCGCTAACCGGCCGTAGCCATCGGGACCGTGAACGAATCGACCATCACTTCCGCAGGTGCCTGCTTCGCACCCGGCCCTCGGCTTTCGACCGGCACGCTAGCTCCACCGGACATACCACTCCGAAACGACCGAGCGTTGCTGGATCCATGCGACGGCAAGCTCCAGCGCTTCATCGCGTGCCTCCTGGGCGTTGGCGAAATCGCCATCGACACCGAGCGTGCGTGTTTCGCCGTCCCGGTCGGTGACCATGGCCGCTGCTGCGTAGCGGTTGTTTCCGGTGGCGGTTACCACCGGCCGGACCTCGCAGCCGTGATACGCGATGACGTTGTCCGTTTGCATATGACACCTCCTGCAGCGTGTTGCGCCCGAAGCGAGCCCGGCGATGCGGGATCTTTGCGTGCTTGCCCTAGCCGATATCGATCGTGCGACTGGCGGACTGCACCGGTTCCGATTTCGGCACGGTCAACGTGAGTACACCGTTGTCAAACTTTGCCAGGGTGTGTTCGGGGTCGGCGTTTTCCGGCATCGGGATCGTGCGCATGAAGCTTCCATGAGCGCGCTCCAGCCGGTAGCAGCCGTTTTCCTCGCTGCGCACATCCTGCTTTTTCTCTCCGCGCAGCACGATTGCCCCATCCTCGACGCTCAGCTTCAGATCTTCGCGCTCCATTCCTGGCAGTTCGGCGGTCACGCGCAGCACCAGCCCCTCATCGACGACGTCGATACGCGGCTGGAAGCGCGATGAACTGAAGTCGCCCAACCAGCGTTCGAGCGCGCCACGGCCGGCAAACGGGTCGTGAAAGAACGCCTCCATTGCACGCCACGGATCGCGTGAGAACATTCGCGGGATGTCAGGCCACGAAGCCCGCCACTGTTCGCCTGTCGGTGGGCTTTCCATGCCTTCCGCATCGGACTTGCGGGCAGCTCCGCGAAGGAACTTGAAGGGATTCCACTTTTTCAAATCGGTATTCATGGCGTCCTCCGATTCAGCTTCAATCTGATTTCACCGCATACTCGACCGCATCGCGCCGCGCTTCGGTCGCGCTTGTCCAGCGTTCGCTGGAACGCGGCAGATGCCGGTCGGTCAACACCTCATCGTTCCGTGCGATCCGGACTATCCGGACGATGGCGACGTAGCCGTCCAGTGCGGACAGGCGGGTCACGATCCGTCATACGGGAATCGCGTGGAGATCGATCGCGTGTCCTTTACAGGACTCCTGCATAACATCGGACACCCGCCGCCCCTGCTCCCGGTTCGCGCAGGCGGCAGCGCGATCGCCGCCGCCCTGGTTGCCGACCTGCCGTTGCCGACGGGTCAGCTGGTCCTGACTTCAACGCGCCGTGGGCGCGCCTCGTCGCGGCGCGGGATTGTCAGCTTCAGCACCCCGTCCTGGAGGCTCGCCTCGATCCTTGACGTATCGAAGTCCGGTGACAGCGTGAACGTCCGGGCGAAGTGCGGTTCGCGGACCTCGGCATGCTGCAGCCGCAGATTTGCCGGCGTCGGCACCGCCGCCTCGGCCTCGATCGAGAGGCTGTTGTCGTGAACCTTGACGTCCAGCTTGTCCCTCGTCACGCCGGGCAGATCCGCCCATAGCGTGACGACCTGGCTGTCCTCGTATATGTCGACGGCCGGGACGAGCGTGATCCGGCGCCTGGGTTGTTCGGTGCCGCGACGTGCGACGGTGGACGGGTCGCGTTCGGCCAGTTGGGTCGTGTCATTCATGATCGGCTCCTCGGATTACCGGATAGTGATGGCGCGCGGCCTGGACGATTCGCGCCTGCCGACACTGATCGACAGGCAGCCATTTTCGTAGCGCGCCTGGACCTTGTCGGGATCGGCGGTATCGGGCAGCTCGATGACGCGCCTGAAGGCGCCGGCAAAGCGCTCCTGCGCATACGTACGCGTCTCGCTTCCCGTGTCGGGCTGTGTCGATTTGCGTTCGCCGCTGATGGTCAGCAAGCCCTTGTCGATCGATACGTCGAGTTCGGTGGCGTTGATACCCGGGGCAAAGGCGACGATCTCGATCGACTCGTCGGTCGCACCGATATTGATCTGAGGAAACGCGCCCAGCCGGCCAGCGCGGATGCTGGACGGGAAGCCGCCGAAGCGTTGCGCCATCTGCTGCTGCAGGCGGTCTAATTCGCTGAAGAGGTCGGTTCCGAAGTAAAGATCGCTCATGATCGTATCCTCCTTGAATGCAGCCGGGAGGCGAACGGGCCTACGCGCTCCAGTTCGCCTGCCAGACTGTCGGCAAACAAATCGAAACACGCAGCGCGCGGAATCCGGAGGCCCGCGCGTCTGCCTGAGCGAAACTCAAGATAGACACTCTGCGAAAAATTTCAAGGTCCGTCGGCAGATTTTTGCACTTGAAATTCCGGTACTGGAACCTATCATCGCAGCGGCTTGGAACTGCATGCGGAGGACGCCATGGAATTCGACACGGACTGGCTTACGCTGGGCAGGCATCGTATCCGGCTACGCTCGACGAAGGGCTTTCCGACCGAGACGATGCGTACTGTGACCGAGGTCGTCAGGCTCGCGATCGACAACAACATGAGCGCGCGGGCGCGACTCGTCGAGGTCGTCTGCCGGCACGAACAGACCTACGACGTGCTGGTCGGCACGACGATGGCGGAGGACAAGGTTTGTGCACCGCAACTTGAAACCGCGGTTGCGGTTGTGCTGGGCCTGTTGCCCGACCAGATCAACATCACGGTCACCCCGGTCACGCAAAAGGAGGTCGATCTGCACTTTGGCGTGTACGAGCGGATGCTGTCGGAGAAGCTGAGTACGGCTCCGCCGACCCGCTGACCGATCGGTGCAGCGCTCCACCGCGCGTCAGCAGCGTCGTGGCCGACATTCAGCTCGGCTGGACGCGAGGCGGGCAGGACCGGGCACTTGCTGCTGTTGCCGTGTCCGAACCAGCGGGGCGTAGTGAAGGACGCATTACCTGCCCGGATTCCGGAATCCAGTTTGCGCCGACGTATGATCCACGGGCATCGTTTCGACCGGCGCGGGACGACGAAGCGCACCATCTCGATGGGATCACCGCAGCTCAGCGTGTATCGGGAGACCGGCAACGCCGGTCTCCCATGCACACGTCGCGGCATCTCCAGGCCCACACGTCGCAAGCGGCTGCTCCGCTGCCGGAAAGCGGGATTCGAAAGTCGTCACGCTCAGCCGGCGTTGCGCTCGATCAGGAACCGGTCGCGACGGCCGCCTTTGATCCAGGCCGGCTCGCGCCCGCGCCCGCTCCAGGTCGCGCCGGTCTTCGGGTCGCGATAGCGCGGCGCCGATGCGCTCTTTCGCGGCATCGCTTTCGCCGCGCCGCCGTGGCGGCCGAATATCTGCCCGGCGGTCAGCCCATATTCGGCGACCCGGGTGCGAATCTCCTGTATGACGGCCTCGAGTTCGGCGAGCCGGGCTTCCTCGACGCGCTTCATCAATTCATCGGCTTGCGCCTTCAATTCGCGATAACCGGGCATGCAATTCCTCCACATTCTCTTGATGTAAAAAGACGAACGGCCGCGACGGTGCAATCTCGTGAAAAGGCGCGACCGGAACATCCATTCTGGAAAACCGGAAAACGAATCACGCGCGGCCCGGCGCGTTTTCGGCACGAAATCCACAAACCAGCTCGCCGCCGGCCGCGAGTTCATCGATCTGATCCAGCGTCAACGCGTCGATCGATGCAGCAATGGCATCCGAGATACCCAATTGCCGCTTGCCCTGTTCGTAATCGATACGCAATATGCGCTGCGCGAGCACGAGATACGCCCGGTTGAATTCCGCAATTGCATCGAAGATATCGCCCTGTCCGGTCATGACTGCTCCTGAGCCGACGGCGGTCGTCGCATGCCGCACGCGCGGCGCCGCGACCAGCCGTCCAGTAATGGATGCCTGAATCTATGTCAGGCAATCGACGTCATGCCGACAATTCCTAGATGGCATCCGACATATTCGAAATCGGCAATTGCAATTCACCATTCGCCATTCATCCCTGTCGGATTCGGCCTAGATTCGGTCGCCACTCGAAACGGGAACGCCCATACGATTGTCGAACGGCGCGGGTCCGGCCGCGCGAACGATATGGCACCGGCGAGCGACGATTGCATGCGCGCATCGCCACCTTCCCTCGGCATTGTTGATGCCTGATCCTGAACGGATGGAATTCGAAAATCATGTTGAAAGTGACGAAAGCCGTATTTCCGGTTGCCGGTCTCGGTACGCGATTTCTGCCGGCGACCAAAGCCAGTCCGAAAGAAATGCTGCCGGTCGTGGACAAGCCGCTGATCCAGTATGCGGTCGAGGAAGCGATCGACGCGGGCATCACCGAAATGATTTTCGTGACCGGGCGCAGCAAGCGCGCGATCGAGGACCACTTCGACAAGTCCTACGAGATCGAGGCCGAGCTCGAAGCGCGCGGCAAGGAAAAGCTGCTGTCGCTGGTGCGCGGCATCAAGCCGAGCCACGTCGACTGCTTCTACGTGCGTCAGGCCGAAGCGCTGGGGCTCGGCCATGCCGTGCTGTGCGCGGAGAAGCTGGTCGGCGACCAGCCGTTCGCGGTGATCCTCGCCGACGACCTGCTCGACGGCCCGACGCCCGTGCTGCGCCAGATGATCGACGTGTTCGATCACTATCACGCGTCGGTGATCGGCGTGGAGGAAATCGCGCCCGACGCATCGAGGTCGTACGGCGTGATCGAAGGCAAGCGCTGGGAGGACAACCTGTTCAAGCTGTCCGGCATCGTCGAGAAGCCGGAGCCGGCCAAGGCGCCGTCGAATTTCGGCGTGGTGGGCCGTTACGTGCTGAAGCCGAAGGTGTTCGAGCATCTGCGCGCACTGCGGCCCGGTGCCGGCGGCGAATTGCAGCTGACGGACGCGATCCAGTCGTTGCTGTCGGATGAGCAGGTGCTCGCCCATCGCTACGACGGCACCCGTTTCGACTGCGGCAGCAAGCTCGGATATCTGAAGGCGACGGTCGAGTTCGCGCTGCGGCACCCTGAAGTGGCCGCGGATTTCGAAAGCTACCTGGCCACGCGCATGTCGGCGCTGCTGGTCGCCTGACCAGGCGGGCATCGATCGCGAACCCGGTCATGTGGACCGCCGTCAGCGATCTCGGCGACGCGGCGATGACGCTGCCGCTGGCCGTCGTGTGCATCGCCTGGCTCACACGCTCGACGGCTGGACGGCGTCACGCGGCATCGTGGGCGCTGATGCTCGCGGCCGGCATGGCGCTCGTCGGCGCGACCAAGATGCTGTACGCCGGCTGCGGAATCCAGATCCGCCCGATACATTTCCGCGTGATCAGCGGGCACACGATGCTCGCGTCGGCAGTCTGGCCGATGGTGTGCGTGCTGGCGCTGAGCGGCGGCGCGCAACCGCGGGCGAGTTCGTCGCGATCGCTGCCGCTCGGGGTCGGTCTCGCGCTCGGCGCGCTGATCGGCGCCGCGCGCGTGTTCGACGACGCGCACACGCCGTCGGAAGTCGTCGCCGGCTGGCTCGTCGGCTCGGCGGTCGCGCTGGCGTTCATGTGGCGGCACGGCACGCCGCGCGTCGACGCACGCTACCGCGCGCTCGTCGCCGGCTCGCTGCTGGCCGTGTCGGCCGCCGCCTATGGGCGCCACGCGCCGATTCAGGCGGCGATCGAGCTGTATTCGCCGTTCTTGTGCGGGCGATTCGCGTTTCAGCCCTGAAAGCTGCGCCCGGACGGCGCCGTGTGAACGCCCGTCGTCCGCCTCCGGCACGTGCCCCGCTCGGCCGACCCCGCCGGGAACGGACAGAATGTCGCCCGGATCCGACATCCCGGCTCGCCTGGCCGTCCCGTCGTCTATCCTCGGTCGCCGAAGCGCTTCGTCCCGGACGACGGACGCGCATTCCGCGTGCGACGCGGCACGCAAGCCTGCCCTCCCGGCAGGCATCTTGCCGCGCGTTGCACGACATCTCGCCGCGCGGCGCCGGCACGGCCGGCACGCAGCGGATCCGGAGCCTCCGATCGGGCACACGCATGTCGACCTTGCTCTTTTCAGCCAGCGTACTGTTCTTCTCGCTCAACGCGTTCAGCGTGCGGGCGACCTTCGCCGCGTATGTGCTGCTCTGCGCGCTCGCCTTCCTGCGCGCGCCGACGCTGATGAACCGGCAGCGCCACCTGTTTCCCGTTTGCACGTACTGGCTGATCAGCACCAGCCTCGCGTTCATCCTGTCCGCGTTCGGCGATTTCTACGTGAACTTCTTCATCAAGTTCGTGCTGATCCAGACGTACATCGCGCTGAGCTACTGGATGTTTGCCGGCGGCGTACTCACGCGGGCATCGCTCGACACCGCGTGCAAGACGCTGATCTACGTGCACGCCGCATTCTTCACGTTCCAGCTCGTCTTCTACCTCGGAACCGGCACCTTCATCGACTTCGACAGCTATGTGCGCGAAGCCGACTCCGAAGCGCTCTACGCGACCAAGGCGCTGTCCGACAGCCTGATTTCGATCCGCGCGCTGGGCCTGTATTCCGAACCGTCGTTCTATGCGATGACGGTCGTCCCGAGCGCGGTGATCCTGCTGTTGTCGAAGCGGCGCATCACGCTCGCGCCGGTCGTCGGATTCGCCACCGCGCTGCTCAGCTTCTCGGTCGCGTCGATGGCCGTCTGCGCGGCGCTGTGCGGGCTGCACGTGCTCACCGGGCGCGGGCGGCTGCGAACCCGGATCGCCGTCGTCGTCGTCGCGCTCGCATGCGTGCCCTGGCTCTACAGCGTGTACGACCAGCGGGTGAACCAGTCGGTCGACTACGATGCGGTCGGCAGCCGGACGCTCGTGCTGACCGAGCTGACCGAGCGCGACGTCGTCGCGGGCGTGTTCGGCGGCGGCCTGTTCTGGGACGAGCGCAACAACGTCGGGAAAACGCATCTGCGCGGCTACCAGGTGCGGGACAGCTCGTTCTACGTCTACCTCGTGTTCGCCGCGGGCATCGCCGGTTCCGTCGTGTTCCTCGGTACGCTCGTCATGCTGTTTCGCCGCAAGGGCCGGCGCAAGTATCTGCTCTATCTGCTGCCTATCCTGCTGTTCAAGTATCACGTGCTCTATGGCATGCTCTGGCTCACCATCCTGCTGTTCGTCGTGCTGGCCGACCAGGACGCGCCGTACCGGCGCACGGTTGCCCGTCCCATCCCGAACGCGTCCGGCGGCAAGCCGCTCGCGCACCTGACATGAACTCACTTCGACCTGCTTCGACGTTCCACGCGCTGAAACGGTCGCTGATCGCCGCGCTGTGCGTGGGCTGCGTGGGCTGCATGGCGACGGCGGCGCACGCGCAAGCCGTGCCCGCGCCGCCCGGCGAGGTGATCGCGCACAGCCGGGCCGCCACGCGCGTGTATCTCGGCTCGCCGTCGCTGGCCGTGCTGCCGAACGGCGACTACGTCGCGAGCTTCGATACGTTCGGCGCCGCGTCGGCGCAGAACGAGGTGTCCGTGTTCACGTCGCACGACAAGGGCACGACCTGGTCGAAGCTCGGCGACGTGCCGGATCAGTACTGGTCGTCGCTGTTCGTGCTGAACGGTGCGCTGTACCTGATGGGCACCAACCGCTCGATGGGCACGCCGACGATTCGCCGCTCCGACGACGGCGGCGAAACCTGGACCACGCCGGTCGACGCGTCCACCGGGTTGCTGCCGTATGCGGGGCGCTACATCACCGGGCCGGTGCCGGTGCTCGTCGATCGCGGACGCGTGTGGCGCGCGTATGAAAGCGTCGAGGACGGCGACCTGCGCGCGCTGGTCCTGTCCGCGCCGGTCGATCGCGACCTGCTCGACGCGCGCAACTGGCGCGTGTCCGCGCACCTGCCGTCGGACAAGCGCTGGCTCGACGGCAAGTTCCAGTCATGGGAAGAAGGCAACGTGGTCGGCCGGCAAGGCGCCGCGCCCGCCGTCGTGCTGCGCGTAAACACCGCGAACGGCCCGGAGAAGGCCGCGCTGGTGGCGACGGGCAACGACGGCCGCACGCTGTCGTTCGACCCTGCACGCGATTTCGTCGACCTGCCCGGCGCCGGCAAGAAATTCACGATCCGCTTCGATCCGCAGTCGAAGCAATACTGGACGATCACGAACGCGGTGCCGAAGCGCGCCGGGCGGATGAACCTCGAACGTATGCGCAACACGCTGGTGCTGCTGTCGTCGCCCGATCTGCGGCAGTGGACCGCGCGGCGCGTCGTGTTGCAGCACGCCGACACGAAACGGCACGGTTTCCAGTACGTCGACTGGCAATTCGACGGCAGCGACCTCGTCGCGGTGCTGCGTGTCGCGTTCGACGACCCGGAAGGCGGCGCGGCAAGCCAGCACGACTCGAATTTCATCACGTTCCTGCGCGTGCGCCGGTTCCGCCAGGACGCGGCATCCGGCGCGCTGACGCAAAGCCTGCAATAGCGCGCCGGTGTGCCGGCACGCTTCCCGCGCGTCACCCGACGCCGCGGGAGCCGCCCGTTCGCTATTTCTTGAACACGCCGACGACGTCGCCGCCGTCGACCACCAGCAACGCGCCGATCCGCTGCTGCTGCATCAGCAGCAACGCATCCTCGACCCGCGTGCCGGGCCGCACCGTCGACGGCTCGATCGACATCATGTCGGCGGCCGTGCGCCGCAGTACGCCGTCGCCATGCCGCTCGATCGCGCGGCGGATGTCGCCGTCGGTCACGATGCCCCAGCCGGCGGCGCGCCTCACGATCGCGAGCCCGAGCCGCCCTCGCGTCATCGCATCCAGCACGTCGAGCGTCGACATGTCCTCCGTGACGAACGGCAGGTTGCCGCGCGCCATTTCATCGTCGACCGTCGACAGCAGCCGGCGGCCGAGCGAGCCGCCCGGATGGAAGCGCGCGAAGTGTTCCGGCTGGAAGCCGCGCGCCCGCATCAGCGTGACCGCCAGCGCATCGCCCATCGCGAGCGTTGCCGTCGTCGACGCGGTCGGTGCGAGCTGCAGCGGGCACGCCTCGCGCTCGACACCGATGTCCAGATGAACCCGCGCGGCGCTCGCGAGCGTCGACGCCGGGTTGCCGGTCAGCGCGATCAGGTCGTTGCCGTTGCCGCGCAGGAACGGGATCAGCTTGATCACTTCATCCGTTTCGCCGGAATTCGAAATCGCGAGAAACGTGTCGGCCGGCGTCACCATGCCGAGGTCGCCGTGATAGGCCTCGCCCGGATGCATGAAGAAAGCCGGCGTGCCCGTGCTCGACAGCGTCGCGGCGATCTTCCGGCCGACGATGCCGGACTTGCCCATCCCGCAGACGACGACGCGGCCGCTCGACGCGAGGACGATCTCGACCGCCTGCTCGAAATTCGCGTCGAGCCGCGCGGCCACGCCGGCCAATGCCCGCGACTCGATCTCGAAGACCTGCCGGGCGGATTCAATATGGTTCTGTCGCATCATGGGTTTGCCGTTTGAGAAGGGAGACGACACGGGCGACGTCGTCGGGCGTATCGATGCCGGCGGGCGGCGCGTCGGGCCAGCGCATCACGTCGATCGGCATGCCGAGCCACAGCGCGCGCAACTGCTCGAGCTTTTCCAGTTGCTCGAGTTCGCACGGTGCCGCGCTCGCCAGCGCCTGCAACGTCGCATTCGCGTAACCGTACAGGCCGATGTGACGCAGGAACACGCCGCCGATCGAGCCGTTCGCACCTTCCGCCTCCGCCGGCCGCCCGTCGCGGCAGAACGGGATCGCCGCGCGCGAGAAGTACAGCGCGCGGCTGCGGTGATCGACGACGAGCTTGACGATCGCCGGCTCGTCGAGCAGCGCGACTTCCCCCACCGGGCAAGCAACCGTCGCGACACCAAGATCCGGCGCCGCGCCGCAGAACCCGGCGAACGCCTTCAGCAGTGCCGTCGGCACGAGCGGTTCGTCGCCCTGCACGTTGATTACCGCATCGGTGCCGGGCCAGCCCAACACCCGCGCGACTTCCGCCGAACGGTCGGTGCCGGACGCATGACCGGCATCGGTCATCGCGAACCGGATGCCGCGTGCATCGAGCACGTCGGCAATGCGTGCGTCGTCGATCGCGACGACGATGTCGGTATCGGGCAGCGCGCGGCGCACGCGCGCATGCACGCGGACGATCATCGGCTCGCCGTCCAGATCGACGAGCGGCTTGCCCGGCAGCCGCGCCGACCCGTACCGCGCCGGAATCACGACGCGCACCGTCCGCCCGTTATTGAACGACGTCATGACCGCTCCATTGTTCGAGCAACGGCCGGTACACGTCGTCGAGCGACAACCCGGCATCCATCAGCAGATGCTCGGCCACTTCGCGCGCGACGCCGCGGCCGCCGGCCGTGCACGCGACATGGTCGACGCGCGCGCGGACGAGCCGATGCGCATCGGCCGGCGCATACGACACGCCGACGCGCTCGATGACCGCGAGATCGTTCACGTCGTCGCCGACATACGCGACCTCGTGATCGTCGACCCGTTGCCGCGCCTTGATGTCCGCATAACCTGCGCCCTTGTCGTCGCAGCCGCTCACGAGCACGTCGACACCGAGCTGCGCCGCGCGCCACGTCAATGCGCCGCTGTGCTTGCCCGACAGGATGCCGGTGCGGATGCCGTGCGCGCGCAGCAGCGCGACCGCGACGCCGTCGTGCGCGTGAAAGCTCTTCATGAACTCGCCTTCGTGCGTCACGTGCAGCAGGCCGTCGGTCAGCACGCCGTCGACGTCGAACAGCACCAGCCGCACGGGCCCGCGATACGTCGCGCCGCTCACCGGATATCGAGCGGCGGCAGCCGCTTGACCAGGTCGTCCACCGCCTTCACCTGCTGCAGGAACGGGGCGAGCAGCGCGAGCGGCAGCGCGCTCGGGCCGTCGCAGCGCGCGCGGTCGGGGTCGGGATGCGCTTCGAGGAACAGCCCGGCCAGCCCGACCGCCATCCCGGCGCGCGCGAGGTCGAGCACCTGGCGCCGCCGTCCGCCCGACGCCGCGCCGCCCGGATCGCGCATCTGCAGACTGTGCGTGACGTCGAAGATCACCGGGCAGTCGCCCGTCGTGTCACGCATCTGGCGGAAGCCGAGCATGTCGACGACGAGATTGTCATAACCGAACGACGAGCCGCGCTCGCACAGGATCACGCGGTCGTTGCCGGCTTCGCGGCACTTCGACACGACGTGCTCGATCTGCGTCGGGCTCATGAACTGCGGCTTCTTGATGTTGACCGCGTTGCCGGTCCGCGCGATCGCGACCACGAGGTCGGTCTGTCGCGCGAGGAACGCCGGCACCTGCAGCACGTCGACGACCTTCGACGCCGGCTCGGCCTGCCACGTTTCATGCACGTCGGTGATCACGGGCACGCCGAACCGGCGCTTGACCTCGTCGAATATCCGCAGCCCCTCGTCGAATCCGACGCCGCGATACGAGTGGATCGACGAGCGGTTGGCCTTGTCGAAGGACGCCTTGAACACCAGCGGAATGCCGAGACGGCGCGTGACCTCGACGAACGTGCCGCAGACGTCGAGCGTGAAGTCGAGGCTTTCGAGCACGTTGAGGCCGCCGAACAGGACGAACGGCAGGTCGTTGCCGACAGTGACGTCAGGGTTGAGGGTTACATTCATACAGTTCTCCACGAAATTGGGGCGGTGTCGGGCGCGTTGCGCCGCGGCGAATGCCGCGCGATCGCGCCGGTCGGGCGCAGCCGGATGCGGGTGTCAGCGCGCCACCCACGCAGCATAGAGCGGCACGAGCTCGGCCAACAAGCGCGCCTCGCCGAAGCGATGCCGCGCCTCGCGGCTCGCCTGCCGGGCCAGGTCCCGGCGCAGCGCGCCGTCGACGGCGAGGCGCTCGAGCCACGCGACCGCGTCGGCCGCCGTCGCGTAGATCACGCCGGTCTGCAGATGGCGCACGACATCCACGTTGCCGGCGCACCCGGACACGACAACCGGCCGCCCCGCCAGCATCGCCTCGATGACCGACACCGGCATGCCTTCCCACGACGACGTCGACAGATACACGTCCGTGCCGGCGAGCCGCCGCGCGACCTCGTCGTGCGGCAGCCATCCGGTCACCTCGACGCCTGCCTCGGCCAGCCGCGCCTTCGATGCGTCGTCGCCGTCGCCGATCCAGACGAAGCGCACGCCGCGCGCACGCAGGCCGTGCGCGATCTGCGCGAACAGCGCCGGATTCTTTTGCGCACGAATGCCGCCGACGGTCACCACGCGCAGGGGGCCGTCCGCCGGCCGCCCTTCATCGCCCGCCCGTGCCGACGACGGCGTATCGACTACCGCATTCTCGACCACCACCACCGGCTGGCGCAGCCATGCGCGAATCGCGCGGCCCTCGCTTTCCGAGCACGCGACGTACAGGCATTTCCGCACGCACGCGATCCATTCGAGCCCGACGAACGCCAGCCGCTTCACGCCGGAGATATCGCGGCGCATGAACGAGATGCAGTGCGGGCTGTAGAAGAACGCTGCCTTCGGCAGCGCGAACAGCGTCGACAGCCGCCCGAGAAAGCCCGCGAACGACGAGTGCAGATGCACGACGTCCGGGCCGATCTCGTTGAGTGTCGCGCGGAGCCGGCCGACGGTCCGCAGCAGGCCCACACCTTTCATCTGGACGTGGCGCAGCGACACCCGCGAGTCGAACATCGCGGCAATGGCGGGCGGCGTGTCCGGCCGCACCGAGTAGACGACATGCACGTCGTGGCCGTCGCGTGCCAGGCGATTCGCGATCAGGCACACCATCGACAACGTGCCCGTGGCGCTGGATTCGACCATGTGGACGATCTTCATCGGAATCCGTTCCATGAGGGATGAGCCGTCGCGCACCGACGGCGAATGACGTCGTCACGCATCCGGACGACGCCCCGCGGCCGCATCGATGAACGCGAGCACGCCCGACCGCTCGATCACGCGCCCCCATTCGAGCGACTGCATCGCCGCCGGGTCGGGACGGGTCGCGCGGATCCGCGACAGCGGAAACAGTTCGTCGAAGATCGCCGCACCGGTGACGTGGCACTGGATGCCGAGTTCGTGCGCGGTGCGCACGTTCGACGGCGCATCGTTGCAGATGATCTTCTTGCCGAGCGACGCGTATTCGAGCAGCTTCGTCGGCGTCTGGAAACAATGCGGCCGGTGATACGGAAAGAAGCACACCGCGTATTCGCTGTCGCGGACGATCCGCAGCGCGTCCGGCTGCGGCACGCGGCCGACGAAGCGGATGCCCGGCGTATCGACGAACTCGGCGTGGATTTCGGGCTCCGGCTGGCCGACCAGCACGAGCGTGTCCGACTCGTCGCGCCGCGCGTCGCGATAGGCGGCCAGCACCTTGTGAAAACCGCGCTCGCGGCTCATTTCACCGATATAGCAGAACCTGCCGGACACAATCGGCGCGGCATCGGCGCCGCCGGGCACGACACGGTCGCTGCCCGCATCGGCCCGATCGAAGATCCAGTCCGGCACGCCCATCGGCAACAGCAGCGCGCGCACGCCGTCGCGAAACGCCATCGCGTCGCGCATCTGCTCGTTCTGGAAGATCCGCAAGTCGGGCCGCACGTTCAGCATGCGCTTCACGCCGTCCTTGACGGCCGCGAGCCGGCCGACCGACAGCGACCGGTAGTCGTGAATCACGAACCGCGCGGGCGGCAGCGCGCGATAGAAACCCATGATGCACCACAGGATGCAGACGTCCCGAGCGGGAAAACGCGCGTACGCATCGAGATCGCCGTCGAACACCTCGAACCCGTGCGTGCCCAGGCGGCTGCGGTAAGCGGCGATCTCGGGATAGTTCGCCTTGCCGGGATGCAGAATGAACACTTTCATGTGGGTTCCTGTTCGTTGTCGAGAATGCGCGCGGGAACGCCGACGGCCACGCAGCGGTCCGGCACGTCACGCAACACCACCGCGCCCGCGCCGATCCGCACGCCGTCGCCGACCCGCACCGCGCCGAGCACGACGCTGTGCACGCCGAACTCCACGTGGTCGCCGATCGTCGGCACGCCGCCGAGCGTGCCGTCCTTCCGGATCGTGTTGCCGATCGTCACGCCGTGCCGCAGCGTGCAGTAGTCGCCGATCACCGCGTAGCCGTTGATCACGAGGCCGGTGCCGTGATAGAGCGCGAGCCCCTTGCCGATCCTCGTCTTCACCGGAATCTCGATGCCCATCAGCCAGTCGCACAGCACGATGTAGAGCAGGATCAACGGCGCGCCGGCCAGCAGCGTGAACCGGCTCCGGCACGCGAGGTAATGCACGACGCGGTAGAAGACCACCACGCTGCGCGTCTTCACGAACGCATTGCGGCGGCAGTCTTCGGCGATCGCCTCGGCGGTCTGTCGCAACGTGACGCCCATGTCAGTGCTGCGTCGCGAACACGCGCCGGGCCGCATCGGCGGGAATGCGCGCGGCGCCGAAGTAGTCGATACCGTCGACCAGGAACGAATGGATGTACTTCAGCAGCCGCTCGCGATCGAACTCCTTGTAGAAGCAACGGCCGAGCGACACCACGCGCTTGCCGTACAGCATCGCCTCGAGCCCGACCGTCGAATTGATCGTGACGACCGCATATGCGTGCCGCAGCAGGTCGGTGGTCGGCGACGTGACGATTTCGAAGTGATACGTCTCCTGCAGGCGCACGATCGCTTCGATCTCGGCCGCATCGGTCTCGGCCGGATGCAGCTTCACGAACAGGTCGGCGCTCTCGTTCGCCGCGAACTCGAACGCATGGCGGATCGCCTCGAGATTGTCGACGTCCGAGTGCAACTTGATCTGCGTGTCGCCGGACACCTGCAGCGGCAGGAACACATAGCGGTTCGCCGCCAGCGTGTCGACCGGCATGTACGTGGCCTGGCGCGGCGCCGGCATCCCGTTGCGCGCCCGCACGCTCGCCAGGCGCCGGCGGCCGACACCGCGGCTGAGCACCTTCAGCACGTAGTTGGCCGCCGACATGGCCTTGCGCGCGAACGACGTCCGCGCCTGCGGCAGCGGCATCTGCTTGTAGCGCTCGTAGGCCGACAGCCAGCGCGCATGCGTGTGCTCGTCGGGCAGCGGCAGCCGATCGATGGCCTCGGGGTTGCGGCTGATCGTCGACAGCGCATTGACACCCAGCGAATCGACGAACAGCTTGCCCGGCAGGTTCGAAATCTCGATGAAGCGGGTCGCGACGCCGTACACCGTGCATGCCTGCCGCACCGCGCGGCACACCAGTTGCTGCCCGTTCCACATCACGCACTGCTCGACCCGCAGGCCGCGCAGCACCTCCGATGCGATATGGAAGATCGCCGCCGACTCGCGCTTCGCGCGCGCCTCGGTCATCTGCCCGTTCAGCACCTCGATCGACAGCTGGTATGGCGTGCGGTCGGCCGCCTGCCCGTCGGGCACGTCGATCGGCATCAGCCGGTTCAGGTACACCGAGCGGTAGCCTCCCAGCATCAGGCCGAGATGCGCGACCGGTTCGCTCGTCAGGAACGCGAACTCGTATTCGTGCCGCACCGCGTTCACGAGCCGGGTCGCGAAGGTGTAACGCTCGAGGGAATCGATGACGATCAGGATCATGGTGTGCTCGTTCGTCGTTGCGGAAATCTCACGCCAGCGCGCGGGATCGGGACAGGTTCGTGTCGAGGACCCGGTACGTGAGCGCGATGCCGGCCGCCATCAGCACCGCGCCGGTCAGCGAAAAAACCTGCACGCTCGCCGGGGCCGACAGGTTCATCAGCCTTGCGACGCCCAGCGCACCGGCCAGGCACACGCCGCAGGTCAGCTGAAACAGGAAATCGATGCGCTGCGCGCGCGTCGCGAGAAAGATCTGCGACAGCGGCACGTAGATCAGCTGCAGCGCGAACAACGGCATCAGGCTGTGATAGAACCCGACCGAGCCGCGCCAGCTTGCGCCGAAGAACTGGTTCACGAGCGGCGCGAACAGCAGCAGCCCGCCGGCCATGTACACGACCGCGAGTACAGCGAGCGCGCGGGCGTAAGTCCGGTACACGCGCGGCACCGTCGCGCCCGCATCCGGACGCGCCATCGCACCGATCGCGTCGCGGCGGAATACGCCGCCGACGCTCTGTGCGATCAGCGATACGGGAAAGAAACCGAGCCGGTACGCGGCCGCGAAGTAGCCGGCGCTCTGCGCATCGAACCAGTGCGGAATCGCGATCGACAGCGCGTAGGTCAGCACCGATGCGCACAGCGTCGACGGCAGGATATACAGCGCGAAACGGCGGTTCCTGACGAAGAAAGCGCGCGACAGCCTGAACGCGTACCCGGCGCGATAGCCTGAGTACAGGATCGCCGCGACCATCACGATCGACACCGCCGCGGTCACCCACGCATACAACGCGAACACGTCGACGCGTCCGCACGCGGAACTGGCGAGCGACAGCACGAGGCCCGCGAGGAACAGGCCGTTGACCACCACGCGCGACAGCGCGATCCAGCCGTAGCGCCGGAGGCTGTTCAGGTAGGACCCGGCGGCCAGCTGCACGAACGTCGCCAGCGCATAGACGGCGACGAGACGGAGATCCCCGCGCCCGGCGACGGCGATCACGAAACCGAACACCGCGGTCACGACCAGGCTCAACGCCGTCACGTTGACGAACGCGTTGAACGACTCGCCCGGCGCGTCGTCGACGCACGCGAGTTCGTAGCGGAACGCGAGCAGCGTGCCGACGAAGGTCGCGAGCGCGAGCAGATAGTTGAAATGGCCGAGCGACTCGGGCCCGAAGCGCCGTCCGATCACGAAGATGCAGGCGAACAGCGCGATCTGGCCGACCACGACGCCGGCGAGCGACACGATCGAATCCCGTGGATTGATCATCTCGCCTCCGTGCGCGGTGCGCGGCCGGATACGCGGGTCGGGCCGCCGCCAGCGTGGTGCGCGTCACGCATCCTGCGCCCCGTATTCGTACGCGACGTAGCGGTAACCGCCGTACTTCGACCCGTACCCGTACTGCCCGAGCCGCGGGTTGACCCCGTTGAAGATGACGCCGCTCAGGCGGACGCCGTTCTGCGCGAAGCGCTTCGCGGATTCGGCGATCTCGCCGAGCTTCGTCCTGCCCGCCATCGTGACGAGCAGCGCGGTGCCGGCGACCGCGCCGAGAATGCCGGTATCGGGCACGGCGAGCACCGGCGCCGAGTCGATCACGACGATGTCGTAGCGCGACGACAGATCGTCGACCAGCGCCGCGAGATTGCGGTTCAGCAGCAGTTCCGCGGGGTTCTTCGGCATCGTCCCGGTCGAGATGAAGTCGAGACCGTCGACCACCTCGCGATGAATCACGTCCTCCACGCGCGCGCTGCCGGCGATCAGCTCGGTGAAGCCGCGCCCGCGCGGAAAGCCGAGATAGTCGTGCAGCCGGCCCTTGCGGATGTCGCCGTCGATCAGCAGCACGCGCTTGCCGGCGCTCGCCATCACGACCGCGAGGTTCGACGACAGGAAGGTCTTGCCGACGCCCGGCGCGGGGCCGGCGATCAGCACGATGTTGTTCTTCGCCTCGAGCATCGCGAACTGCAGCGCGGTGCGCAGGCTGCGCAGGCACTCGACGGCCGGCTCGTTCGGGAAGTCGATCGACAGGATCGACTTGTGGCCGCTCTTGCGCGCGGCCTCCTCGGCCAGGTCGCGCTGATGGTCGCTGATCGGCACCGTCGCGTACACCGCGAGGCCGAGGCGGCGCTCGATCTCGTTGTGATCGGAGATGCCATGGAACAGCATCGAGCGGGCGATCGCGGTGCCGCAGCCGGCGAGCAGCCCGAGCAGCAGCGATGCCAGCGCGACGAGCGCCTTCTTCGGCCGCACCGCCACTTCCGGCACCGCCGCGGTGTCGACGAGGCGCACGTTGCCGGTCTTGCCGGCCTGCACGAGCTGCAATTGCTGCATGTTGTTCAGCAACGCCGTGTAGAGGTCGGTGTTGACCCTCACGTCGAGCATCAGCCGCACCGTATCCTGCTGCAGGTCCGGCAGGCGCCGGATCTGTTGTTCGGCCGTATTCCGGTAACCGTTCAGCGCAGCGATCTGCTCGTCGATCACCGCGACGCTCGGATGCCGCTCGGTGAAGCGCGACATCAGTTCCTGACGCTTCTGCTGCAACTCGAGCAGGCGCGTCTTCGCGTCGGCGGTCTGGGCCAGCGCGAGCTTCGCCTCCTCGGTAAGGTCGACCGTGCCGTGCTCGTTGCGCAGCTTCGTCAGGCGCGCTTCGGAATCGGTCAGCTGCTGCTTGAGCTGCGGCAATTGCCCGCTGAGAAACTCGAGCGACTGCGCGGCTTCCGCCGACTTCCGCTCGATGTTCTGCCGCACGTACTGGCGGCCGATCTCGTTCATCGTGTCGCTGACCCATTTCGGATCGGTGTCCTGCAGGCTGGCGACGACGACGTCCGATTGCTTCACGCGCTCCTGCACGTTGAGGCGGTCGCGGATGTCCTCGATCGTCTTCAGACGCGAGTTGCGCACCAGCACGAACGCGGCGCCGGGCTTCGCGGCGATCGACGCGACCAGCAGCGTGACCGGGCCGCGCGGCGAGCTGAAATGCTCGAGCGTACCGACCGTGCCCTCGACCGGCGCATTGAAATCGCCGCCGTCGAGCCGATAGCGCTTGCCGCCGAGGCTCGTCAGCGTGAACGCATCGCCTTCGTTCTTGCGCGGCACGTCGAAGCGCGCCACGTCGATCCGTTCGCGGCCCCATGCGTAGCCGCCGAAGCCGGCCAGGCCGGGGTCGGACAGGCCGTCGGCATGGCGTGAGATCCAGTCGCCGATCAGCGGAAAACGCTTCGGCCCGGCATCGATGAACAGGTTGAGCTTGTCGACCGCGCGTTCGACGACGAGGCGCGACGCGAGGATCTGCTGCTCGGCGGCGGCCGACGACTTCACGTCGAACAGCGCGGATACGTCGCCGAGCAACGACTTGGCGGCCGACGTGTCCGGGCTGTCCTCGACCTGGACCATGATGTTGGCTTCGAACACGGGCTTGCCGAGAATCGCGTAAGCGAGGCCGGCGGCCAGCAGCACGCACGTGACGATCGCGATCAGCCAGCGGCTTTCCAGCAGGATGTCGAGCACCGCGACGAAGTCGGTCTCGCTGCCGTCTTCGGCGGCGTGCTGCGGCGGGGCGGAGGGTTGGGTCATGGCAACGATGGGGAGGCGTATGGGGTTCCAGTGGGGCATCGACCTGTGGCCGCGTCAGACGATACGCAGGCGCTTCGACCACTCGGACACGCCGAGCTCGATCAGTCGCGCACAGCGTTCGAACACGAATCGGGGCTGGCGGTAAGGGTCGTGCACGTCGAAATCCGTGTACTCGCCGAGACGGAACACGCGCCCCCGCACGAACGGGAACTGGTTCTCGAGCGACGTGCGCTGGCGACGGTCCATCACGAGGATCAGGTCGGCATCGGTACACAGCGAGCGGCCGATCTGCTGCGCGCGATGCGTCGACACGTCGAAGCCGCGCATCCGCATGACGTCCTGCGCATACGGCGCGGCCGGCAGGCCGACCAGTGCATTCAGGCCGGCGGACGCGACGCGACGCCCGGGCATCGCGTGACGCAGCATCGCCTCGGCCATCGGGCTGCGGCAGATGTTGCCCTCGCAGACGATCAGGATCGATTCCATCATTTGGTCGCGATCGCCGCGGTCAGGCCGGCGTTGATGGCCGGCAGCAACAGGCTGAGCACGCGGCTGAAGCGGACGAGCCCGTTGCCGTCGACGTACACGACATCCTTCGGCTTCAGCTGGAACTGATTCGCCAGCACCATCGCGACCGGCGAGCGCGCATCGAGGTGATAGACCTGCGGCTGCTCGTCCTGCATTCCGCGCACCACGTAGAGCTGCGCCGCATCGGCCGTGTTCGCGTTCAGGCTGCCGGCCTGCGAGATCGCCTCGCTCAGCGTCAGCCGGCCATTGCGCATCGGCAACGCCGTCACGGGCTTGTTGACCTCGCCCATCACGAACACCCCGCTCTCGTCGCGCGGCAGCACACGCACGAGATCGCCGTTGCGCAGCACGATCTTCGACGGGTTGCGCCCCTGCTCGGCCATCTCCGTCAGGTCGATCCGGCGTTCGACGCCGTCGCGCACCAGCACGATGCGGCTCTGGTCGGCGGATGCCGCAAAGCCGCCGGCCCGCCCGATCGCGTCGTACAGCGTCATCGGGATATCGTTCACGGGCTGCGAGCCCGGCGTATGCACCTCGCCCTCGATATACACCTGCTTCGCGCGGAACGACGCGATGCGCACCGTGACCTGCGGATTCCTGAATGTCCTGTCGAGACGCCGCGTGAGTTGAGTCTGAACCTGCTCGGCCGTCAGCCCGGCCACCGGCAGGCGCCCCGCGAACGGAAACTGCAGCGTGCCGTCCTGGTCGACGACGAAACCCGGCGGCGCATCCGCCGCGCGCGGCGCGGCCTGCGCAGGCGCGCCGAGCGCCGCCGCGAGTTCGGGATGATCCCAGACGGTGATCTGCAGCACGTCGCCGCGCCCGATCGTGTACGCATCCGGCGCCGCGACGATATCGCGCGCTTCGCCGCGCGTACTGCGTTCGGTGTCGCGCATGCGCCGGATCAGCGACAGGTCGATGTTGGTGACCGGCACCGGCAGCGCGGCGCTCTCGGCCGGTGTCGCACCGCCTTGCAGCGGAATCGACGCCGGCTGCTGCATGCGCATGCCCGGCGCGATGCCGCACGCGCCCAGCAACGCACACAGCGGCAGGATCATCACGAGCGAACCGACGCGCATTGGTCGGCGCGGCGCGATCGCGCGCGCCGACTCCATTTGACGCAACCTCTGCATTACAACCTCGCACTCTTTTAATTTGAAATTGCACCGGTCGCCCCGCGTCGTGTCGCGCGCGAGTACAGCACCCCTGTCGAGACCGGACATGCCTGCCGCCACTGCTCACTGCCGAACCCCTCCGCGCCCGCCGCGCCTGCTACCGTCACGCGCCGCCGCGTTTCCTTCGCGACGTGCGCGCGGCAGCGGCTAATACGCACCCGAACCGCGCACCACCACGTTGATCGTCCGGAACAGGATTCCGATGTCGCGGCGCAGCGACCATTCGCGCACGTAGGACACGTCGAGCGACACGCGCGTCGAATAGTCGGTGTCGTTGCGGCCGCTGACCTGCCAGAGTCCGGTCATGCCCGGTTTCGCCATCAGGTAGTAGCGCACGTCGGTGCCGTAGCGTTCGAGTTCGGCCTCGACGATCGGGCGCGGCCCGACCAGGCTCATGTCGCCCTTCAGCACGTTCAGCAGCTGCGGCAGTTCGTCGAGGCTCGTCTTGCGGAGCAGGCGGCCGATCGGCGTGATGCGGACATCGTTCTTCAGCTTGAATTCGCGATCCCATTCCGCGCGGGCGTCGGCATCGCGCTCGAGCAGCGCCTTGAGCACCGCATCGGCGTTCGTCACCATCGAGCGGAATTTCAGGCACTTGAACCGCCGGCCGTTGCGGCCGACGCGCTCGTGCCCGAAGATCGCCGGGCCGCCGTCGCGCCGCACGGTCCACGCGATACCCAGCAATACCGGCGCCAGCAGGAGGAGCAGCAACGACGCGCCGACCAGGTCGAAGCCGCGCTTGACCATGCGCTTCACGCGCCCGGCCGCCCGTTGGCCGATCTCGCGCTGGCCGCGCAGGTCGGCGTGCGCGATGGCCGCCGCACGCACCTGATCGCCGGCACGCTCGATCATTCCGAAGATCGCGAGCGTCAGCGCGCGGAACACGATCAGACCGATCCCGCTGGCAAGCGTCCAGCACACGAACCACTCGCTCGACAGCACGTGCGCACGATGCAGCATGTACAGGAGCGCCGTGCTCATGCCCTGCACGACGATCCACGCGAGCACGGTACGGCCGAGCACGTGGAGCGCCGAACGCGTGCGCGCCGTCTCGTAGATGCCGCAGGCGGGAAATACCGACAAGGCCAGCGCGGCGGCAAACGCGACGAGTGCACCGTCGAACAGCGTCCCGCGCGCGCCGCCGGTGGCACCGATCAATGCGGGAATGAACGCGCCCAGCACGATCAGCCCGATATCGGTCGCTCGATTGATCAACGAATTCATCGGTATGAACTCCTAATTTGTCATTCAGCACCCGTCCGCGTTGCGCACCGGCACTGCACGCCTGTCATTCAATGTCGCCCGAGGCGGTCATTCGGCCATGCCGCGGCACGCTGCAGTGCGCGTGCCGGTCAGCGTGCCCATCCGTTTGCCCGTCGGCATGCCGTCACTTCCGTGTTGCCGCAGTGCATCATATTCACCGCGACTCGCGCTTTTATCGCCTGCGTCCGAATTCGCCTTGTTGATGGCGGATGGAATCAAGGGTGATTCCGTGCCGGATTTATTCGATCTATTTCACGATTTGACGGATAACGTTTCATACGGAATGACGCGCGATTTTTTTATGGATTCTCGAATCCGGATCGCGATGACGACACGCCGTTTCAAGCCAATGCATTGATTCATCTTGCCGGTGTCATCCGGCACGGCAGGTCGCGATTTCATCGCCGAATACCGCACGGAACGTGCGAGCGAGCATCGGCGGATATCGACCGCGCGAATACTGGCTCGAGGAATAAAAAGGCCTGCACAGTGCGCTCACGAAGACACGGCAGGCAAAATTCCGAGGAGTACCGGGGTGCCGCCTCCTCGAAAGTCCAGTCGATAACTTAATCGAGCGGGTACGCATTTCGGGTAGCTGCTGTCGGACGGCGCCACGATTGTGGCCGAATCCACCTTTGTTGCACTGCGATCGACCGATATCCGATTTTTTCGATTCGAATCGAGCGCGCCGTCATTCGATCGAAATCCCGTTTATCCGGATATTCATGACGCTCGGCACGATGAATTCACGTATCGCCTTCGAGTAACGAACGACGCGCGCGTGACTACGATGCGGTGTTGTTCATCCAGCTGCTCAGGTCCGACGCATACAGCATTTCCGCCGAAGCGTCGCCGCCTTTTCGAGCGGCGGCCCGGTATTCGGTCGGTGAAGTCTGCAAGTGCTGGCGAAACAGCTTGGCCATCCGGTCGCCACTGCCAAGGCCGGTTCGTCTCGCGACCTTGTCGGCCGGAAGATCCGTCTCGATCAGCATGCGGCAGGCCTTTTCGAGGCGGATTCTCAGCACGAACTCGGTTGGCGTCACACCGATCTCGTTCTTGAAGCGCCGCAGGAAATTGCGCTCGCTCATCGCGGCGGCCTGCGCCTCGTCCGCGATGGAGATCCGGTTCTCGCTGTTGACGCGCAGGTGATGTGCCGCGCGCCGGATCAAGGTGCTGGCGCGCGCGACGCGTGCGCCGAACAGCACGTCGGTCAGCTTGCGATTCGCACCGGACACCATGCACGCCACGATTTCCTGCGCGATTTCGTAGCCCATGTCGACGCGCACGATCGACAACGCATCCGAGAACGGCCCGTCGTCCTCGTCATCGGAACATTCGACGTCGTCGCGTCCGGCGTGCGAGGCGACGCTGTCGTCGGCCGCCGGCAACACCTTCTCGACCTCCTTTTGTGCCAGGTGAATCTGCGTCAACAGCTTCCGGCCGCCACCGCTGCCCCTGACGACGCGCGCACGCTGATGCGCGTGCCTGAGCCACGCGATCAATTGCTCGTCGAGGGCGTCGATCCCGCCCTCTCCGCTCAGGACGAACATCGCGTGAACCGTGCTTGCCTCGAGCATGCGGGTGGCATCCGTCCAGATCCCCACACCCGACGACGAACGAACCGGGCCGCCATGGATCGAATAAAGCCGCAATTCGTAGTGGTCGGCGAATACGCCGTCGGCTCGACCGAGCTGATTGGCGAGTTCGAAAACCGCCGCCAGCTTGCCCATCTGCATAATCGAAAAACCCTCGAGCAACAGTACGATCACGCTTGCCCGTTGATGCCCGGTTCCGGGGCCTCTACCACGATTCACGCTTAACCCCGCCGACGAATGATTCGATACTGTTTGCATCTTGCGGCCCTTTAACAATTGCTTACATTTCTTGATTTCTGCGCCGCATCATATGCGGCTGTGATTGTTAGCCGATTTATCAATGTCCGTTTCCGCCGTGTTGTTGTCGGAATCAATCAAGCCCGTGATGCGCCCCTATTTATTGACAACGGTCGAATCGGATGTGAATTCATTCGCAAAAATCGATAAAAAATTGACGCAAGTCATCGACAGCAGATATCGATCTGGATATCGGGATACCTCGGCAGTTCTGGCTAATTGCGACGGAATTCGGGCCGCCCGACGCATTAACACATGCCGGCCGGCAGATCAGGATGAGGGGAGATGTTTTGGCGCCAGCGCGTGGACGGCGTGGCCTCCGCTTCGACCACGAGCCGTCCAGTACGGCCCGCATTCGGATCTAGCCATCGTCAACTGACAGAGTCGCAATACACGTCGGCGGCACGTTCAAATCGATGTCGCGCGCACTGGCTCGGGGTGTAATGCAGACGGCAATCGACGTAATTGCGTGAGCGCTGATCGGCAATTGCTGAACGCGCATTGGCGGCGCGGCATGCGATTCGAATTCGCTTCGGTGTCACGCAAACGTTCGCCGCAGAATTATGCATTCGATTTCATTGGAAATTCGTGCAGTATCCCGCGCTTATTCGGCGATCGAATATCGGTGCAGTTACCGAATATTTCGATATGGCTTCATGCAAACGTTTCCTTTCGATCAGCGTCTATCCACTGACGAATGCACGACATTGGTGCGGCAATGTCGCGCCGACGCGATATTCGACATATCGATGTCGCAGGAGAAAGGTAAAGGACGCGGCGTTGCGTCCGGATGGGTTTCGACGGTAACGGTAGCGCACGCGGCGCAATCCAGTACGCATTCGACTGTATCGGCCCGCGGATCGGCATCGGCACGGTCGATGCCCGACTCACGGAAATCGGTCATGCGGCGAACGCCCCCGCCGCCATGTCGCTCGATGCTCGTCGGCAAGCGCGACTCAGGTCATGGCCCCGGTTGACAACCGGGGCCGAAAAGCACGCGTTTGGCGCCCGCGGCCGAATCCGCAAGCGGCGACATGCGCGAGGCCGCGATGGTTCGAGGCCGAGTGCGGGAAAGCGCGTGCCGAACGCCTCAAGGTGCGGCTCGATCAGGATCCTGGCCGTGACGCGGGCGGCCAAGACCAGACGCGCCGGCCCTGGGCCGGCGGCTACGACTACCTACGTGGACGGAGCGCGAACACCGCGCCGCAGGCACGCGCCCGACCGCGCCCGTGCCGATCGCCCGGCCCATCCCCGTCCCGGTCTACTCGACGTTGTCCGACACGTCCGTCATCCGGATCATGTGCGGTTTCACGCCGTCGTCGTCATCGGCAGGCACGGCCTCCTTCGGATGAATCAGCGCTTCGAGCCGCGCCTTCGTCGCGACGAACGCCGGCGAATTGACCTGCGAATAATCGCGCGGCCGTGGCACCGGCACCTCGATCAGCTCCTGCACCGCCCCCGGATTCGCCTTGAGGACGAGAATGCGATCCGCCAGGAAAATCGCCTCGTCGAGATCGTGCGTGATGAACAGGATCGTCACGTCGATATTGCGCCAGATGTCGAGCAGATGCGTCTGCATCCGCGCACGTGTCTGCGCGTCGAGCGCACCGAACGGCTCGTCCATCAGCAGGATGCGCGGGCGGTTCGCCAGCGCACGGGCGATCGCCACGCGCTGCTTCATCCCGCCGGACAACTGGTGCGGATACACGTCGGCGAAACGCGTCAGCCCGACGAGATCGAGCCACTGCAGCGCTTCGCGTTCGGCCTCGCCGCTGCTGCTCCCGTTCATCCGGAGACCGAACATCACGTTCTTCTTCACGGTGAGCCACGGAAACAGCGTATAGCCCTGGAACACCATCCCGCGATCGGCGCCCGGCCCCTGCACGGGCTTGCCGTCCAGCAGCACGTCGCCGCTGGTCTGCGCTTCGAGTCCCGCCAGGATGCGGATCAGCGTCGACTTGCCGCAACCGGACGGGCCGATCACGCACACGAATTCGCGGCGGTGTGTACGGAAGCTGATGTCGTCGAGCGCGACGCACTCGCCCTGCGGCGTCGCGAAGCGCTTGCCGACGTGGCGCACGTCGAGTATCACGTCGCGGGTTTTCAGCCGTGCGAAGCGCTCGCGCACCGCGTCGGACTGCATCAGGTATTCGGGAACGGCTTGCGGATTCTGCATGATGCCCTCTGCGGAAATCGGTTGACGGTTGCGAATCGAAGGGCATCACGCTTTCAGCGTGCGGTCCCACGGAAACAGCTTGCGGCCGAGCACTCCGAGCACGATGTCGGTCCCGAGGCCGATGACCCCGATCATCAGGATCGCCGCATACACGTTGTCGAAATGCTGGTAGCGCGCCTGCTGGCTGATGTACCACGTGATGCCCGAACTGGTGCCGACGAGTTCGGCAACGATCAGGTAAGTCCACGCCCAGCCGAGCAGGATCCGCTGGTCGCGATACAGGTCCGGCAGCACACCGGGAATCACGACGTGGGTGAGCAGCTTGAGCTTCTTCGTGCCGAGCGTCATCGCGGCCTCGAACAGCCCGTATTCGAGCTTGCGTGTCGTGTTCGCGATGATCAGCACCTGCTGGAACAGCGTCCCGATCACGATGATCGCAATCTTCGGTGCGTCGTAGATGCCCAGAATCGCGACCATCAGCGCGCCGAACGCCGGCGCGGGCAGGTAGCGGAAGAACTCCAGGAACGGCTCCTGCAGCCGCGCGAGCGCGCTGAAGGTGCCGCAGACGATGCCGAGCGGCACACCGATCGCGGACGAGATCACGAAGCCCCAGAAAATGATCCGGATGCTGTGCCACAGGCTCTCGTGCAGCCATACGCCGTCGCGGGATGCGGGCGGTGTCGTGAACGCGGTGTAGAACGCGCGCAACACCTGGTGCGGCGCGGGCAGGTAGACCGGATTCGCGCGTACGCCCTCCGGCACGGCCGTATGCATCTCCCGTGCATGCGCGAGCTCGTCGTCGAAGACTTCGCGGTCGATCTGCATGCCGGTCTGGAAATAGTCGACGCTTCCCGGATTCGTGATGCGCATCTGCGGATGCCAGACGAACGGCACATAGCTGATCAGGCACCAGACGGCGAACGGCAGCAGGAAGGACGCCAGGCCGAGCGTCCATCTGCCGCGCGTCGTCAGTTCGCGGCGCACGGCCAGCCATCCGGTCGTGTTGCGGGTCATTGACATGAGGATCTCCGTATCGTTTCGGGTGCCGGTCGCGCAGCGCCCGTGGCATCGCGCGACCGGACGTTCATTGCGAGGCGCTGCTCGCGGCGTGGGCGCGATACGCCCGCCAGCCGCCGAAGCGCGTGATGTCCGTCGCCTCGTCGAGCGCCGCGCTTTCGCACAGGAAGCCCTGCACGCGCGACCCGTCGGCGAGCGTCAGCGTGCCGATGCCGAGCGGCGCCGCAATGCCCGCGACGAAGCTGCCGTACGCGTCGACCGGCATCTCCCAGATCTCGACCGCGATCGGCGCACCGCCTTCCGGCACGCGCACGAGCCCCGGCTTGGCGACGCTGCCGCCGGATGCCGCGCCGGACAGCGCGTAGAGGCGGTACGTGGCCGCCGTCGTCGTCGCCGCGACGAAACGCGCGCGTCGCTGCGTGAGCTGCCCGTTCAACGGCTCGCCTCGCAGATGCGCACCGACGACGGCCACGCGCACGACGCCGGTGGCTTCCGTCGGCGCCGCGTCCGCCGTTGCAGCGCCCCCGGCCTCACGGACAGCCTGATCGCCGTCGCCCCACGCCTGGGCGAGATCGAGCAGCCACGCATCGTCGTGCGCGCGGCCGACGAACGTGATCCCGAACGGCAACCCCACGTGCGCCCCGGTCTTGCAGACGCCGGCAGGCACCGCGATCGCCGACAGGTCGAGCAGGTTGACGAAGTTCGTGTAGTAGCCGAAGCGCGAATTGATGCCGATCGGATCGGCTTCGAGCGCGTCCACGGTCGCGGTCGTGGCCGAGGTCGGCATCACGATCGCGTCGAGCCCGGCCCATGCGCGGGCCGCCTCGATGCGCAGCGTCGCGAGCCGGTCGAACGCGGCGAACGCGTCGGCCGCGCTGAAGCGCGACGCGCCGCCGACGATCGTGCGAATCACCGGATGGAGCGCATCGGGCTCCCGCGCGGCGAATGCGCCGAGTGCGGCAAGCCGCTCGGCAACCCACGGGCCCTCGTAGAGCAGCCGCGCGGCGGCCAGGAACGGGCTGAAATCGATCTCGACGATCCGCGCGCCCGTCGCCCGCAGGCGTTCGAGCGCCGCCCCCCAGGCCGCGCGATACGATTCGTCGCCGAAGAATTCGAGCTGATCGGCACGCGGTACGCCGAAACCCGACCGGCCGAGCGAACGCACCCGGTCGACATCCGGCTGCGGCTGCCATGCGCGCCCGTAAGGATCGCCTTCGGTCACGCCCTGCGCGACGGCGAACACCGACCGTGCGTCGTCCGGCGAGTGCGCGAACACCGACACGCAATCGAGCGACCGGCAAGCCGGCACGACGCCGAGCGTACTCAGCACGCCGCGGGTCGGCTTGAGTCCGACGAGCCCGTGAAACGCCGCCGGCACGCGCCCGGAACCGGCCGTGTCGGTCCCCAGCGAGAATGCCGCGACGCCGAGCGCGACCGCCACCGCCGACCCCGAACTCGATCCGCCCGACGCGTAGCGCGGATCGAGCGCATTGCGGCACGCGCCGTACGGCGAGCGCTGCCCCGACAGCCCGGTCGCGAACTGGTCGAGATTGGTCTTGCCGACCGGAATCGCGCCGGCCGCGATCAATCGCTCGACGACGGGCGCGCTGCGATCCGGCGTGTACGCATAGGCCGGACAGGCCGCCGTCGTCGGAATGCCGGCGAGGTCGATGTTGTCCTTGATCGCGAACGGTACGCCGTAGAGCGGCAGCGATGCGATGTCGCGCCCGGCCAGCGCGTCGGCGTAGGCCGTCATCTCGGCGTGCGTCAGCGGCCGGATCCACGCATGGTGTGGATCGCCCGCGTCGAAATGCGCGGCGATCGCGTCGACGAGCGCGTGCGGCGTCAGGGTGCCCGCCTCGTAGCGCGCGCGCAGCGCGGCGATCGAGCCCGGCCCGGGCAGCGGCGAACGTTGTGTCGTGCTCATGCGACCTCCTCGGCGGCGCCGGTCTTCTGCACCATCAGCCGCTGGCCGGCCACGACCGCCGCGCCCGGTGCGCAATCGATGGTCTCGATCGTGCCGTCTTCCATTGCCGTCACCGCCACCTCCATCTTCATCGATTCGACGATCGCGACGACCTGCCCTTCGGTCACGCGCTCGCCGGGTTCGACCAGCACCTTCCACACGCTGCCCGACACGTCCGCGGCAATCGCGCGCTGCGTATCGTCGAGCGCGGCCGTTTCCCGCGCCGCCTGCACGTCGCCCTGCTCCGCTTCGCCGACGTACTCCGCGTGCCCGGCCGCCCGCCACCGCTCACGCTCGGCTTCGAACGCGGTTTGCTGCGCGGCCTTGAACGTCGCAATCGACTCCGCCTCGTCGCGCAGAAAGCGGTTGTACGCGCCCAGGTCGAACACGGATTCCTCGATCTTCAACGACGCGCGGCCCGCGATGAAATCCGCGCGCAGCGCAGCCAGCTCGGCCTCGCTGACTTCGTAGAAGCGGATCTCGTCGAAGAAGCGCAGCAGCCACGGCTTGCCCGCTTCGAACTCCCGCGTGGTGCGGTGACGGTTCCACATCTGGACGGTACGGCCGACGAACTGGTAACCGCCGGGCCCTTCCATGCCGTACACGCACAGATACGCGCCGCCGATGCCGACCGCGTTCTCGGGTGTCCAGGTGCGCGCGGGGTTGTATTTGGTCGTCACGAGCCGGTGCCGCGGATCGATCGGCGTCGCGACCGGCGCGCCGAGGTAGACATCGCCAAGCCCCATCACCAGATAGCGCGCGTCGAACACGATGCGCTTCACGTCGTCGACGCTCGCCAGCCCGTTGATCCGCCGGATGAACTCGATATTGCTCGGACACCACGGCGCATCGGGCCGCACCGACTGCATGTAGCGCTCGATCGCGATGCGCGTCGACGGGTCGTCCCACGACAGCGGCAAATGCACGATGCGGTTCGGCACGCGCATGTCGGCCACGTCGGAGAGCTCCCGCTCCGCGGTCTGCAGATGCGCGAGCAGTGCATCGAGCGGCAGCACGCGTGCATCGAACTGCACCTGAAGCGAGCGGATGCCCGGCGTCAGGTCGAGCATGCCGGGCAACCGGTGCGCGTCGAGCCAGCACATGAGGGCGTGCACGCGAAAGCGCAGGTTCAGGTCGAGCACGAGCGGCCCGTATTCGACCAGCACGTTGCGATCGCCCGAGCGCCGGTAGACGACACCGATACCGCCGGCCGACGGGTCGCGATGCAGCACGCATTCGCCGGGCGTGGCGCAGGCAGCAGTGGCAACGTCGTGCGTCGGTTGCACGATCGCAGCAGCCGGCTGCCCGGCCGACGCGGCCGCGCGCACGAACTGCACGGTATCGCCCGGGCGCAACTGCCCGAGCTTCCACAGCTCGTCGCGCACGACCGTCACCGGGCACACGAAACCGCCGAGGCTCGGGCCGTCCGGGCCGAGGATCACCGGCATGTCGCCGGTGAAATCGACCGCGCCGATCGCATACGCGTTGTCGTGGATGTTCGACGGATGCAGGCCGGCCTCGCCGCCGTCCGCGCGTGCCCATTGCGGTTTCGGGCCGAGCAGCCGGACGCCGGTGCGGCTCGAGTTGTAGTGGACCGTCCACTGCGTGCCGTAGAGCATCGCGATGTCGTCCGGCGTGAAGAAGTCCGGCGCGCCGTGCGGGCCGTCCAGCACACCGAGCGTCCACGCATGCGTCAATGCGGGAATGTCGTCTTCGGCCAGCGTCGCGCCGGCGTCGCCGCGCCCCGCGTCCGCGTGCAGATGCAGCACGTCGCCCTTGCGCAGCGAGCGCCCCGCGTGACCGCCGAACTGGCCGAGCGTGAAGGTCGCCTTGCTGCCGAGATAGTCGGGCACCTGCAGCCCGCCTTTCACGGCCAGGCACGCGCGCACGCCCGCGCCCGTCACGCCGCCGAGCTTCAGTACCGTGCCCGGTCGGGCGCGCAGCACCTGCCAGAACGGCGCGGGCTCGCCGTCGAGCGTTGCCGCGAGCGGCGCGCCGCCGAGCACGAACAGCGTCGCGGTATTGAAGCGCAGCGTCGCGCCGACCATCGTGAACTCCAGCCCGGCCGCGTCGCGTGCGTTGCCGAGCAGCGCGTTGGCGAGATCGAACGCGCGATCGTCCATCGGACCGGACGGCGGCACGCCGACGCTCCAGTAACCGACGCGCCCGGGCGCCTGCTGCACGGTGGTCTGCACGCCCCCGTCGAGCACGTCGATCGTGTGCGGCGCGAATGCGAAGCGCGACAGGAACGCCGTCGTCGGCGCGCCGCGCGCGAATGTGTCAGAGCCGGCAATCGCGCGCAGGTAGTCGAGGTTGGTTTCGATCCCGTACAGCTCGGTCCGCGCCAGCGCGGCCTGCAGTGCCGCCAGCGCATCGCGGCGCGTATCGCCGCGCACGATCAGCTTCGCGAGCAACGGATCGTAATGCGCGCTGACCTCGGTGCCCGCGTCGATCCAGCCGTCGACGCGCACGTCGTCCGGAAAGGCGACATGCGTGAGCACGCCGGCACTCGGCTGGAACTGCTTGTGCGGATCCTCCGCATAGAGCCGCACCTGGATGCTCGCGCCGCGCGGCGCGACGGCGAGTGTGTCGACCGGCGGCAGGTCGCCTTCGGCCTGCAGGATCATCCATTCCACGAGATCGATGCCGGTGACTGCTTCGGTCACGCAATGTTCGACCTGCAACCGCGTGTTCACTTCCAGGAAATAGAACCGGCGCGCGTTCGCGTCGAACACGAACTCGACCGTGCCGGCCGACGCGTAGCCGACCGCGCGGGCGAGCCGCACCGCGCTCGCGTGCAGCGTGTCGCGCTCGGCATCGGTCAGGTCCGGCGCGGGTGTCTCCTCGATCACCTTCTGGTTACGGCGCTGCACGGAGCAATCGCGTTCGCCGAGCGCGATCGCGCCGCCGCGGCCATCGCCGAAGATCTGCACTTCGATATGCCGCGCGTGCTCGACGAATTTCTCGAGATACACGCCCGCATGCGCGAAGTTCGCCTTGCCGAGCCGCACGACGGATTCGAAGGCCGCCTCGAGCTGCGCGGCGTCACGGCACAACGACATGCCGATCCCGCCACCGCCGGCCGTACTCTTCAGCATCACCGGATAGCCGATCGCACCGGCTTCGGCAAGCGCCGTCGCCACGTCGTCGAGCAGGCCCGTGCCCGGCAGCAGCGCGACACCCTGCGCGGCCGCGAGCGCGCGCGCGGTGTGCTTGAGGCCGAACGCGCGCATCTGGTCGCCGCGCGGCCCGATGAAACGCACGCCCGCCGCTTCGCATGCATCGGCGAAACCGGCATGCTCGGACAGGAAGCCGTAGCCGGGATGCACGGCCTGTGCGCCGGTCTCGCGCGCGGCGGCGAGGATCGCCGCGACGTTCAGGTAGCTCTCCGCCGCCGGCGCGGGGCCGATCCGCACGGCTTCGTCGGCGAGCGTCACGTGACGCGCGTCGCGGTCGGCGTCCGAGTAGATCGCGACCGACGCAATGCCGAGCCGCTTCAGCGTCCGGATCACGCGGCACGCGATCTCGCCGCGGTTCGCAACGAGGACTTTGGCGAATCTCATTCGGCCTCCCACACGGTGAGACGCACGGGCGTCGGGTTGTAGCCGTTGCACGGGTTGTTCAGCTGCGGGCAGTTCGAGATCAGCACGGTGACGTCCATCTCCGCCCGCATCTCGACGTACTTGCCGGGCGCGGAAATGCCGTCCTCGAACGTCAGCCCGCCGAGCGGCGTGACGGGTACGTTCATGAAGAAGTTGACGTTGCCGACGAGATCGCGCTTGGTGAGCCGCGCGCCCGTGCCGCACGTGCAGTGCGCGATTGCATTGAGGAAGCTGTCGCGGCAGTTGTGCATGTGCCGCTTGTCGAGCGCATAACGCACCGTGTTGCTCTCGGCCGCGCATGCGCCGCCGAGCGTGTCGTGACGCCCGCACGTATCGGCGACGATCGTCGCCATCGCGTTGCCCCGGCTCGACAGCAGCACGCTGCCGGCGCTCAGGTACAGGTTGCGCTGCGCGCGGATCGTGTCCTGGGCGCTGTAGCGCTCCTCGGGGTCGTCGGACCGGTAGAACAGCGTGTCGACGGCCTGGTTGCCTTCGAGGTCGAGGATGCGGAAGACCTGCCCGCGCTTCAGGTCGTGCAGCCACGGTTCGCCCGCGTTCAGCGTGATGTCGTGGATCGCGTCGCGCGGGTCGAGGCGGCTTTCGATGATCGGCATGGTGCGGCTCCTTACGCGAACAGGCGGTCGGTGTTGGTGAAGCCGCGCATGTTCTCGGCGCACGCGCGCCGGCACGGATCGTCTTCGGGGGCGGCGGCGTCCGCCGGATACGCGCGGTATGCGATCAGCTTCACCGGCTTCGGCGCATAGTCCGCGCGCGGATCGAGCGGATGCGGCGCGGTCGAGAATGCCGCGAGCGTGTTCATCTCGAAGCGCAGGTCGACGGCACTGCCGGCCGTCGAATGGCCGGGGACGAAATCGAGCGTGCCGTCGTCCGCCGTCTCGAGCTTGCTGAAGAAATTGACGTTCGCGGCGAGGTCGCGCGCCGACAGCCCGTACTTCGCGAGTTCGAGCACGAGGCTGTCGCGGCCGTTGCGGATCATCGCGTTGCGATCGGCCTGGTACGTCGTCGTGCCGTACTTGTGTGCGAACAGGCGCGCGTCGCCGACGCCGCCGAGCGGGTCGTGCCAGCCGAGCGTGTCGGCCGTGATCGACGCGATCACGCGCCCCATGTCCGTGTACAGCGCATGGCCACGCGTGAGATGCGCGGTGTGCTGCGCCTTCAGCGTATCGGCCATGTTGTAGCGTTCGAGCGGGTCTTCCTGGCGATGAAACACGGCGGACAGGTTCGCACCGCCTTCGACATCGACGATGCGCAGCGCGAGGCCGCGGCGCAGGATGCCGGACCAGTGGGTGCCGGCGGGAATCAGCGTTTCCCACGCGACGTGCGGTGGTGGGGCGAGGACGGCTTGGGGGCTCGGCGACATGGCGGCTCCGTGGTCGGTTGGATAAAAGGCGTGAGAGGGCGACCGAACGACATCGCGACCTCCCGGGCTTTTATCCCTCCGTGGAGCCTCGCCGTTGCCTCGTATCGAGGCGAAGGCAAGACCGGATTGCTCTCGGACCAGGCATCGTGCGGCGCAAACGCCGCATGACCGGAACCCTAGCGATCCTGAAGATGATGCAAATTGCTTCGCACCTCTCGGGCAACGATCTAGCGAGTTGCGTGCCAGCCTCGACGAAACGGCTGCACAACGCGGTGCGGCGGCCCGCGCGTGCGCCGCGTGCACGACATGGCGGCGGCCCCGTGCCCTCGCGGCGGGCGTGCCGCGCACCAGGCGAACGCGATCCCGCACCGGTGCAGTGCGTGTCGCATGCGCATGCACGGCACGATCCGCAGTGGCATGGGCATTGCATCGATGGCGGCACCTTCACTCGACATCCGACCGCTCATGAACAAGCTCGACCTGCTCCGGCGCGTGCTGACAGCCCTCTTCTCCGCCCGCTTCATCGAACTGCAACGGGCCGCGCGCCGCCGCTGAGCCGCCCTCGTCGCACGTCGTTGGCACGGTTTTCGCTCGGCATGACGCCGAGAGGTGCGGCGGCGTCGCATCTTAGGGGTGCTAGGGTTCCGGTTCATCGAACGTCTGGTCCGAGAGCAGCCCGGCACGGGTTCGTCCGATCGCGAGAGCGGACGCGCACGCGCTACACGGCGGGACAAAAGCCCGGGAGACTGGCGATGGCAACGGCCATCGCGCCTCTCCGTGGCCGCTTCGTTCGTTCCGCATCCACAGGAACCGGCTACGCAGCCGGACCGTGCTCCTGCACGGTCCGTATCGACGATCCCGATCCCGGTCTCCTGGAGAAACACGATGACCCGTCCCGCCTCGGCACTCCGCCGCCTGCTGTCCTTCCGTTCCGCCCGTCGTGCATGGGGTGCCGCCGCCACGGCTGCGGCGCTGCTCGCGGCGCCCGCCGTTCACGCGGCGGCGCCGCTGAAGATCGGCTACAGCGACTGGCCCGGCTGGGTCGCGTTCCAGGTCGCGCTCGACAAGGGCTGGTTCAAGGAGGCCGGCGTCGACGTCGATTTCGAATGGTTCGATTACTCGGCGTCGCTCGACGCGTTTTCCGCGGGCAAGCTCGACGCGGTCGCGGCAACCAACGGCGATGCGCTCGTGACGGGCGCATCCGGCGCGAAGAACGTGATGGTCCTGCTGACCGACTATTCCGCCGGTAACGACATGATCATCGCCAAGCCGCCGCTGCGCGGCGTCGAGGGGCTGAAGGGCAAGAAGGTCGGCGTCGAGCTCGGCCTCGTCGATCACCTGTTGCTCGAGACCGCGCTGCAGAAGCACGGATTGAAGGATGGCGACGTGACGCTGGTCAATGCGAAGACCAACGAACTGCCGCAGGTGCTCGGCTCGTCGGCCGATATCGCCGCCGTCGCCGCATGGCAGCCGAACGCGAACGAGGCGTTGAAGCGTGCACCGGGCGCACGCGCGATCTTCACGTCGGCCGACGCGCCGGGGCTGATCTACGATGCGATCACGGTCGCGCCCGCGAGCCTCGCCGCGCGCCGGGCCGACTGGGCCAAGGTGATCAAGGTCTGGTACCGCTGCGTCGCGTACATCAACGACCCGAAGACGCAGGCAGATGCGGTCAGGATCATGTCCGCGCGCGTCGGGCTCACGCCGGAGCAATACCTGCCGCTGCTGAAAGGCACGCACCTGCTCGACGAAGCAGCCGCGAAGCGTGTGTTCCGCAAGGGCGACGGTCTCGATTCGATCTATGGGTCGACGCGCAACGCGAATGCGTTCAACGTGCGCAACGGCGTGTACAAGCAGTCGCAGAATGTCGATGCGTATATCGATCCGCGATTCGGGATGTCGAACTGACCGTTGCGTGCGGTCGGAATTTTGACGGCTCGCTCAGGGTAGCGCCTGTTCACGCTGATGGCAGGCTTGCGCTGGGCCCGGAAGGGCCGAGCGCAAGGATTGCGACGACCAACGGAAGTCCCCGTGGGGCGAAGCGAATACTCGACGTATTCGCGAGGAGCACGACGCGGCGATCGGCCCTTCTGGGGGCCAGCCCCACGAATGAATTTTTTAAACAGGGGGACGTGCCTCTTTTCCATCATTTCACTCATTCTCCCCAATCGTTTCTCAAACAAAAATTGATTGATTTGGCGAAACCGCATTCGCATACTGCGCAAGCTTCGTTCGCAATGCGTTGTCGTTGTCCTGAATCGGTCCCGACGCGCTGTGCCAGCGGCAATCGGGATCGATATCGCGCGGTTTCCACTCTCTCGATGGAGAAACGTCATGGGCGTTACCGTCATTCCCCGGCTGCTCGGCCTGAAGAACGAGAAGAAGATTGCCACCACCGTTGGCGAAGCCCGGTTGAGCGGGATCAACTACCGGCATCCCGATTCCGCGCTGGTGTCCTATCCGGTCGCCGCCGCCGGGCCGTTGGGCACGCTGCCCGCCGGCAACTACAGGATCGCCATCGTCGGCGGCGGAGCAGGCGGCATCGCCGCACTCTACGAACTCGGCCGGCTCGCGGCGACGCTGCCGGCAGGAAGCGGCATCGACGTGCAGATCTACGAAGCCGATCCCGATTCGTTTCTTCATGACCGGCCGGGAATCAAGGCGATCAAGGTACGCGGGCTCAAGGCCGGAAGAGTGTCGGCGGCGCTCGTTCACAACGGCGATCCCGCCAGCGGCGACACGATTTACGAAGTCGGCGCGATGCGCTTTCCGGAAATCGCCGGATTGACCTGGCATTATGCGTCCGCCGCATTCGGGGACGCGGCACCGATCAAGGTATTTCCGAATCCGGGCAAGGTGCCGACCGAATTCGTGTTCGGCAATCGGGTCGATCGTTATGTCGGGAGCGATCCGAAAGACTGGGAAGATCCGGATTCGCCGACGTTGAAGGTACTGGGTGTCGTCGCCGGCGGGCTGGTGGGCAACCCGGAAGGCGAGAATGTCGCGATGTATCCGATCGCCAACGTGGATCCGGCCAAGATCGCGGCGATCCTGAATGCGGCTACGCCGCCGGCCGACGCCCTCGAGCGGATTCAGACGAAGTACTGGCCCGAGTTCATCGCGCAATACGATGGCCTGACGCTCGGCGCAGCCGTCCGCGAGATCGTGACGGTTGCGTTCGAGAAGGGAACGCTGCCGCCGGTCGACGGTGTGCTCGACGTCGATGAATCGATCAGCTACTACGTCGAGCTGTTCGGCCGCTTCGGCTTCGGCACCGGCGGCTTCAAGCCGCTGTACAACATCTCGCTGGTCGAGATGATGCGGTTGATCCTCTGGGACTATTCGAACGAATACACGCTGCCGGTCACGGAAAACGTCGAGTTCATCCGGAATCTGTACCGCAAGGCCCAGGACGTCGGCGCCGGAAAGCTGGCCGTCCAGGTTCGTCAGGAACGCGTCGCGAACGCCTGCCATTCCGGCACCGCGTCGGCGCGCGCGCAACTGCTGTCATACGACAGCCATAACGCCGTCCACGCCGAAGCCTACGATTTCGTGATTCTCGCTGTCCCGCACGATCAGTTGACGCCGATCGTCAGCCGCAGCGGCTTCCAACATGCGGCCAGCCAGAATCTGGGGGACGCGGGCCTGGGCCTCGAAACGCATACGTACAACCAGGTTTATCCGCCGCTGCTGCTGAGCGATAACAGCGCCGCCGCGAACGCCCGGATCGTCACGGCGATCGGCCAGCTTCACATGGCGCGCTCGTCGAAGGTGTTCGCCACCGTCAAGACCGCCGCGCTCGACCAGCCGTGGGTCCCGCAATGGCGCGGCGAACCGATCAAGGCCGTCGTCTCCGACAGCGGCCTCGCGGCGAGTTATGTGGTGCCGAGCCCCATCGTCGAAGGCGGCCAGGCGCCCGAGTATTCGAGCCTGCTCGCCAGCTACACGTGGGAAGACGATTCGACCCGGCTTCAGCACGATTTCGGGTTGTATCCGCAAAACCCGGCAACCGAGGCCGGTACGGCGGACGGGATGTACCGGACGATGTTGAATCGCGCGTATCGGTACGTGAAGTACGCGGGCGCGTCGGATGCACAACCGTGGTGGTTCTATCGGCTGCTCGCGGAAGCACGCACGGCGGACCGCTTTGTGTTCGACTGGACGACCAACAAGACGGCCGGCGGCTTCAAGCTCGACATGACCGGCGACCATCACCAGAGCAACCTGTGCTTCCGGTATCACACGCATGCGCTCGCCGCGTCGCTCGACAACCGCTTCTTCATTGCCAGCGACAGCTACAGCCACCTCGGCGGCTGGCTCGAAGGCGCGTTCATGAGTGCAATGAATGCGGTGGCGGGCCTGATCGTGCGCGCCAATCGCGGCGACGTGAACGCGCTGTCCAGTGCCGCGCGTCCGCTCGTGACCGGTTTGCGGCCCGTCGTGAAGGTTCCCGCAGCGGAGCTGGCCACCAGCAAGTAATCCGCGAACGAAGAGACGCGCGCGTCGCGCGTCGTCATGCGCCCGCCGCACGGCGGGCGCGTTTCATATCGATCGAAACAGGGCGCGCGGACGGACGGCGGAATCGGTGTATCCGGATTAGCGCTCGCTCACCTTCACGCGCGGCAGCCATTCCGCCTCGGCACCCTGCGTGCCTTTCAATTGGGCGGGAATCGCGTCTTGCACTTGCGCGTCGTGGCGGCGTACCGCCTCGGTGTCGAGATGACGGCCGTCGAACGTCGACTGGCGACGGGTAATCATGTTGATGCGGAGGCGTTTTGCCGCCATGGTCGGTCTTCCTTGAAAAATCGGCACCCCGCCGACTGGCGAAGTGCAATAGATGTACGTGAGAAAGATGTCGCCAGGATGACGTGATGTGAAACACACGTCTCCCGCCATCCTACGGCGGCGGCGCATGCACCGCAATGACTTCGAGCAAGCATCGCAGGTCACTTCTCCGCGATCCGCTTGCCGTTCGGCTTGATGGGTCGTTTCAAGGAGGGCACTCGATGCGCGCCGCACGATCGACACGCTCCGCACTGGGTGCGGCGTCGAGGTACAACAGGGCGAAGGCCTGCCGGACGTGACGCCGTTCAACTTCGACCGCATCTGACCGCGCCGGTCGGGCCTTGATCGGGCCGCCGTTATAATCGGTGCGACTCTGCCGCGGCCGCGCTTGTCGGCTGCCGGCTACACGCCGGGATGATTTCCCTTTCGGGTGCGACGCGCTCGAGGATTCCTTTCTCCCCGAGCGTGAAGCGCGTTGCGCCATTCCCCGCGCCCGCCATTCGTGCCCGGCCGGGCAACGAATGGTGACTGCGCGAGTTGCTTCAGATATGACGGTTTCCCGTGCTGCCACCGGGTTCACGGGAATCCTCGACAAAAAAGACAGAGGGCCTCGCCGATGCCGGTTTCCACTGGTTTTGACCGCAACGCATTCAGGGCGTATCCGCTGGACGGCGCGCTGCTGCGCTTTCACCCCGCGACAGGAACGCACGTCCGGATCGAGAATGCGTCGACCCGCCACTTGCGGCGCCTCGCACCCCGGGTCGTGATGTTCGGGATAACGAACAAGTGCAATCTGACTTGCGATTTCTGCTCGCGTGATGTGCGGCGCGACAGCGCCTGGTCCGCCGAGTCGGCCGCTAACGTCCTCCGCGGCCTCGCCGCAGCGGGAACGCTGGAAGTCGCCTTCGGCGGCGGAGAGCCGTTCGCGTTCCGTGGATTCGCCGAGCTGATCGACATCCTTCATCACACCACGCCGCTTGCACTGAACGTCACGACCAATGGAACGCTGATCCGGCGCAACACGTTTGCGCCCTACGCGGGCCGCTTCGGCCAGGTTCGCGTCTCGCTCTACGACGACGTGCGCTGGCGCGACGCGGGCGCGGTCCTGTCGGAATACGGGCAAAGGTGGGGCGCCAACCTGATCGTCGACGACGCGGTACTGCCGGGCCTCCCGGCACTGCTGGCCGAACTGGCCGCGCTGGGTTGTCAGGATGTCTCGTTGCTGTCCTACATCGGCCCCGATTTGCGCAGGCACCTTTCGCCGAGGGGGCGCGCGCAGCTCGCGGCCATCGTGCAGGATTCGCCGATCGTCTGCCGCCTGTCGGTGTGCTTCGGCGACGCGGTGCCCGTATCCAGATTGTTCGACGGAGCCGATGGCAGTGGCGACTGCGGCGCGGGGCTCGACTTCGTCTCCATCACGCCCGATCAGCGCATGCAGGGCTGTTCGTTCCAGGACGGCGGCCTGCCTGCCGCCAGTGCGGAGGACATCTTGCACGGGTGGCGCAACGCGCGTGCGTACCTGGAGCAACCCAGCACGCGGCGCGGTTGCGCACGTCGCGGCGCAGATGCCGGTCGAACCCGGTCAACGCCACCGGTCAGCGTGTGGCAGGCATTCTCCGGCAACAACAGCGGTGAGTGCGTGATGGTCGCGAAATTCGAGACCATCGCGGATGCGGACGCCTACCTCGCCCAACTGCTGCCGTCATGGGCGCCCGATGCCGAGTATTCGTCCGAGTGGAAACGCCTGTTCAAGGAAGAAGCGGTCGCGGGGCCGGGCTTGTCGGGCGGAGGGTCGCCTCGCGAGCTGGCGGCGATCGGCCGCTCGGTGATCGCGACGGGATACGAGGCAGACGACCTGTTTCCGGAATTGCGTGCGCTGGCCTGGAAGAAAGGCGCATACGTGGTGCCCGGCGGCATCCACGCCCACGACGTGTTTCTGCTGGCCGCGGTGCGTGCGTCCGGCGCGGACGACGCACGCGATCTGGCTGCGCGGAAGCCCCATCCCGCCGCCAGGACCTGGCTGCATGGAGAGGTCGTCCTCGTCACGCTCGAGCTGCAGGGTGACGGCGCGCCAGGTGAACTCGTCGAGATCCGGCAACTGCTCACCGACTATTGCGCCGGTCGCCCGCTCGCCGCGGAACTCGTGTTCGACGACATCGACGACTCGGCCATGCTGTCGGTCAAGAAGCGGCTCGGCGCGGAAATCGGTCGAACGCCAAGGCTTGCACTGCATTTCGGCTCGCGCGAGGATTCCGCCGAGCGCGCGGTTCGATTCGCGCAAATGATCGCGGAAGGCCAGGCCGACGTCGCCGGCACGTGTGTGCTGGTATCGGGAATCGAGCGCCGCAAGCGGCTCGCGGTGCTCGCCTATCGGCAGGGTGCGCATGTCGGCGCCATCGACGGCCCGGAAGTGCGCGTCAGCGCCTGGTTTTTCGTGCGTGATGCCGCACCCCGGAAAGGCCGGCGCGCGGAACCCGGCGAGATCGATATCGGCCTGGTTCGCGAAGCGCTTCACCAGCGCTTTCCGGGCGGCGTTCGCATCGAAGTCAAGGCGGGATATCGTCGGGGTATGGCCTTCGTGAACATCGTCACCGCGGACCCCGGATATGCTTTCGGTCAACTCGAGCAGCTTGCGGCGTCGTTCGATGCGAGGCTCGGCATCGGGGTGCACGAGGTCGATCCGCTGGCGTTTGCCGTTCGACGCGTGATCGCGGACGTGTATTCCTGACCTGGGGCGCTACGCACCGGGCGCACGCAATCGCCAGGCGCCAATTCGCGTGCTACGCCAACAATCGTAGCCGCCCCGCTGAATCAGGTGCGAACCTGCACGCCATCCTCATCGAACACGGTGATCGCACCTGTATCCGCGTGCGTCACTTCATAGTGAAACACCGTACCTTCCTCGCCCTGTTCGACCTCGTATGCCCGGATCTGATCGTCCGGCAGTGTCCCGAGCCTCGCGAAGCGACACGTAAAGATGTCCGGCACGTCGTTGCCTGGACGCGTCGCAACGATCCGGCCGATCGAGTCGTCGATTGATTCGTACTCGGCCGGCAGACGCCATTGCGCGGAGGCATCGAGCACGCCCCATCGCTCGTTTTCGCAGGCGGCCCAGCACCTGCTGCGGGAATGTTGCAGCACGGCCAACGCCGCATAACGGCACGGGATCACCTGTACCCCGTTGCGATCCACCACACCGAACTTGCCGTCGTGCAGCACCCGCGCATATTCCCCGCGCCAGAACGCCCATACGCGCTCGTACTGCACCGGTGTAATCTCTTTACCCTGGCTGTCGATATGTCCATAGCGGTCGCCTTGTCGGACGACGGCAACTTCCATCCATGTATCGAAGCCGATCTCGTCGTAGCGAGGCGGCACCAGTATCTCGCCCGTGATCGCCATGACGCCCATCTGCCCGTCTTGCTCGAACACTTCGACCTGTTCGTAGTAAATCGACGTCAACGGCTCCCACCCGTAGTCGTAGTGATCCTGGTTGATCAGTTCGCGAAAGCTGGTGACTTCCTCTTCCGCCAGGCCCTCGCACTGGTCGAGTACGGCGGGATCGTCGGTCTCGATCGCGCGCTCGATCGTCGCGTTGTCGCGCTCGATGCGTGCCAGCAGCGCCCGGGCCAGTTCGACGTGCGGCTCCGCCGACAGGTTGAACACGTCCCAGCCGTTCAGGTGAAAGTAGCGGTGAACCGCGCGATTGCCGAGGAATGCAAGTATCTTGCGCTTGGCTTCCCGGAAGGCGTCGAGATCGTCGATCAGGCGGTCGGCGTGACGCTCAAGGAACGCATACAACCTGGCCATCAGCACCTTGCCGCCTTCCGCTTCGGCATATATTCCATCGTCATTGCCGGTGTCGTTGCAACGATTACGCGCAAGGAATGGCGCCACCGCCAGCAGCGGACTCAACACGGTCGGGAAGTCATAGTTCCACTCCACCATGTTCAGGCATGGCGTGTCGGCCGGGCCGATGTCTTGCAGATTGAACATGTACATTCGATGCGCCATCGAAGTTCCTTGTGATGAGTGATGTGTTGGCGTTCAGCGTCGCGGTTGCTTATGATAGCGGCTCGCCAGTTCGACGATTGCATCGGCTGGCAAGCTCCAGACAAGAAGTCCTGGATCTCGCCCGGTCACTCAATGGTGACATCGACCTCGCGACGGTAGTCTACGAAGTGGTCGGTCCAGGCTACAAGAAGTGGATCCGCGAAAAGGTGCCTGCAATGGATGATCCCGCACCGATCGACTGCCTCCACGCCTCCGCGCTGACGAAACGGCTTCGCACCACCCTGATGCGTTTCCCCAGCCAAACCCGGTAACGATACGACGAGGTTGAGGACAGCATGCATCCAAATTTCGCGAGCGAAATTGCCGACGCGGCGCGAGTGACATATCGAGCGCTTATCGCGGCGCATCCATACGAACATTTTTATGCGTTCGCCCTCTACACCGACAGTGGTGCCATGACGGTCGTGCCCGCCGCCAATTCCGACGAAGGGCTGAAGCGGATCCGCGAACGGATGGAGGTCGCCGACGACGAGAAAGCGCCGGAGTTCACATGGGCAACCGCCGAGTGGGCGTATGAATCCGCCGAGGCCGATTCATTCAATCCGCTCTGTAAAAAGCTGGCCGATACGGTACTCGGTTCGACCATTCCCGAAACGAGGTTCGACGCGTTTTTCAAGGCACTCCAACGGGACATGATCGAGGCACTCAGACAGCTCGATCAAGAAGGGTTGTTCGGCACCGGCGCAGAGCGCGAGAAGATCACGCTGTTCGTCACGATCAGTGATGACAACGGGGCCGAGGAACTGGAGAACCGATCTGCCAAAGTCCTGAACCCGCCGGCCGTCTTTGATCGTTTTATCAATCGCTACGAATAGCAGCGGAACAGCGAGTGCGAGACGTGCGCGCGCGCGGGTCTGATCTTCGCGACAGACAGCCGCCCGGCATGCCAGCGCCTGCGCTCGTTACGAGGCGGCGCGTCAAGCAACGCCACGGGTTCGTCGACGCGAAACGATCCGATAATCGACCGGTGACCGGTGACCGCAGCTACCCTCACGCGATCACCCGGTTGCAGCCGCCCCTCACGCCCGCCTGCCCGTAGCCTGCGCCGCCAACGCGGCCCGCTCGATCCAGCGGATGGCCGGCGCATCGTGCTCGCCCGGCGCAGGCCTGCCGATCAGGAAGCCCTGCACCTCGCGGCAGCCGGCATCGGTGATGCACGCCAGTTGCTCCTCCGTCTCGACGCCTTCCGCGACGGTCGTCACGCCGAGACGCTTGCCGAGATCGGCCACCGCGCACACGACGGCCGCGCAGTCGGGTCGCGAGATCGCATCGCGCACGAAGCTGCCGTCGATCTTGATCTTGTCGAACGGAAACGCGCGCAGATGCGCGAGCGACGAGAAGCCCGTGCCGAAATCGTCGAGGGCGACGCGCACGCCCATCGAACGCAGCGCGCGCAGGTCCGCGATCGCCTTGCCCTCGTCATGCAGCAGCGCGGTTTCCGTCACCTCGATTTCCAGCCGGTCTGGCGTGAGGCCGGCGCCGGCCAGCGCCGCCGCGAAGGCCGGCACGATCGTGCCGTGGCCGAGCTGCGCCGCCGACACGTTGACGGCGACACGCGCGCCGTCCGGCCAGCGCGCCGCCTCTCTGCATGCATGGTCGAGCACGAAGCGGCCGAGCCGGTCGATCAGGCCGCCGCGCTCGGCCATCGGAATGAAGTAGCCCGGCGAAATCCAGCCGGAGCGCGGATGATGCCAGCGCAGCAGGGCCTCGCGCGTCGTCACCCGGCGAGTCCGGACATCGACGATCGGCTGGTAGAACACGTACAGCCCCTGGTTCTCGTCCAGCGCGACGCGCAGCTTCGATTCGAGCGCGATCCGCTCCTGCGCGCGCGTTTCCATGTCCGGCGAGAACATCCGGTACGTCCCCTTCCCGGCTTTCTTCGCCGCATAGAGCGCCATGTCAGCGCGTGACAGCAGCACGCCGGCGTCGTTGCCGTGATGCGGCGCCAGCACGCAGCCGATCGACGCGCCGATGCGGAACTGCCGCTCGGGCGACGGCGCATAGGGCGCGACGAGCGTGTCGACGAGCCGCGCGGCCGCGCCCATCGCGCCGTCCGCGTCGGTGTCGCGCAGCAGCACCGCGAACTCGTCGCCGCCGATGCGCCCGAGCATCATCCCCGGCTCGGGACACTGCCCGCGAAGGCGTTCCGCGACCTGGCGCAGCACCTCGTCGCCCGCCGAATGCCCGCACGCGTCGTTGATCAGCTTGAAGCCGTCGAGGTCGATGAAGAGCAGCCCGAGCGTCTTGTCGGAGCGGCGCAGGCTCGCGTCGAATTCGGCGAGGAAGGTCGCGCGGTTCGGCAGGCCGGTGAGCGAATCGTGATGCGCGAGCTGGTGGATGCGCGCTTCCGCCTCGGCCTGCTGCGTGACGATCGACCACGACAGCATCGGGCCGATATAGCGCCCCTCGGCATCGCGCCCCGCCGAGACCTGGAAGTCGAGCACTTCCGGCCCGAGCCGCACGCGGCCGCGATGCGGCAGGTTCGCCGGATCGGCGAGCAGGCGGCGCTGGTGCTGCGGGTGCGGATGGAAGAAGTCGATCGACGCGCCGAGCGCATCGTCCGCGCGGATCGGCAGCAAATGTTCGATCGAGCGCAGCAGGTTTCGCGACGCCGTGTTCAGGTAGTTGATGCGGAACGTCTCCGGGTCGGCCGTCATCACGGCCAGCGGCATGTCGTCGATCATCCGCATCAGCCGCGTCTGCGCCTGCTCGCGCATCCGCGATTCGGCCTGCGCGTCGACGGTGCGCACGAAACCCCGGTAGTTGACCGAGATGACGGCGATCAGCGCGGCCGACACGAACGCCATGTTGACCGCGGTGGCGACGAGCGTCGGCTGGCCCGTCGAGAGGAAGAACGCGATGAACGCGGCGTTGACGATCACGGCCACGATCAGCGCGGCCGTGCGCAGGTACATCAGGCTGAAGATGCAGCCGATCACCGTGATCGCCATGTAAAACGCGACCTGGGCCTTTTGCCACGCGTCGCCGTACGGGAACAGCAGCAGCGCCCAGAGGGTGAACGTCACCGCGATCGGGATCACCAGCCAGTTCGTCATCGTGAGCGCACGCGACACGGTGTCCGGCGTCGGCTCCACCAGCCGGGCGCGGCGCCAGTGCAGCAGCCGCGCGAGCGACACGAGCGTCATCGCGGCCGGCATCGCGACCGATAGCCACCACGGCGTGCTGCGCAGGTGCGTGACGGCGAGGCTCCAGGTGCTCGGGATGAGGATCAGGTACATCACCGGGAGCTGGCCGGCGAATACCCGGAATTGCGCCGCGAGCAGGTCCGGGTTCCGGGCCGGCGCCGCGATGCTTGCCAGTCTGACCATCCGTGCGTAGTGGGTTTTCATGTGAGCCTGCCTGCTGCAACCCGCGTTCGGATTGCCGTATCCGGCGTCGTCGGTTACCGGCGCGGGCCCGGATCCAGCTCGGCCGTGACGGCCGATCCGGACGCGGGAACCGTCGCGCTGGCGCGGTTGCTGCCGGTCAGCGCGATCTGCCCGCTGCCGACAATCTCGTTGAGTGGTGCGGGCCTGCCGAGCAGGAAGCCCTGCGCTTCGTCGCAGCCTTCGTCGGCCAGCAGCACGAGCTGGTCGCGCGTCTCGATGCCTTCGGCCAGGATCGGAATGCCCAGGCTCTTCCCGAGCGCGAGCACGGCGCGGATGATCGCGCGATCCTGCGGTTTCGCTTCCGCGTCCGCGACGAACGACTGGTCGAGCTTGATGCGGTCGAACGGGAACGAGCGCAGCGTGTCGAGCGACGAATAGCCGGTACCGAAATCGTCGAGCGCGATGCTCACGCCCAGCGCCTTGATCTGCCGCAGCGTGTCCAGTGCGCGCTCGCGGCCGGCGAAGATCGTCGATTCGGTCAGCTCCAGCTGCAGGCGCGACGCCGGCAGGCCGGTTGCCTCGAGCACGTCCGCCACGAGCGCCGTCAGGTCCGCGTGCATGAACTGCACGGCCGATACGTTCACCGCGACCGTATAGGGCGGCTCCCACGTGGCCGCCCGCGCGCATGCCTCGCGCAGCACCCATGCGCCGATCTCCAGGATCACGCCGTTCTCCTCGGCGAGCGGAATGAACTCGGTGGGCGGGATCGTGCCGAGCGTCGCATGCTGCCAGCGCAGCAGCGCCTCGTAGCCGCGGATCTCGCCGGTCGTCAGCGAGGTCTGCACCTGGTAGTGGATGCTCAGCTGGTTGTCGGCCACCGCGCGGCGCAGGTCGGCCGCGAGGCTGCGGCGCGCGCGGACGATCAGGTCCATCGCCGGCTCGTAGAAGCAGATCGATTGCGCGACGCTGCCCTTGGCACGGTACATCGCGAGGTCCGCGTTGTTGATGAGGATCGCCTTGGTGGCGGCGTCGTCCGGGTAGATGGCCACGCCGAAGCTCGCGCCCGGCACGACCTCGTAGTCGTCCAGCCTGACCGGCTTGTAGAGCGCCGGCTCGAGCCGTTCGAGCAGATCCATCAGGCGGGTGTCGCCGCCCATCCGGCAGAGTGCCGCGAATTCGTCGCCGCCGATGCGGGCGACGAATTCGCCTTCGCGCAGCACGTTCGACATGCGCCGCGCGAGGATGCGCAGCACCTCGTCGCCGGCGTGATGGCCGCGCAGGTCGTTGATTTCCTTGAAGCGGTTCAGGTCGATGCCGATCAGCGCGAGCTTCGTGCCCTGCTCTTGCGCCAGCGCGATTTCGAGGTCCAGCCGCTCGTTGAAGCTCGCCCGGTTCGGCAGGCCGGTCAGCATGTCGCTCAGTGCCAGCCGGCGCAGGTGCTCGAGCGATTCGGCCCGTACATTGCTGTCGATCACGTAGCTCACGAGCCCCGTGCAGACGATCACGAGCGACGTACCCGCGACCGCCAGCGCGAGCGGACGCAGCGTGTTCACGTCGGTCCACGCGCCGTCGAGCGTCAGCGGCGTGATGCGCAGCGCGGACATCCCGGTGAAATGCAGCGCGAGGATCGCGAGCGACAGCACGCCGGCCATCTGGTTGACCGCGTGCGGCGACGGCCGCAGCGCGAGGTGCAGCGCGAGCGCCGCGAGGGTCATCGCCAGCAGCACCGACGCGACCAGGTAGCCGATGTCCCACGACACGATGCCCTCGACCCGCCACGCAAGCATGCCGGTGTAATGCATCAGCACGATCGCGACGCCGACGATCGCGCCGCCGAGCGCGGGCGCGATCCTGACGATGCGGCAGGTCGTCAGCGCGAAGCCGATCGTGCTGCCGCCGACCGCGATGAGCAGCGACACGAGCGTGAGCGGCAGGTCGAATTGCACGGGCGCGCCGGCATCGAAGCCGAGCATCGCGATGAAGTGCGTGCACCAGATCGCCACGCCGGCCGAAATGGCCGTCAGCACCTGCCAGCCGAGCCGCTGCATGCCGGAGGTGTTCACCGTGCGCTGGAACAGGCGCGCGGTGACCCACGAACCGGCCCCGCACAACAGCGCGGCAAGCAGGACCAGCCAGTGATTGTGCCGATAAACGATGCACCCTAAAACTGTCGCCAAAACCTTTCTTCCCCTATCCGTCGCATGCGTGGATGCCGTTCCCGATCGAAACCGCGGGGCGATGCCGCTTCGATCAGGCGCGCCTTCCGGATATCGGCATGCGATGAATAAACTGAACGCCGCGCGGCGGCACGCAAACGATTGCCCGGAAGAAATTTTTTCTGGAAAAAGTGCCGGAACCAGACGGGGCGGGATATCGAAGGATCGGCCGATGGTTTGCCGATCGACCGCCGGGTGTGGGCGATGGGTGATACGGCTGGATTCCGCCGCGCTTCACCGTCGGGTTTCTTCCGGGTTCGTCACGGACGGCCCGGGAACGCAGCGCGGTGATCGAGGAAGGTGCGGCAGGTGCAACCATGTCGGCACGCCGTGCCGAAGAACGCGGGATATGCGGCTGGCGGGACAACAACCGGATTCCTAGGATCGACCGCCCGCAATTGCAGGCGGTCGATCGACACGCGTGCGTCATTTGCCCGGGCGTCGCGTGGCCTCGATCGGCTCTCCGTTCTCCGACACGAAATGCCGCCACGCGATCGATCCCCGGGCATTCAACGCACTGGCCCACACGCCATCAATTCACCCCGACCGCGCTCCACGCGCGAGCGACCGTCGCGCTTTCGGCCGAATTCGCGCCGTACAGGTCGTTCGCCGCCTGGATCGATGCACGCCGCGCGTTCGGATAGCTGGAGTTCGCGTTCAGATACACGGTCAGCGTCCGATACCAGATCTTGCCGGCTTTCTCGCGGCCCAGCCCGCTGAAGGTCGTGTCGCCGTTGCAGACCAGTTTCGCCTTCGTCAGGCCGGTATCGGTCGACGGCACCGTCGGGCCTTCCGCCAGCAGGTAGAACAGGCGGTTGCCGACGCCCGACGTGAAATGCGGATCGTGGCGCGGATTCGACCACGAGAATCCGCCGGACGGGTAACAGCTGAACGACCGGCCGTCGAGATCCTGCTTGTACATCTTGCGCAGGCCGCCGCTCACCACGCGCGCACCGATCACGTAGTTGCCGGGATCGTTCGGGTTGTTCGCGTAGTACTTGACGAGCGTGCCGAAAATGTCGGAAGTCGCTTCGTTCAGCCCACCCGCGTCGCCCGAATAGTTCAGGTTGGCCGTGGCCTCGGTCACGCCGTGGCTCATCTCGTGTCCGGCCACGTCGACCGACACGACCGGCTTCGGCAGGCTCGTGCCCGGCTGGCCGTCGCCGTACACCATGATGTGCGACGGCATCCATGCCGCGTTCGCGCCGGTCGTGCCGCTGCCGGTGTCGAACACCACGTGCGCGAAACTCTTCACGCCGCGCCCGTCGTTGAAGATGCCGTTGCGGTTGTGCGTCGTTTTGTAGTAGTCCCAAGTTAATGCCAGACCGTAATCGATGTCGGCGGCGACGGTCTGCCGGTCAGTGGTCGCGTTGTTGCCCCACACGTTCGTGCTGCTCGTGAAGATCGGCAGGTCGGTCGCCTGCTCGACGTCCTCCGCGATCAGTCCGCGGCCGTCGTACACGGAGCCGCCGCCGCGATTCGGATCGAGCATCCGGTACGCGTTCGTGCCGGTCTGGTCGGTGGTCAGCGTCAGGTTGCCGTAGTACAGCGAGCGGCCGGTGCCGGTCGCGGCGGCGGTCTTGATCAGGTCCTGCGCATCGAGCACGGCGCCCGTGCGTGCGTCGACGTAGTACAGCACCGCATCGCCGTGCACGTCGTTCGACTTGCCGTATACGCGCACCGCATAGGCCAGCGTCGGCGTGACGTCGCGTGCGAACACCACGAGCTCCGCGTCGTCGACGCGGCGCACGTCCGAGTTGAAACGCGCGGTCGCGATGCGCTTGACCCGGGCGTTGCCGATGTCGGGCGCGTTGCGTATCACGGAGCGGTTTCCGACCTTGCCGATCGTGCCGGCGAGATTGATCGGCGCGAGCTGGGTCACGCTCGCCTGCTTCAACTGCCCCTTGCTCAAATGGACGACCACGTCACCGCCGATCACGGGCAGGCCCGCGTAGAAGCGGTCGAAACGCACGTGCTCGGTGCCGTCGGGATCGACGATCACGTCGCGCACCTCGAATTGATCGCCGTCCGTCGGCGCACTCGCCTGCGGCCCTGCGAACTTCAACGTGCGTGCTGCGCCGCCAGCGGCCAGACTGAAGGCGGACGGGTTCTGCTGGATCAGTTGCAGTGCCTTGTCGACCGTGGCCGACTGGTCGCCGGCCTGGGCAAAAGCACTGAGACTCGCGACGGTAATCGCGGTGATGGACAGCAGGCGAGACAGTTTCTTCATGTAATCCCCCGGTTATGTATGGGTGATGTTCGAGGAATGCATCAAGTACAGACTTTGATCCAGGACATGTCACGAACTGCAGAGGGATGCTAGGAGGTCATTTTTATAATTACAAGATATTTTCTGACAGGTTAATAACTTCTTTCGGCGATGTTAATCGAGTCATGATTTGGTTATAAATCTGAAATGATCGCGTCGGTTGCGATGCCGGTTTCGGCAACGCGGCATCGGCGGAATGCGCGCGCCGAGCCCGCCGTTATTGGGGAAAGGCAGTGCATGGGTCGGGCGGACAGAAGATGTGAAGCTCGAGGTAACGCGGCAGATGCTGTTTGATTTATTAAATATTGATTTTGATTATTGCCATTCCAGGCACTCCGCCTGACTTTTTAATGCTTTGCCGATTCTCGCCCTTGATGACACTGCCTTTTAATTCGTAGTAAAAGCGTCGCAAACGACGCGCGAGAACATGTTTTCTACGAATCATTTGTTTGAGCGGCACGGCACAGCCGGCAGCATGAGCACGCCACACTGCCTCTCGCATCGCCCTGTCCGCGCAGCGTGACGCGGACGCACGGCCGCACACCGCGGATTTCGCGCGAGAAGCATACGGCCGATGAACCATCCTGCGACGCCGGCCGCCTATCTGCCCCGCACCTTGACCCGCACCACCAGCCACGTCAGCGCCCCCAGCACGAATACGGCGAGCGTCCACGTGCCGCCATGGTGCTGCAGCACCGCGGCCGTCGCGGCGATGCCCGCCAGTCCCTGCTGCAGGAAACCGCACAAGGCCATCGCATGCGCGCCATGTTCATGCGCATCGCTGACGGCGGTCGCCATGCTGTTCGGAAACAGCACCGCCTGGCCGAAGATCGCCAGGCAATACAGCGCGATGAAGATCCACAGCCCGGTGAAATGGGTCAGCAGGCCGCTCAACCACGACACCAGCATCAACGTGGTTGCGAACGCAAGCAACGCGGCGCCGGCATGCATCAGCCGGACGCCGCCGAGCCGCCTGACGAGACGGTTGACCAGCATCGCCCCGCTGAAATAGGCCACGCCGAGCAGCAGGCCGATACTGCCGAAGCTCGTCACGGCCAGCTGGAAATGCTCCTGGAACACGAACGGGCTCACCTCCTGCAAGGTGACGGTCGTCGCGAACCCCAACCCGCCCGCGCAGGCTGGCCACAGGAAGCCCGGGCGCCGCAGCAGGAGCCAGTAAGTACCGGCCAGGCCCGACGGTTTGGCGGCACGGCTTCCCGCCTTCAACGGCAACGTGTAAGACAGCCCGATCGCCAGCGCGGCGACGACGGCCATCAGCACGAAACCCGTTTGCCAATGACTGTATCGGCCGATGAGCCCGCCGATGAACTGGCCACCGCCCAGGGCCGTGATGAAGGCGATCGACAACACGGAGAGGCGTCGCGCCAGTTCGTCGCCGCGCCAGTTGTCGCGGACGACGATTCGGGCGATGATCGCCGCGCCGCCGCCGCCGATGCCCTGGATGGCGCGCAACACGAGCAGCGCCGGTGCGGCCGTGCAGCCGGCGAGCAGCAGGCTGCTGCCGATGAACAGCAGCAGCGAAATCAGCAGCGGGCCGCGCCGGCCCCAGCGTTCCGCGGCAGCGCCCCAGAATGGCACCGGCAGCGCTGCACCGATCACATAGGCCGAGATGGATAACTCGGCGCCGCCTTGCGTCATCTTCAACTCGCGCATGACGACAGGCAGCGACGGCAGGTACACCGTCGTCGCCATTTGCGCCATGAATACGACCAGGCACGCCAGCGCCATCAGGGGAGCGGCCGACGCCGCAGGTTCGCACGGCGCACCGGCGGCAAGAACGGGTTTGTCGCTCATGCCAGCCCTCGATCCGATCGGGACGCGCATCCGGTCGTTGCCCATTCGGGCGCACATGACGGGCGCCCGTCGCGGGCGCTATCCGCGTACATGCGCGTCTGAAATCCGGGTTCGGTCGCCATCGCTTCTCTCACGGTTTTTTTTTGGGGTTTGCCGCGGTCGTGTGCGGCAAGACTGAAGCGGCTGATTGTACAAAGGTGCGGGAAACGAGTGGTAGACGCCGAATTCAAATGACCGTCGGGGAGCGGCGAGGGGCTCCTTGCGCCGCCCGCCGCGACAATGCAGGACGTGTGGTGCGGCAAGCCGGGCCATGGCCGGTACTCAATGACGAACCGCCGTCGAGCGACCGCTTCGCGCATGAGGCACAATAGCCGCCTTCAACATTCAACCGCGATCAAACCCATGCGCTTCGTCGTCGTCGGAACCAGCGGGGCGGGGAAATCCACCTTTTCCAGCGCACTGGCGAAAGCAGCGGGCTGCCCGTACATCGAGCTGGATCGACTCTACTGGGGCCCCGACTGGACAGCCGTGCCGCCGGAACAGTTCGAGCGCGCCGTGCGGGCCGCAACGGCCGGCGACCGATGGGTCGCCGACGGGAACTACGGCGCCGTGCGCGACGTGCTCTGGTCCAGAGCCACCCACGTGATCTGGCTCAACTTCGGGCGGCGGACGGTGTTCTCCCGGGTGCTCTGGCGCACGTTGAGCCGCGGGCTCATGCGCACCGAGCTTTCGCACGGCAACCGCGAGTCTCTGCGGATGGCATTTTCGCGAGAGTCGGTGCTGCTGTGGTCGTACACCACGTTCGCCAGGAATCGTGTCAAGTTCGCCGGCCTGCGCGACGACCCGAAATACGCGCATCTGCACTGGACGGAGATCACGCGGCCTTCGCGCACCCGCGCGGTCATCGACATGCTGGCTCGCGCCGGCCGTTGAGCGCGGCGCGACGCGCGTTTGCGCCGACGCGAACTCACTTCACGGCCGCATTGCCTCCGTCGGCGAACAGGGCCGAGCCGGTAACGAAACTGGCCATCGGGCTCGCCAGAAACAGCGCCGCGGATGCGATCTCGTCGGGGCGGGCGATGCGCTTCATCGCGTGGAGCCCGGCCGCCCATTCCTTCTGCTCGCGGTCTCCCCCCATCGCGGTGTCCACACCGCCCGGCAACAGTGCGTTTGCCCGAATCCCCCGTGCCGCGTAGTCCGCGGTGATGCCCTTCACCAGTCCCATCAAGCCGGCCTTGGACGCACCATACGCGGACATGCCGGGTAGCCCGACGCTGGTTCCGACGAAACTGGACGTGAAGACGATCGAGCCGCCGCCGCGTTCGAGCATCGCGGGAATCTGGTTGCTTGCGCCCAGGAAGGCCGCCGTCAGATTGGTAGACAGCGTGTGCTGCCAATCGTCGAGCGAGATGTCCGCGAGCGGTTTGAGCGGCCCGACTGTTCCCGCGTTGTTGATCGCGATGTCGAGACCGCCGAACTCGCGCAGCGCCGTCGCGACGAGCCTTCGATGCGTATCGGCGTGACAGACGTCGCCGGCGCAGGCGAACGCCTGCCCGCCGTGACGACGAATCTCGTCGGCCACCTCGTTCAACGTGGATTCGCTTCGCGCGCCCAATATGATCGACGCGCCATGCGCCGCGAACATCAGTGCGATCGCCCGGCCGATTCCGGTGGAGGCACCGGTGACGATGGCGACTTTCCCTTCGAGTAAGGTCATCTTCTTCACATCCCGTGAGTGAGGTCAGTCACGGCAATGTAGGCGACCGTTTGCAGGCAGGCACTCCGTTTCTTGCTGTTGAAGTCCGGTGCGACGGCATCGCGGGTGGTGCGGCACGGCCATGTCGCGCGCTGCGGCGATCCGCACGGGATGGAGATGCGCAGCCTTCCCGCCCTGCACGGTCATTGAAACGGCGGCCCGCGCCGGCACCCGAACGCCGTATGACGCTTGCCGGCGTCAGTCGTCGAACGTGCCTTGATATTCCGGTGCGGCATCCGCGCGCGTGTTCAGCTCGAACATCACGCCGCCCGGCGCGCGGCAGAAGAAACGCGAACCGCGCCCGTTGTTGAAGACGTCCGTCACCATCTCGACGCCCTCTTCCCTGAAGCGTTCGAACAACGTGCGAACGGCATCGAGGCTCGGCAGTTCGAACCCGACGTGGAAATTCGTCGGCCACGCGGTCTCATCGTCGCCGGCGTGATCGATCACCACGTCGAAGCCCGGGCGCTTGAGGATCCAGGATTTGTCCCAGCTTCCCGCGATCGTGAAGCCGAGGTGCCGCTCGAAGAATCGGGCCGTCGCCAGTGTGTCGGCGGAGGGGAAGCTCAGGTGATTGAGCTTCATGGTTTGCGTCATGGCAGTCATTGCGAGTCTCCGTCATGCGTCGATCGGCGGAGGCCCCATGCCGTTCCGCCCGACGCACCCAGAATACGAGCCGCGGCTCGCATTCGACAATTCGCATTCGCCGCCTGGCTCGACAGCGCGCGAACCCGCGAGCAATCGCGGATTGGGGCGCGGTTGCGAGCGCTGCAGATCGCGCCATTCGCATTTGTATTTGTCCGCGATCTGGCTGAACCACATCACTTTCAGCAGCCGCCCACCTTGTTTCTCGAGAGAGCCATCTCCATCGGATCCTCTTTCCGGACAGGTGGAACCATCGTTGAAAGCGACATGCCCCATGCCGCCCTACGTCTTCGCCGCTTCGTAAACCTTCGTCTTCTGGTTGAACCGGTATTCGACGACATCCGCGGCGCCGTCGGTCTTTTTCCGGCCGGCGTTGTCGATGCCCGTCCCGTTCATTGCCACGCGAAGGCGCGGCCAGTTCCTGCCGTCTGCCGGCAGGAACGTCAGCGTCGACGAGCCTTCCACGCACGGTATCCGGTTGCCGGTACCCGCGGCATCGCATGCCGCGCCGCTATCGTTGCCGCGAAATACGTTACCGGCATAGGTCCAGTCGGTATCGTCAGGATTGCTTGACGCATCGGTGCGCCGATAGACGAACATGCCGAACGACTTGATCCGGGTATCGGAAGCCAGGTGCCAGGTCGGCACGGCCAGCACGATCCGCCCGTCCGGCAGGGTCGTGCTCACGGCGGATTCGTTGTCGTCGATCGCGTCGGCCTTCTCGTCGCGGCCAAACTCGCCGATCGAGCGTTCCGACTCGACCATGTTCCAGCCGGCCACGCCGCCGTCCGTGATCCATTCGAAGGTCGCCTCCGTGATCGTCACCCTGGCATCGTGCGCCGGCTCGGCGGTGTTCTCCTGTTCGGCGTACTTGTTCGGCGTCTCGTAGGCGAAGCCGGTGAAGTAGTGGCCGCCGTTCAGGTCGAACGCGTGGCCGTACCAGTACGTGGCCTGGCTTCCATTGGCGATCTCCATCGTCGCCTCGCCATGCGCGTCCTTCTGGTAAATGCCCTCCAGCACCTGGCCCGGCCTGGGCGGCACGGGCGAGTCGCGCCCTTCGCGCTGCGAGGTAACGGCCTGCGTCGCCGACGCGGCCGCCGGCTGCGCATTCGATGCGGTATCGGCCTGGCCGGAACGATCCCCGCATGCCGCGACCAGAAGCGAAACGACGGACAGCCATGCAACTTTCCCGATCATATGCCTTTACCCCGGATGCGTCTTCAAGTGACCCGATGCACGGTCACGGGTGCATCAATTGATATCGCCGTTCGATACCGGTTGCCCGGCCGATCGATTCGGGCGCCGGTTCTCTTGTCGAACCCACGGCGCGGATTGTCCGGGCGCTAGCGGCACCTGCCGCCATAACCGGCCGGCAAAACCGATGGCAACGCGACGCGCTGCGCGGGAAGCATCCTGTTCTCGGGTTTCATCGTTTTCATGTTTCGTTGTCGGCGCCCATACGGGACTGGAAGGCGTGCTCGGACACGCTCAATGCGGAACGCATTGCGCCAGCGCCGATTATCTCGACAATCGGCGAATCGATCATCCATCGAAGGCATCGCCTGCCGGACAGGCCCGGCATAACCACACCGCTTTTCGCGACGCATCAAGCGTCGACGGCCCGGGGTCGACAGACTCACCCCGGGCCACGGATCTCCCGTCGGTGTCGGGCATCACGACCGCTGCCCGACACCACCGTTAGATCGATACTGCGCGGACAACGTCAGAACTGGTAACCCGCGCCCACCACCGCGCCGAAGTCCGAACGCGTGTTGCCCGTCACCGACGCCTTGACGACCCAGCGGTTGCTTTCCGTCACGTACGAGTACCCGGCGGCGAAACCCTGCTGGCCGTGATAGTTCGACGTCGCCGCCGAGACCATCGAGCGGCCCGCGCCCGTCGGTTGCGGCAGGCCGGCCACGGCCATTGCCGATGCCACGCCGCCGTACATGTCCTTCTTCAGGTCGTTGAACGAGTTGTACACCTGGCCGATGCGCTGGTCGGTGTAGCCCTTCGCCTGCGACGTGGCGGTCGACAGGTTGTCGTTCAGCTGCTGCACGTTGACCGCGTCGGTCGGCGCCGTGCCGGCCGCGACGTTCGTGACCTGGCGCTCGCTGCCCTTCGCACCGACCGAGAACGAGTTGTCGCGATCGGCGACGGAGCCCTGGCCGACCGCCACCGCGTTCTTGCCGGTTGCGGTTGCCGTCGACCCGATCGAACCCGCATCGGCACGTGCGATCCACGTCGTGTTCGCATCGGTCGCCGCCGCGCGGATCTGGTCGTTGGCCGCCGCGTTCTTCAGCGCGTTGTTGAACTGGCCCATGTTGACCGCGTCGTTGTCCTTCACGCCCGCCGCGACACCGGTCAGCACGCGGTCGCCCGACGTGCCGGAGAAGTTCACGCTGGTGCCGCCGGTGTCCTTCCCGACCGTGATCGCGCCGTTCGGGTCCTGCTGCTGCACGAGGCCGGCCTTGCCGTTCGCGATGTTGTTCACGTTCCCCTGCAGGTTCGTGATGTCGGTCGTGTTCTTCGCGACTTGCTGGTTGGTCGCGTAGAGCTGCGAGCCGTTCACCGCATCCGTGCTGGTTGCGCTGAGCGTGCCGGCCTGCACGTTGGTGATGCGCGTGCCACCCGCGCCACCGAGCGTGATCGAGCTCTTCGACGCGTCGTCGTACTGCACCGCGAGCGCACCGAGCTGGTTGAGGCTCGACTGCACGCCCTTCAGCTGCTTGACGTTCACCGCGTCGGTATCGGCGGTGCCCGCGGCGACGTTCTTCAGCACGACGGCCGCGTTCGCGTCGCCGCCGATGAGCGATACCGAATTCATTCGGTTGCCGTTCGCGTCGACGTCGTACTTGACGACGTTCTTCACGGCCTCGCCCGCCTGGTTGGATACCTGCGTGATCTGCTGTTCGAGCGACGACTTCACGCCCGACAACTGGCCGCCGTTCACCGCGTCCGTGCTGCCCGCGGCGACGTTGCCGTCGGCCACGTTCGTCAGCTTCGTCGGTGCACCGCCGCGCGCCGCGTTGTAGGCACCGAGCGTCGGGTCGAACTGCAGCGCATCCTGCTGCAGCCCCGCGATCGCGGCCGTGTTGCCCGCGATGTTCGTTTCGGCATTGCCGATACGCGTTTCGTGATTCTCGAGCGTCGTCGTATTGTTGAGAACACGACCGTCGAGATTCGTGAGCGCGTCGCCGACATTGTTGAACGAACCGCCGCCGACCTTATAGTCCGGCGCGCTGATCGAGCCGTCCGGATTCGCCGTCGCACCGCCGCCCAGCGCGGCCGCCGTGCCGTCGGTTGCACGGCGCAGTTGCGCGCCGTTCACAGCATCCGTGCTGCCGGCCGCGACGTTGCCTTCCGCGACGTTGGTCAGGCGCACCGGGCTCCCGCCGTTGCCCGCGCCGAGCGAAACCTGCTTCTTGCTCGCGTCGTCGTACTTCACGGCGAGTGCGTCGAGCTGGCTCGTGCCGTCCTGGATCGCCGCGTTCAACTGGTCGACGTTGACCGCGTCCGTGCCGTTCTTGCCGGCCGCGACGTTGCCGATGCGTTGCGGGCCGTTGCCGCCGTGGCTCGCGTCGTAGGTGCCGAGGTTCGCGTTCCACTGGAGCGCGTCCTGCTGGAGCGCCGCGATGTTGCCGGTGTTCGTCGTCACCTGGTTGCCGAGCGTCGTCACGTTGTTGCTGACGTTCGTAATCGACTGGTTCAGCGTATCGGTCGCCTTGCCGAGCTGGCCGACGTTCACGGCGTCGCTCGCGGCAGTGCCGTCCGCCACGTTGTGCAGGCCGACCGGCGACTGCGCGCCCTTGCCGCCGAGCGTCACGCCGCTGTGCGCGTCATCGTCGTACTGCACCGCGTTCTTCGTCGCGTTGCCGATCTGGTTGTTGATCGACGTGCTCAGGTTGCCGAGCGTCGTATTGATGTTGTTCGTCACGCTCGTGCTGAGCGACGACAGGCCGCCGTTCAGTTGCCCGACGTTCACCGCGTCGGTGTTCGCGACACCGGCCGCGACATTGTGCAGCGTCGTGCCGTTCGTGCCGGCGAACGTCACCGAGTCGAAGCCGCTCTGGCCGTCGTACTTGACGTTGCGTGCGTCAGCCGCCTGCAGGTTGCTGATGTTGGTGGTCGCCGTGCTCAGCGATGCGTTGATGCCGGTGACGTTGCTCTGCAGGTTCGTGATGTTCGACGCGGCGGTCGAGATCGACGATTGCAGCGGCGCGATGCTGCCGTTCAACTGACCGACGTTGACCGCATCGGTGTCGGCGACGCCGGCCGCGACGTTGCCGATGCGTTGCGGGCCGTTGCCGCCGTGGCTCGCATCGTATGCGCCGAGGTTCGCGTTCCACAGAAGCGCGTCCTGCTGGAGCGCCGCGATGTTGCCCGTGTTCGTCGTGACCTGATTGCCGACATTCGTGATCGACTGGTTCAGCGTATCGGTCGCCTTGCCGAGCTGGCCGACGTTCACGGCGTCGCTCGCGGCAATGCCGTCCGCCACGTTGTGCAGGCCGACCGGCGACTGCGCGCCCTTGCCGCCGAGCGTCACGCCGCTGTGCGCGTCGTCGTCGTACTGCACCGCGTTCTTCGTCGCGTTGCCGATCTGGCTGGTGATCGACGTGCTCAGGTTGCCGAGCGTCGTGCTGAGGTTGTTCGTCACGCTCGTGCTGAGTGACGACAGGCCGCCGTTCAGTTGCCCGACGTTCACCGCATCGGTATCGGCGACACCGGCCGCGACGTTGTGCAGCGTCGTGCCGTTCGTGCCGGCGAACGTCACCGAATCGAAGCCGCTCTGGCCGTCGTACTTGACGTTGCGTGCGTCGGCCGCCTGCAGGTTGCTGATGTTGGTGGTTGCCGTGCTCAGCGAAGTATTGATGCCCGTGACGCTGGTCTGCAGGTTCGTGATGTTCGACGCCGCCGTCGAAATGGACGTCTGCAGCGGGGCGACACTGCCCTTCAGCTGGCCGACGTTGACCGCATCGGTGTCGGCGACACCGGCCGCGACGCCGCCGATCGTGGTGCCGTTGCTGCCGTCGAGCGCGATCGCCGCGTGCGAATCGTCGGTGTATTTCACGACGTTCTTCGTCGCCGTCACGATACTGGTGCTGAGGCTGTTGCCCACGCTGGTCACACGCTGGTCGACGTTCGAAATCGTGGTCGACAGCGAATTGCCGACCGACGTCACGCGTGCGTCGACGTTGGCGATGCTCGTGCTGAGCGTGCCGTTCACGTTCTTCAGCTGCTGGACGTTGACGGCATCCGTATCGGCCGCGCCCGCCGCGACGTTCTTGAGCTGACGCTCGGCGCCGATCGCGCCGAACGACACCGCGCCGCCGACCGGCGCGGCCGTGCCGCCGAACACCGGCGTGCCGCCGTTGTTGGCGCCGACGCTGCCCGAGCCGATCGCCACCTGGTTGTTGTCGTTCGTCTGCGCGCCCGCACCGATCGCCACGGATTGCGTGCCGCCGGCGCGCGTCTGTGTCGCCGCGTCGTACGACGCGCCGGCCGACACGCCGTCGCTCGAGGTCGGGTTCGCACCGCCGATCGCAACCGAACGGTCGCCGCTTGCCAGCGCCGAGTGGCCGAGTGCGATCGAGCTCGTGCCGCGCGCATCGGCGACGTTGCCGAGCGCCATCGAGAAATCGCCGACCGCGGCCGACTGGCGGCCGACGGCGAGCGACGTATTGCCTTGCGCGACGGCTACCGTGCCGATGGCCGTGGCCGAGTTCGCCAGCGCCTGCGAACCGACGCCGATCGCAATCGCGCCGCCGCTGCTGGTGCCGCCCTTGCTGCTCGCATTCGACTGGTCGCCGATCGCGATCCCGCTGGTACCGGCCCTGGCGTTCGTCCCCATCGTGACGTTTGCCGTGCTCACCGCCACGTAGCTTCCGCTCTTGGTCGACACGCACAGCGGGTTCGTCCCGTCGATGCACTGGCCGTTCAGCGCGTTGTCCGGGTTGCCGCGGTCGACGAAGTTGTCCGCATGCGCGGCCCCCGCGATCAGGACACCTGCGCCTGTGAACATGGCGGCGGCAAGCGCCGAAATCTGCTTCCTCTTCATGGTCTTCTGCTCCGTTTTGTAGCGTCTGGTTTGTATACGGACTACTTAATTTTCTTGAAGGATTCAGCTGCGATTACGACTGCAATTACGATTACGACTTCAGTGCGGAACCCGATTCCGATGCCCGGCCCGAGCGTGCCGAAGACGACACGCATCGCCCGCCCGTAGCGACGGGACGTTCGAAATCCCGGGCACGCCGTCGGTGTGACGGCCCGTTCCGTTAATTCGGTTAATGCATTAGGAATGCATATCGTTTGATATGGGCGAACTCGCCCATCGACTGAATCCGGAGATTCAACCGCCGTTATGGACACCCCTGATTTGATGTCGCGCCGACCGCGACCAACCCCGCTTCTCTTATTTCATCGACGGCAACCGGACGTGCGCCCGAGCGCTACGGACATGCGTTCGGATGAGCATCAATTGATGCCACGCCCCCGAATCACGCAACGTCCGTCACGCCCCTCCGTGCCTTGTGCTGCCCCGTGCAACCCTGCATTCAAAGTTCGGACGAATTATGAGACACGCATCTGAATTATTGAAGGCGACATTCTTTATAGATTGTAAAATCCAATACATTCAATAAGTTGCGTGAAAAACTCGCACCTCGCAAACGATTTCGTGGCGCCAAAATTAATCCAGATGTTTTGTCGGGCGGACAAATGCTTTGCCGAAACGGATTAAAAATAAATTCCGGCGAAAATATTTCCGCAGAAAAACCGCCGAGCCGCACGATCGCGTGCGGGCAAGAATGAAAATGGCGGAAATGGACAGGCATCAGGTGCGATACCGCTCACGCAAATCACAATACCTGATGAAGAATCATAAAATCGGAATGAAGCAAATAGAGTCAATGCGTCTGGCAAGAATCGAAATATCCCCCTACAATTCGGCTCGCATCGACACGGTCGGCCGCGCCCTTTTCCACGCGCGGCGACGGCAAAGCTTCGCGTCCTTACCGGATCAGCGATCAATACAAGCAACACCGGGTATTACGCCGACCAGTCGTCTGTCGCGCGGTTTGCGCGAAATCCGAATATCGATGCGCTTGTGCGTTGCCATAGAGCAGTTTCCAACGATTATCCGAACCGGGCCGGCCACCCGCAGGAACACAGCCAGCAGCCATTCCAGAACAGGTGCACGATGCATCCATCGACCTCCGTATTGGGCGACGCTCATATCCTGATCGTCGACGATCAGCCCGACCAGCTTCGCTTGCTGATCGACATCCTGCGCGGCACCGGGTGCCGGATCAGCATTGCATCCGACGGGCTGCAGGCGTGCCAGCGCGCGCAGGCGCTCATGCCCGACCTGATCCTGATGGATGTCCGGATGCCGCGCATGGACGGCTTCACCGCATGCCGGCTGCTGGCCGCCGATCCGCTGACGTGCGCGATTCCGGTCATCTTCCTGACCGTGGCGGGCGCGTTGCACGAACGCCTCGAGGGGTTCGAGATCGGCTGCGTCGACTACGTGGTGAAGCCGTTCGAGCCGGCCGAAGTGCTCGCGCGGATTCGCGTGCAGCTCGCGCGGGCGACACGTGAGCGGCCCGTCGACACGGAAAGCGTGTTCGTGACCGGCAAGGACGACGACATCATCGTGCGCGCGGCCATCCGCCACCTGGCGCGGACGCTGAACGATCCGCCGACGGTGGAACAACTGGCACGCGCGGTCGGCACGCATGAAAAGCGGCTGTCGCGGGCGTTTCGCGACAATCTCGGCCAGACGGTGTTCGAGTATCTGCGGCACGAGCGGCTGCGGATCGCGCAGGATCTGCTGGATTCGACGTCGCTCAGCATTGCCAGCATCGCGAAGGAGATCGGCTTTTCCACGCCGGCGAATTTCGCGACCGCATTCCGCGAACGTTTCGGCCTCACGCCGACCGAGTGGCGGCGCCAGCGCCACGCCGGTGAACGCGCCGCGCGCCGGGAGCCGCAACGCGACGCGTAGGACGCGTTCCGCGCGCTCGCGCCTACCAGTTGTATTTCGCGCTGGCGAGCACGGTCCGCTCGTTGCCGAACACGCACACGTTGTACGACTGGCAACCGCTGACATAACGCCGGTCGAACAGGTTCGCGACGTTCAGCGCGAACCGCCAGTGCGGCATCTCGTAGTGCAGCGCCAGGTCGACCAGCGTCACGCTCGGCACCGTCAGCGAGTTGTCGGGCGCGCCCGCCGACGCGCTCTGGTAACGCACGCCGCCGCCGAACCCGAGGCCCGACAGCGCGCCCGCGCGCCAGGTCCAGTCGGCCCACATCGAAGCCATCTGCCGCGGCAGCGGCACGGCCACCGGCCAGTGGTTCAGCGACGCGTCGTTCGCCTGCACGTTCTTGACGTCCTGATGGACGTACGACGCGACGATCGACAGCTCGCGGGTGACCTTGCCGACCGCGCTCAGCTCGATCCCGCGCGAGCGGACCTTGCCGGTCTGCACGGACGTCGTGCCGGTCGGGTCGAGATTGACCGGCGTCGGCGTCGCGACGTTGGTCTGGTCGATCTGGTAAAGGGCCGCACTCAGCATCAGGTTCCGGCCCGGCGGCTGCCAGCGCAACCCGGCTTCCGTCTGCGTGCCGCGTGTCGGCTTCGGCAGCCCGCCGCCATACAGCCGCACGCCGATGACGGGATCGAACGACGTCGAATGGCTCACATACGGCGACAGCCCGGCGTCGCCCCGATAGGTGAGCCCGACGCGCCCGGAGAACGCACTGACGTCCTGCCGCGCCTGCTTGCCGGCCGTCCGGTCGTCGAACCGCGCATTGACGAAATCCTCGCGGCCACCGAGCGTCAGCGTCCAGCGCTTCCAGCGGATCTGGTCTTGCGCGTATACGCCGAACGTGTTCATCGCCGTGTACTGGTCGACGTGGCCGAGCGACGTCGGGCCGGAGAAAATCGCGTCCGTGACGGGCCGGTACACGGGGTGATACAGGTTGAGCGACGGCGCGATCGCAAGCCACACGCTGTTGGTCGTCGTCTGCCGGTCGTATTGCGCGCCGAGCAGCAGCGTATGTTCGAGCGGCCCCGTGCCGAAGCGGGCCTGCGCGTGGTTGTCGATGTCGAGCCGGCTATAGTTGAGCTGGAACAGCCCCGCGGTACGCATCATGTTGGTGGTGCTGCGGGGCGCGAAGCCGTTGCCGAACACCGTCGCGTCGTCGAGCGACAGGTGCGACCAGCGCACGTCCTGGTGCAGCGACCAGATCGCGTTCACGCGGTGCTCCAGCGCGTAGCCGAGCGACCACTGTTTCTTCCGGTAGTCGTTGAACCCGGGGTCGCCCATGTAGATGTCCTGCGACAGGCGGCCGTTCGGGTTCGGCAGCACCGTGCCCGACGCGGGCAGGAAGTTCGACGAAATATCGCCGCTGTCCTGCAGGAACGTCGCCGAGAGCGTCAGCGACGTGTCGGCGTTCGGCCGCCAGCGGAACGACGGCGCCAGCGCGACGCGACGGTCGCCGTTCGGGCCGGTTTCCGCGTTGCCGTCGCGCGCCACGCCGACGAAGCGATACGCGTACCGGCCGTCCGGGTCGAGCGTATCGCCGACATCGACCATGAATTGCTTGCGCGCGTCGTTGCCGATCTGCACGCCGGCTTCACGGACGCGTTCGCCGTCGGCGAGCTTCGTGTGCGCGTCGACGATCGCGCCGGGCTCGCCCGCGCCGTACAGCACCGACGTCGGCCCGCGCAGCACCGCGATCGAGTCGATCGTGTACGGGTCGACGCGCCAGTCCGCGATCACGGCCGTATGCGGCGCGGCCACGCCGTCGACGTACAGCGTCGGCGTGAAGCCGCGCAGCGCCGCATACGAGTCGGTGCGGCTGTCGGCACCGAACGTCGCGAATCCCGGCACGTAGCGCAGCGCCTGGTTCAGGTCGGTCGCGCCGGTCATCTCGATCTGCTGCGCGGTCACGATGTTGATCGTCTGCGGCACTTCGGCCACCGGCGTGTCGGTTTTCGTGCCGGCCGTGGTGCGCAGCCCGACGAGCCCGCTCGACGAGCGGTCGCCCTTCCCCGTCACGTCGATCTCCGGCAGCACGGCCGCCGGCGGCGCCGCTGCCGCACCCGATGCCTGCGCGTGCGCGCCGCCCGCTGCCGCCACGTACAACGCGCCTCCGGCGGCGATCGCCATCGCGCGTTTCGCCGCCCCCGTCCCCGTTACCATCGTTCCATGCTCCGTCGTGCTGGTGGCCGATTCGACCCGATCGCGGCGCGATCTCGGCGCGACGCAGCGCCGGCGCCCGCCCTGTGTTGTCATGCCGGCGATGCTGGTTGCGCGCGAGTCGGCATGCAACGGCCAATGGCGTCGTTCGCGAGCGCAGCGATCATACCGGGCGAACGTAACGGAGTCTTTAAAAAAGTGCGCCGGCGGGAAAAGCCGGCGTCTGGCGCTTTGGAGGCGGGGCCGGCGCGGGATCGATCCATGCGGCGGCCCTCGTGGAAGGCGGGTGAAAGACAGCAACGCCAGGCTGCATGCGCCCCGGGAGCGGCCGTGGGCTGCCGCCGGAGGGTCTAAACGCGCACGCGCCGCATCCTGAGCGTCGCCGACGGCGACTCGCCGAACGCCCGCTTGTACTCGATCGCGAACCGCCCGAGGTGCGCGAAACCCCACTTCAGCGCGATGTCCGTCACCGATGCGAGCCCCGGCGACTCGTCGGCCAGCAGTTCCTCGCGCACACGTTGCAGCCGCAACTGCCGCACGAAGCCCATCGGCGTGATCCCGTGGCGATGGCGGAAGCCGGCGAACAGCGTGCTCGGGCTCACGCCGGCGAGTTCGGCGAGCCGCTCGATCGTCAGCGGCTCGTCGAGATGGGCGCGGATGTAATCCTCGACGCGCCGCACATAGAACGGCGCGAGCGCCACCGGCAGGTGCCGCGTGCCGTTGCGCGCGCTGTTCGGGTGGCCGTGCAGCAGCAGGTTGAGCAGCGTCGATTCGAGCGGCTCGAACGCGAGCGGATGACGCAGCGGATGCGCGTCCGTCGCGATCGCGCCGGCGAGGACCGGCAGCAACTGCGCGAGACACGCCCCTTGCGACGACGACAGGCTGAATGCCGGTTCGAATTCGACCGGCGCGCGCCGGTCGTCGCCGAAATGCCGCTGCGCATGGCGCTCCATCACTTCGCGCTCGATGCGCAGGATGACTTGCGGGCACGCGTCGCCCCAGCGCATCTTCAGCGGCAGCGTCGGCGAGATCAACGACGCGGTGCCCGGCGACGACACGAAACGCGCCGATCCGCACTCGATCTCCGCGTCGCCGCGCAACGGGATCTGCAACAGGAAGAAGTGCTCGAGCGGCCCGGGCTCGATGCTGACCCCGCCGCCGTAATCGAGCAGGTTCAACGACAGGTTGCCCCAGCGCGCATGATGCATGCAGCTGTGCAGCGCGCGCGACTCGCCGGTCGGCGTGAGCCGGTGCGGCTTGAAGACGTCGGCGACACGCGCGCGCACCTCGTCGACATCGTTCGACTGCAGCAGCAGGTTGTCGTGATTGAAACAGGCGGTGTCGTCCAGCCAGCCCGTTCCGGAAAATTGCGCCATCGATGTTCTCCCGTCATGCTCGGTTGCACTCGCGCCGTGCATGCGTTCCCGGTGTGGGGGCATTCGCCGCACGATCCGGATAGCGCCCGGAGTATCCGGACAGTCCGGCCGCCAAAGCACGCAAGTCCCGCGCAAACGACGCAAGAAACGGACCGTTCGCGCATCGTAGAAAACTGTGCGGGCTTTCAGCATCCGCACATACCCGCAGTCGGCCGCGCGCCTGCCCACGCGCGGCGGCCGGTGCCGCAGGTTTCCGGAATTCGCGGATACCGGCCGAAGAAAGCGGATAGAAGCGCACGTTTCGTCCGCCAATACTGGGCTCGTCGCAGCAATGAATTCAACGGAGGGACAGATGAAAGGACGTCACATCGAGATTCCGTCGCCGGACGGCGGAACGTTTCGCGCCTACCTGAGCACGCCGGCCGGCGGCAAGGGGCCGGGCATCGTGCTGTGCCACGAGATCTTCGGCGCGAACGCGACGATGCGGGAAGCCGCCGACTACTACGCGGAGGAAGGTTATACGGTGCTCGTGCCCGACCTGTTCTGGCGCCAGGCGCCGGGGATCGAGCTCGGCCATGCGGCAGCCGATGTGGAGCGCGCGATGGCCCTGTATCGCGAATTCGACGAGGACAAGGGCGTCGAGGACATCGGTGCCGCGCTGGACGCGCTCAGGCAGCAGCCGGAATGCACGGGTGAAGCCGGCGTGCTCGGCTACTGCCTCGGCGGCAAGCTCGCCTATCTCGCCGCGTGCCGGCTGCCGGGCGTGGCCGCGGCGGTCAGCTACTACGGCGTGGGCATCGAGCAGGCGCTGGACGAGGCCGCGCACCTGCAGGGCCGGCTCGTGCTGCAGATCGCGGGGCTGGACCGCTTCTGCCCGCCCGACGCGCAGCAGCGCATCGCCGACGCGCTGTCCGGCCGCGACGGCGTCGAAGTGTATGTGTACCCGGGCGTCGATCACGCGTTCGCCCGCGTCGGCGGCGATCATTTCGACAAGGCCGCCGCGGTCATGGCCCACCAGCGCGCGATCGCCGCGTTCCGCGCCGCGCTCGGCCCGCACTACGACCTGTCCACACTGTGGGAAGCGCATCTCGAACACGAATTCGCCACGCGCAACGTCGATGCCACGATGGCGACGATGGTCGCCGAGCCGTACGTCAACCATGTTCCGACGCTGACGGGCGGCGTCGGCCACGACGAGCTCAAGCGCTTCTACACGCATCACTTCGTGCATGCGAATCCGCCCGACACGACGATCACCCCGATCTCGCGCACGATCGGCGCGAGCCAGGTCGTCGACGAGCTGCTGTTCTGCTTCACGCACACTACCGAGATCGACTGGATGCTGCCGGGCGTCGCGCCCACCGGCAAGCGCGTCGAGATTCCACTCGTCGCGATCGTCAAGTTTCGCGGCGACAAGCTCTATCACGAGCACATCTACTGGGACCAGGCGAGCGTGCTCGTGCAGATCGGCCTGCTCGATCCGGCCGGCCTGCCGGTCGCGGGCGTCGAGACGGCCCGCAAGCTGCTCGACGAAACCGTGCCGTCGAACGGCCTGATGCGCCGCTGGCAGGACAGCGAGCCGTCGACGGGTGCGCACTGACGCGCCCCCTCCCTCACCCCACGATTCACGGAGACACCCCATGACTGCCCTTGCTGGCAAAGTCGCGATCGTCACCGGCGGCGCCACGCTGATCGGCGCTGCGGTCGCGCAGGACCTGAGCCGCGCCGGTGCATGCGTCGCGATCCTCGATCTCGATGCGGACAACGGCGCGCGCGTCGCGGGTTCCCTCGGCGACAAGGCGATGTTCGTCGCGCTCGACATCACCGACGATCGCGCGATCGAACGTGCGATATCGGCCATCGTCGAGCGGTTCGGCGCAATCGACGTGCTCGTCAACCTCGCGTGCAGCTACGTCGACAACGGCATCCAGGCGACCCGCAACGACTGGCTCGCCGCGATGGACGTCAACGTCGTGTCGGCCGCGATGCTCGCGAAGGCCGTGCATCCGCACATGGCCCGGCGCGGCGGCGGCGCGATCGTGAACTTCAGCTCGATCTCGGCCGAGTGCGCGCAGACCGGCCGCTGGCTGTACCCGACGTCCAAGGCGGCGATCCGCCAGCTCACGCGCAGCATGGCGATGGATCTCGCGCCCGAGCGCATTCGCGTCAACTCGGTATCGCCGGGATGGACGTGGTCGCGCGTGATGGACGAGCTGACGCACGGCGACCGCGCGAAGACCGATCGCGTCGCCGCGCCGTTCCACCTGCTCGGCCGCGTCGGCGATCCGTCCGAGGTCGCGCAGGTCGTGACCTTCCTGTGCAGCGACGCGGCGAGCTTCGTGACAGGCGCCGACTACGCGGTCGATGGCGGTTATTCCGCGATGGGCCCCGAACAGGCGGTGCCGGCCATTCCGCGGCTCGCGGAGTGACCGTTTCCCGCCACACCTTCCCGCAATCATTCCGGCCGGCCTCCGGCCTACCAAGGACAACCCCATGAGACGCATCGCCATCGTCGGCGCCGGCCAGTCCGGCCTGCAACTCGCCTTCGCCCTGCTCGGCCAGGGCTATCACGTGACGCTCGCGACCAACCGCGACGCCGAACAGATCCGCACGGGCAAGGTCATGTCGAGCCAGTGCATGTTCCATACCGCGCTGCAGATCGAGCGCGACCTCGGCCTGAACACCTGGGAGGAAGCGTGCCCGTCCGTCGAAGGAATCGGCATCGCGGTGCCGCATCCGGACGGCGGCGGCCGCAAGGCGATCGACTGGTCGTCGCGGCTGACCCGCTATGCGCAGTCGGTCGACCAGCGCGTGAAAATGGCCTACTGGCTCGACGGCGTGCGCCGCCGTGGCGCGGACGTGCGCATCGGCGACATCGGCGTGCCCGAACTCGAGGAACTGGCGCGCAGCCACGACCTCGTGCTGCTCGCGGCCGGTAAGGGCGAGATCGTCAACTTGCTCGGCCGCGACGACGCGCGCAGCGCGTTCGACCGCCCGCAACGTGCGCTGGCCCTCACCTATGTGAAAGGGATGACGCCGAGCCAGCCGTATTCGCGCGTGCGCTTCAACCTGCTGCCCGGCATCGGCGAGTATTTCGTGTTCCCCGCGCTGACCACGACGGGCCCGTGCGAAATCATGGTGTTCGAAGGCATTCCGGGCGGCCCGCTCGACTGCTGGGCCGACGTGAAGACGCCCGAGCAGCATCTGGACCGGAGCCTGTCGTTCCTGCGGCAATACGTGCCGTGGGAATTCGAGCGCTGCCGCGACGTCGAGCTCACCGATCCGAACGGCACGCTGGCCGGGCGCTTCGCGCCGACGGTGCGCAAGCCGTTCTTCCGGCTGCCGTCGGGCCGCACGGTGTTCGGGATGGCCGATGCGGTGGTCGTCAACGATCCGATCACCGGGCAAGGCTCGAACAACGCCGCGAAATGCGCGAACGCATATTTCGATGCGATCGTCGCCCGCGATGCCGCGCCGTTCGGTGAAGACTGGATGCAGCAGACGTTCGAAGGCTACTGGGCCTATGCGCAGCATGTCGTGCGCTGGACCAACTCGCTGCTCACCCCGCCGCCGCCGCACATCCTCGAACTGCTCGGCGCGGCCGGCCAGTTGCCGTCGCTCGCCGCGGCGATCGTCGACGGCTTCGACGATCCGCGCCGGTTCTCGCCGTGGTGGTTCGAGCCGTCGGCCTGCGCGGCGTTCATCCGCGAACACAGCGCACGTTCGGAGTGACCGGCATGGAAACGATCGCTACCGCCCCCCCGACCCTCGACCCGATGCAGCTGCGCGCCGCGTTCGGGCAGTTCCCGACCGGCGTCACCGTGATCACCACGTGCGCGGCCGACGGCCGCAAGGTGGGCCTGACCGCCAATTCGTTCTCGTCGCTGTCGCTCGATCCGCCGCTCGTGCTGTGGAGCCTTCGCAAGCTCGCGCCGAGCCGCCCGGATTTCGTCGCGGCCACCCATTTCGCGATCAACATCCTCGCGCACGACCAGATCGACCTGTCGCGCCGCTTCGCGACGCCCAGCGCCGACAAGTTCGACGGCGTGCCGCATGCGGATTCGGAAGCCGGCGGCGTGCCCTGCCTCGACGGCGCGAGCGCGCGCTTCGTGTGCCGCAACGTCGGCCACTACGAAGGCGGCGATCACCTGCTCTTCATCGGCCAGATCGAACAGTTCGACGCGTTCGGCAAGGCGCCGCTCGTGTTTCATGCGGGCCAGTATCGTGCGATCGCCGATCATCCCGATCTTTTTCGCACCGTTTGATTAGTTATACAGATAAATAACCAGGAGGTGGTGAACATGAAATTCGGCTCTCGCCTGCTCGTCGTCGCGGGCCTCTCGATCGCCGGCATGGCCGCAAGCGCGCCGGCCCGCGCAACCGACCTGCCGGCGGTCAACCTCGGCATGACCAGCTTCCTCGACGGCATGCCGCCGGCCGGCTCCGGCTGGTACGGCACGCAGTACCTGCAGTACTACACGGCCGGCCGCGTCAACGACAACGCGGGCAACAAGGTCGGGTTGCCGAAGCAGGACATCGACCTGTTCGCGGGGCTGAGCCAGCTCGTCTATCAGTCGCCGCTGACGTTCGCGGGCATGCATCCGGGCCTCGACGTGATCCTGCCGTGGATCGCGTCGGCGCGGACCGACGACGGCATCGGCAACGTCGCGCTGAATGCGCGTGCCGGCTTCGGCGACCTGCTGATCGGCCCGTTCGTCCAGTTCGACCCGGTGATGGGCGCGCAAGGCCCGCGTTTCGCGCAGCGCGTGGAATTCCAGTTCATCGCGCCGACCGGCGCGTACGATCCGTCGCGTGCAATCAACCCCGGCAGCCATTTCTGGTCGTTCGATCCGTACTGGGCCGCGACACTGTGGCTCACGCCGAAATGGACCGTGTCGTGGCGGCTGCACTATCTGTGGAACACGACCAACCATCGGCCGGCCACGTCGCTCGGCCCGGACGTCACATCGACGCAGGCCGGCCAGGCGATCCACGCGAACTTCGCGACCGAGTACGAGGTGCGGCCCGGCCTGCGGCTGGGGATCAACGGCTACTGGCTGCGACAGACCACCGACATGAAGGAAAACGGGCAGGACGTGCCGGGCACGCGGGAGGCCGTGTTCGCGATCGGCCCGGGGGCCATGTACAGCTTCTCGCAGCAGGATCACCTGATGTTCAACGCATATTTCGAGACCTATGCGCGGAACCGGCCGCAGGGCACGCGGATGGTGCTGCGGTACGTGCATCACTTTCAGTGAGGGCCGAGACCGGGCGAATGGCGGCTGTGCCCCCCGCGCGCACACCGGTCGTGATCCGCGACCTCCGCTGCATCGCGTACAACGTGATGCCGGCAAACTTCGCCGGCATTCAGGTTAGCAGTAGGGGGCAGCCGATCAGGCGGTGGACTACGGCTAGTTCCATGGCCGACCATGGGTCCAGGATGCATTGACGTCGCTATGGTCAACCTGTCTCGCGGCGCCGCCTGGGGAGGGAGCCTCCATGAAGCCTGTTGCCGTGCCGGCCGGCGGCGGTGGCCGCCCGGCACGCGAATCCTTCATCGACGTTTCCGCCGATCCCGGCGTAACGCCGGTTCGCCGCTTACTGCGACATCCCGACGAACGTCGGCAACAGCACGCGATAGACGTGAATCATCGCCGGCCCGAGCAGCACCAGCATCAGCGACGGAAAGATGCAGAAGATCAGCGGGAACAGCAGTTTCAACGCAATCTTCGCGGCCCGCTCCTCCGCGCGCATCCGGCGCCGCGTGCGCAGCATGTCCGACAGCACGCGCAGCGATTCGCTGATGCTCGTGCCAAAACGATCGGCCTGGATCAGCATCGCGCAGAACGATTCGATGTCCTCGACGCCGGTACGCAACGCGAGATTGCGCAGTGCCGTCTCCTTCGTGAAGCCGGAGCGCATCTCGAGCAGCAGCAGGTCGAGTTCGCTCGAGACCACCTCGCTGCTGAACCGCAGCTCCTCGCTCACCTTCATCAGCGCCGCGTCGAGCCCCAGCCCCGCTTCGACGCACACCGTGAGCAGGTCGAGCGCGTCCGGGAAATCCTCGAAGATCTTCTGCTGGCGCACCTTGATCCGCTGCGACAACACGATGTTCGGGATGTAGTAGCCGATCCCGGCGAGCACGACGAGGATGACCGACAGGAGTTCGCGCTGATCCCCGAGCCGGGTCGTGATCAGCACCAGCAGCGCCGCGCACGGCACGGCGAGCGCGAGCATCGTCTTCGCGGTGAAGTACAGCGCCGCCGCGCTCGGGTTGCGCCAGCCGGCGTTCATGAGCCGGATGCGCAGCGGCGAATTCTCCCAACCGTCCTTCGGCACCGACAGCCTGGAGATCGGGGTGGACAGCTCCACCAGCTTCGCGACCCAGCGCGATGCCAGGTCGTCGCTGTCGCCGGGGCCCGTGCCGGCGCCGCCGGCCTGCTGGATCCGGCGCTGGATATTGCGCGGCGCGAACAGCAGCATCCCGATCAGGGCGCCGCCGGCCACGAAGATGAACAGGCCGCCCAGCATCACGGCGTGGACTACGCTCAGGTTTTGCATGACAGTCTCGCTACGGTTCGTTATTCAGCTCACGCGTCAGACGCGAATCCGGACAATGCGGCGGATCCACAGCAGGCCAAAGAGCATCGTCACCAGCATCGTGCCGACCATCCTGATCCCGGCCGGATCTTCCCAGAGCACCGACAGGAACTCGCGGTTCATCACCGCGATCGCCCCGGCCGTACCGAACGGCAGCAGCCCGAGGATCCACGCCGACAGCCGCCCTTCCGCCGACAGCACACGCACCTTGTCGAACAGCTTGAAGCGCTCGCGGATCAGCGCGGAGATGCTGTCGAGCAGCTCGGCCAGGTTGCCGCCGGTCTCGCGCTGGATCAGCACCGCGATCACGAAATAGCGCAGGTCCTGCACCGGCACGCGGGTCGCGAGATTCATCAACGCGTCGTGCAGCGACACGCCGTAGTTGACCTCGTCGAACGTGACCCGGAACTCGCCGCCCATCGGATCGGGAAACTCCTCGCTCACCATCCCGAGCGTGCTCGTGAACGAATGACCGGAACGCAGCGCGCGCGAAATCATGTCGCAGATGTCCGGCAACTGCCTTTCGAGCTTGCGCATCCGCCGCCGGCGGGCGCGCATCACGACCATCGCCGGCAGGCATCCGGCACATAGCGCGATCGGCAGCGCAGCCAGCTGCGGCAACGTGGCGAAACTCAGCGCGACCCACGCGATCGCCGGAAACACCGCGCTGAGCACGATCAGCTTCGACAGCGTCCAGTCGAGGCCCGATTGCTGGATCAGGAGATCGAGCGCCTGCACGCGCGGCACGCGCAGCAGCAACTGGTCGAACGGCTTCGACTCGTCGAGCATCCGTTTCTTCAGGATCGACAGCCGCTCCTGCTGGACGTTGCCGCCGGCCGACATCGCGCGAATGCGCGACTCGATCCGGCGCGCGGCAGCGCCGTGCCGCGCGTTCCACCATTGATAGGTGCCTTCGATCGTCAGCACGACCGCGACGAACATGAGAATCACAAAGGCGTAAAAGATCGTGTTCATGAGGTCTCCCCGGCGGTTAGCGGCGCCATGTCGTCAGTTCGTCTCGTAACGCTGCGACGGGTCGTACAGCGAATCCGGCAGGTTGATGCCGAACGCCTGCAGCCGCTCGACGAACTTCGGCCGCACGCCGGTCGCGCAGAAGTGGCCGCGTACCGAGCCGTCGCGGTCCACGCCCGTGCGCTTGAACGTGAAGATCTCCTGCATGTTGATGATGTCGCCCTCCATCCCGGTCAGCTCCTGGATGCTGACGATCTTGCGCTTGCCGTCCGTCAGCCGCGCCGCCTGCACGACCACCGAGATCGCCGATGCGATCTGCTGGCGCATCGTCTTCGGCGGCAGCGTCAGGCCGGAGACGCTGATCATGTTCTCGAGCCGCGTCAGCGCGTCGCGCGGCGTGTTCGCGTGGATCGTCGCGAGCGAGCCTTCGTGGCCGGTGTTCATCGCATTGAGCATGTCGAGCGCTTCGGCGCCGCGCACTTCGCCGAGGATGATCCGGTCGGGGCGCATCCGCAGCGCGTTGCGCACCAGCGTGCGCTGCGTGATCTCGCCCTTGCCCTCGATGTTCGGCGGGCGCGTTTCGAGCCGCAGCACGTGCGGCTGCTGCAGTTGCAGCTCGGCGGCGTCCTCGATCGTCACGATCCGCTCGTTGCGCGGAATGTAGCCGGACAGGATGTTGAGCAGCGTGGTCTTGCCGCTGCCGGTGCCGCCCGACACCAGCACGTTCACCTTCGCACGCGACAGCGCATCGAGCAGTTCGGCCATCGGCGGCGTCAGGCTGTGGTAGCGCACGAGGTCGTCCATCTTCAGCGGGTTGACCGCGAAGCGCCGGATCGACATCAGCGGCCCGTCGATCGCGGACGGCGGGATGATCGCGTTCACGCGCGAGCCGTCCGGCAGGCGTGCGTCGACCATCGGGCTCGATTCGTCGATGCGGCGCCCGACGCGCGACACGATCTTCTCGATCACCTTCATCAGGTGCGCATCGTCGTAGAACGTCACGTCGGTCAGTTCGAGCTGGCCGGCGCGCTCGACATAGACCTGCCGGTACGTGTTCACGAGGATGTCGGAAATGCCGGGGTCGCGCAGCAGCGCTTCGAGCGGACCGAAGCCGAACATCTCGTCGTACACGTCGATCGCGAGCTGCCGCCGCTCGATGTCGTTCGCGGGCATCCGTTCGTCGTCGAGGATGCGCGAGATCAGCCCGGCGATTTCCTGCCGGACCTGATCCTGCTGCAACCGCGACAGGCGCTCCAGCTCGACGCGCTCGAGCACCGCCAGGTGAATTTCGCGGCGCAGCTTCTGGTACGCGTCGCGTACCGACGAATGCGCCGGGCCGGCCGGTTCGTTGCCCGCCGCCAGCGGCTGGGCCCGGTGCAACGACATCTGTTCGCGCAATGACATGATGGTTCCCCGAAAGATTTACATGGACTTGAGCTTCGGCGTGGCCTTGCGGCCGAACAGCCGGGACATCAGCGGTTCGCTGTGCTTGGTGCCGCGCCCCACGCGCACCTCCCCTTCGACGAGCTGCTTCGCGTATCCCTGCAGCGCACGCGCGACCGTCGTGCCGCGCGCGAGACGCGACACCGGGTGGCCCTGGTTGATCGCTTCGAGCACGGTGTCGACATCGTCCGGAATCGTGCAGGCCGCCTGCAGGCCGAGCACTTCCTCGAGCGCGGTGCGGGTCCGGTCGCTCGCGCGCGTCGCGCGGTTCAGGACGAGCCGCATCTGGTCGGTCGAATAACCGAGCGACACGAGGATCTCCAGCAGCCGGCGGCCCGCACGCACGTGCGGCATCGCGGGTTGCATCACGAGCTGGATCTGGTCGCTGCGATCGAGCGCGACCATCGACAGCGGATTGATGCAGACGCCCAGGTCGAAGAGCACGAAGTCGTAGCGCGGCGCGGCGACGCCGAGGATCCATTCGAGCGCGTCCTCGCGCATCTCGGCGGCCTTGACCGGGTCGCCGGCGCCGGCGAGCACGTGGAAGTTCTCCGTCACGCGCGCGACGCTCGCATCGAGGAACGCGCTGTCGAGCCGCTCGATCTGCGCACACAGCTGCGGCAGCGTCGACGGCGGGGTTTCGTCGCTGACGAGGAACGCCGCGTCGGCGAACTGCTGGTTCAGGTCGATCAGCAGCACGCGACGCTTGAAGCCTTCCGCGATCTCGAAAGCGATGTTGCTGGCCGCGAAGCTCGTGCCGGCCCCGCCCTTGCACGACATGAACGACACGATCCGCGTATCGTCGGTGTCGCGCCGCGTGCTTTGCGCGGCCGCGCGTTCGAGCGCATTGCCGAGCGCCTGCAGGTCGAGCGGCCATTGCAGCACGTCGCGCGCGCCCGCGCGCATCGCGTCGAGCAGCACGTGCGGCGACGCATCCGCCGTCACGAGGATGCAGGTCAGCCCGGTGTGAACCCGGCAGATCCGCTCGATGGCCGCCAGCTCGGGCGCGTCGAGCGACGTGCCATCGACCAGCAGGATGTCGAACGCGTCGAGCCCGTCGGTGCGATGCTCGATCTGCGACGGCCGGCCGGTCGCGCGTGTGGCGCGATAGCGTCCGCAGTCGGTCACGAGGCGCGCGATCTGCGTGAGCCGCGCGGTATCGTCGGAAGCTACGAGGATGTTGATCATGTCGTGTGCCTCGCCTGTTCGATCAATTGCAGTTTGCACCGCCGGTCGCGGAAGTCAGGCTTTCGCGCGGCAGCGTCGTCGTGAACGGCGGCATCTTCACCGACACGTTCATGAACGGGATCATCGTCTTGACCGTGACGTTCGTGACGCTCACCGTCACGAACGCGCAGGTGTTCACGGTACAGCTCGCCGGCGAGTAGTTCACCGACACGTTCGCGTTCGACAGCAGCGGCAGCAGCGCCGTCACGCGTTTCGCGACACCGGCGGCATTGACGTCGCAGACCACCGCCGTGCGCGCACCGAGGCGCACGGCCTCGCTCGCGGTACTCCAGTAGAACAGCACGCGACCGAATTCGAAGATGCCGATCAGCAGCATGACCAGGACCGACGCGATGAGCCCGAACTCGACGATCGTCGAGCCGCGTTGGCCGCGCCGGCGTGACAGGGGGGCTGGGCGCGCGCTCATGACACTTGCCTCATCACGGTGACGATGTTGCCGAACGGGATCGACGTCAGCCCCGGATACGCGGGGATCGGCTGGTACGTGTAGCCCTTGATCTTCACCTCGACGACATTGATCGCACCTGTCGCCGAGCCGCTCGCCGCATTGTTGTTCGAGTCGTAGGTCGGCAGGTTCGAGAATTGCGCCGGGTCGGACGCGTCGCTGCAACCGGTCGTATGCTGCGCGTCGCAGATGGTCACCATCGACGTCGTGAGCCCCGGAACCAGTTCGGTGCCGGCCGAGCCGCACGTCGTGCTGCCGTAGACGACGAGGCACTGCGCCGCCGACACCGGATACGCGCTGTCGGTCGGCAGCCAGATCGACAGGTAGCGCGCCGCGTCGCGGGTCGCCTTGGTCAGCGTCTCGTACTGGTAGATCGCGCGGCCGAACTCGGCCACGCCGGTCGCGAGCAGGATCATCGGAATCAGCACGATCGCGAACTCGACGGCGGCCACGCCACGGGTGCGCGAACGGCGAAACGGGGGCCTTTTCATGATCGTCTCTCCCTATTGAACGAGCATCGGCACCTGGACCCCGGACGCGCTGCCGTCGCCGGGCAAGCCGTGCGTCGCGCACGGATTGTTGCCGGAGACCGACGAGCCGAGGTATTCGAGGTGCGCTATGACGGGGCCACTGCCCGAGCTGAACGGCAGCGGATCGAGCATCAGCACGCAATCCCATTGCGTCACGTGCACCTTGCCGCTGTTCCCCTTCAGCGACGAGCAGTCGCCTTCCGGCGCGAGCGCGACACGGCGGTCGCCGCCATAGGTCTGGTAGTTGCTCGCCGTGACGGTGCCGTTGGTGGAGATCCCGCTGCCCGACGGCGGCGCGCCGTCGCCCTGGTAAGGCTTGAAGTTCGAGCGGTCGGTCACGAACTGCGTGTACGCATCACCCTTGATGCCCGCCGTTCCGGGCGGCCCGTAGTTCGGGCCGACATACGCGTAGCCGGTGAAGTCGGGTTGGCCGCTCGAGCCGTTCGCGCCGTTCGTATAGATGCCGAAGCGCGTATTCCAGGCGCGGAACGACGCCGACTTCAGGCCGGTGGTGCCGAGGTCGGGCGGGCTCGTGATATTGCAGGTATTGCCCGACAGCTCGCTCGCGATGGTCGGCTCGTTCGTCGAGCCGTCGAGTGCCGCCCAGCCGAAGTTGCCGGGCCCGTAAGACGAACCGGACGGCGACGTGATCCAGTCGCCGACGTTGTAGGACGGCGCGCCCGTTGCCCGGCATACGAACACCGGGATCGCGCATGCCGTCTGGCCGCCGCCCACCGTCGCGATCGCGCTGGCCGACACGGTCGCCGCGTTCGCGATCTTGGTGCCCGGCAGCACGTTCAGCACTTCCATGAACCAGTGCGAGATGTTGCTCAGCGACGCGGTGCACTGCACGTACTTTACGTTCGCCGGCGTCGTGACCGAGTTCTTCGTCAGGAACGCATTGGTCAGCGAATCGCTGAACGTCACGTTCGTGTCGGTCAGCATCTTCACCGACTGGTTCTGGAAGAACGCGAAATTCAGGTGGCCGGCGGCGATGCCGTCGGCCTCGGCCACGGTCAGGCTGATGGCCCCGGTCAAGTCACGCGCAGCCGACAGCGCGCATGCATCGGCGCTGTTCTGCAGTTCGCTGCGCGTGACGTACAGCTTGCCGAGATCCAGCGCGAGGCCGACGAACCCGATCATCACCGCCAGTGCGAGACCGACGATGATCGCGACGGCACCGCGCTGGCGATGCAGGCTGCGACGCATGACTTTCGGATAGCGGGCTGCGCTGTTCATGGCTTTTCTCCCTGAGCGTGCCGTCGTTACTGGGTGGCCTTCCCGATGCCGATCACGAATGCATTGGCGGGCGGATCGACCTGCTTGAACGACTTTTCGTAGTTGTCGAGCGCCGATGCCGCCGCGCCGCCGTCGACCACCGTCGTCGCGGCCGCGTGTTCGGCGGCATGCGGATCGATGATCTGGGCCTGCGTCACGGCGCGGACCGATTCGCCGAAGCGGGTGTCCCACACCGGGGTCGACGACATGCAGCCGGCAAGCGCGAAGGCGAGCGGTGCGGCGAGCGCCGCGCGGCGCACGAATACGAGGTAGGCGGATTTCATGAGTGTCCCCTTGGATGGCATCAACGATCGGTGGACTCGGATTCCGAGCGGGCGACCTGCGCATGGGCGGCCACCGGGAGCCGGTGCGTCGGCTGGGCCGGTGTGGCCGGGCCGGCCGCGGCAAGACGCGCGGCGGTGGCTTCGATGCGCGCGACACGGGCTGCGTTGGCTGCGTTGGCTGCGTCGGGCCGTGGCACGGCAACCGCCACCGGCACGGGCGTCTTCTGCGGTTCGGCCGGTACCGGCGGCTGCGCGTCCGCGCCTTGCGGCACACGTGGTGCGGGCAGCGCGGCGGCAGCGGCGGCCGGGGTATCCGATTGCGGCGCCGGCGCGGGTGCCTGAGCCGGTGCCTGGGCCGGTGCCTGCGGCGCAGCTGCCGCGCCGTTCGCCGGCTGTGCGCCGGGCTTGCGGACACCGCCACGGCCTTCCATGTTGCCCGTCGCGTACACGTCGACTTCGTTCGGCTTCGAGAAGCTGTCGGTCGGCAGCGGCACGTCGGCGGTCTGCAGCGGCTTCACCAGGTGCGGCGTGATCAGGAAGATCAGCTCGGTGCGATCCTGCTGGAACGACGTGCTGCGGAACAGCGCGCCGAGCACCGGCACCTCACCCACGCCCGGGAGCGCCTTCAGCGCGCCCGTCACGTTGTCCTTGATCAGCCCGCCGATCGCGAACGATTCGCCGTCGCTCATCTGCACCGTCGTCGATGCGCGCCGCGTCGTGATCAGCGGCAGGATCGACGTGCCGCCGATGTTGGTCGCGCTCAGCGTGACCCCCGTCTGCGACAGCTCCGACACTTCCGGCGCCACCTTCAGGCTGATCCGGCCGTTGGCGAGCACGGTCGGCGTGAACTTCAGCGCGACGCCGAACTCCTCTTCCTGCAGCGTGATCGACGACGTGCCGTTGCCGCTGCTCTGCGGGATCGGGATGAAGATCTTGCCGCCGGCGAGGAACGTCGCTTCCTGGCCGCTGATCGTCACGAGATTCGGCTCCGCGAGGATCTTGACCAGGTTGTCGGTGTTCTGCGCGTCGGCCGCGAGGTTGAACGGCTTGTTGTTCGCCTTGCTGAACGCGACGCCGCTCGCGACGCCCGCGAGCAGGTTGGTGACCAGCGCCCCGCTCCACGAACCGAACCCGCCCTGGATGTTGAGCGCGCTGCCCATCTGGTTCATCAGCGTCTTCGACACCTCGGCCACCTTCACCTCGAGCATCACCTGCTGCGGCGACGTGACGGCCAGCATGTTCAGCACGCCGCCGCCGCTTTGCTTGCCGCCAGCGGCCGGGTCGCCGGCGCTGTCGCCGTAGGCGCGCGCGATCTGCACGGCCTGCTGTGCGGCCTGCGAGCTCGACACGGTGCCCGACAGCACGATCGTGCCGGCCGCGGTCGTCACGCGGATGTCGCGCTCGGTCGGCATCAGCTGCTGCAACGACGCCTGCAGGCCGCCGGCATCCGCGCCGACTGCCACATCGATCACGCGGCACGCACCGCTCTTGCCCTGCACGATCATGTTCGTCGTGCCGACCGCGAGCCCGAGGATGTACAGCGTCTGCGGCGACACCATCGTGGCCTGCGCGACGGCCGGATTGCCGATCGTCCGGTTACGGACCGGCTCCGGCATCGGCACCAGCAGCGACTTGCCGAGCGGCACGCTGACGCTGGTCGATTCGCGCACGGCGCCGACGCAGTTCGGCCCGCGCAGCGGCCCTGCCGACGCGGCGGGCGCGGCGGCCGCCATCGGCGCCATGCTGATCGTCATCTGCATCGGCCCCTTGCCGACCGCGGCCGGCGCGCTGGCGCCGCCCTTCGTCAGCGCCGCCGACTCGACGCCTTCCTGCGCGAGTGCGCCATAAACCGTCAGCCATCCCGAACAAAGGATCGCGGCCATCATCGTGCCCCGTGCGACGCGTGTGCGCAGCGGGCCGGTATCCGTGCATTGCGGTTTGATCTTCATTTCGTCTGATCCCCCGAGAGACCGGCTCCGTGCCGGTTATCGACTTCCAGGGCCGCCGCGTTGCCGGCGGCCGTTTATGTGACTGTGTTGATCTGCTTCAGAAACACTCGACGCTGCCCCTTACGCCCGTCAGCACGCCGACGCAGTCGCGCCGCGCTTCCGGCGCCGCATGCGATGCGACGTGCACGCGTACCGTCCGGACGCGAGCGGGCGCCGCGGGTGCTTCGGGTGCGGGCTCCTTGCCGAGCAGCGTCATCTTGGTCGCCCCGTCTGTATTCAGCGTCTTCTGGTCGATCTGGTTGCGCAGCACGAGCGACAGCGTGCCGACGCTGCGCGCGAGGTCGAGGCGTTCGGCCTGGTCGGGCGTGACTTCCAGCGTCACCGCGTTGACGACCTTCGGCGCCGTGTCGTCACGGCTCACCTGCTGCGCGACGGCGAGCACGAGGATGTGCTCGAGCACGATCTTCGAGATGCTCTGCCCATCGGTCTTGCCCTGCTGTTCCTGCGTGTTGACGATCACGTCGACGTAGTTGCCCGGCAGCGCGAAGCCCGCGACGCCGACCACGTCGTTCACGCGCACCGTGATCGCGCGGCTGCCGTCCGAGATCACCGCGGACAGCCCGCCCTTCGTGCCGACCGGCGCGAGCTTCGATTCGATCACCGGCTCGTCGCGCGACAGGCTGGTGCGTACCACGCGCCCTTCGAGCGCCTTGGTATCGGTGAACGCGCCGGCCGGCACGCTGCCCGACGGCCAGTTCACCATGCGGATCTGGTTCGGCCCGAGCGGTTCGCCCAGGTTCAGGTCGGTGGCCGCCACCGCAACCGACGTGACCGAACTCGTGGATGTCTGCATCAGCCAGCGGGACGCGAACACGACCGCGGCAAGACCCGCGACCATCGCGACGACCAGCATCAGGATCGCTCGACTGTTTTTCATGGCAATGCTCCTCGACGAATCGTGAAAGAAACGGCTCAACCGGTGATGAAGGTGCGTCCGCCGCGCTCGACGGGCGGCGGATGGACGCCTTCCCGTTCAGGTCCCGCGCCGAAATAGCTCGCCCACGCGTCGTACAGTGCGTCGTGCGTCACCTCGGCCGGATCGCCGCGATAGCGCGCGCCGGCGGCGACGAGTCGCAGCAGGTCTGCCGGGAAGCACGCGAGAAACGCCTTGCCGGTCGGCAGATGCAGGTGGTGCAGCAGGTAGTCGAAGGCATCGCTCGCCGCGACGAGGCCCAGCGATGCGCACGCCGCGTCGAACACCGCGCGGTAGTTGTCGATCGACAGCGCGCCGACGTGGATCTTCGAGCCGAGGCGACGCATGAATGCGTCGTCGCAGAACTGTTCGGGCGCCAGGTTGCTCGAGAACACGGGCCAGACGTCGAACGGCATCACGAAGCGGTTGCCGGATTCGAGCGTCATGAAATCGACGCCACGATCGAGCGGGCGTAGCCAGCGGTTGAGCAGGTCGCGCGGCTCGACGCGCTGGCGGCCGAGATCGTCGACGACGTACATGCCCATGTTCGCCTTCATGTGCGGCGGTGCCTGGTAGAAGCCCGCGGCTTCGTCGCGGCGCAGGTCGAGCTCGTCGAGCGTCAGTTCGCCGCCGGACATCACGACCGGCCGCTCGCACAGGCGCCAGCGGCGATCGACCGACTGGCCGCCGGGCTGCGACGCCGCGTCGACATGCACGAGCGGGTCGTAGACCTGGATCACCTCGCCGGCCGCGCAGATTGCGTGCGGCACCGGCACGTAACCGCGCATCAGCGAGCCGAGCCGCTCGGCGAGAAAGGTCTTGCCGCTGCCGGCCGGGCCGTGGATCAGCAGCGGGCGTCCCGCATTGAGCGCCGCGGCCGCCGCGTCGAGCACCGACGTGTCGATCACGATGTCTTCGAAGGCGGCCCACACGTCGCTCTGGCCGATGTGCAGCTTGCGCACCGAATGAGCCGCCACGCATTCGAGATACGCGTCGAGCGTCACCGGCGCGGGCCCGCTGTAGCCGCTGCGCGCCCGTTCCTCGAGCGCCAGCACGCGGCCCGCGTCGGTCAGGCGGAACGTCACGTCGAGATCGGTCGCGCCGCGATGGGTGAGTTCGACGAGGTGCTCGCGCACCAGGAATGCAAAGACGTCGTCGAGCACGGCGAGCGGCAGGCAGTGCCGCTCGACCAGGTCGCCGTACGACGGGCGGCCGAGCATCAGCGTCGACTTCAGAACGAGGCCGGCAACGAACGTCTTGCTCAGTCCCGTTTCGTCGAGCGAGCGCGGCGCCGCCGGCAATTGCGCGCCCAGCTTCGTGCGGGCCTCCCGCGACGGCAACGGATCGGGCAGATGGGCCACCTGCGCGTCGCGTCTCGGTTCGGTTTGGTTCGTGTTCATGGTCGTTCGATCCTCGTTGCGGGTGCGTCGCGCTAGGTGTGCGACGCGAACAGCATGGCCAGCGTGCCGGCCGCGATCGCTACGCCATACGGCAGCGAGCCGACCGATACGATTTCCGCGGGGCCGTCGGCGGCCTCCCCGCGCGTTCCTCGCGAATGCCGCGCGATCAGCGCGCGGACGTTCGTCCACATCTGGCGCATCCGGCCGCGCAACAGCACGACCGCGAGCGCACCGATCCCGCCGGCCAGGAACGTGGCCAGCACGATGTAACAGGTCATTTCCGCGCCGACCCATGCGCCGATCGCGACCATCAGCTTCACGTCGCCGGCCGCCATCCCGCGCAGCAGGTAGAACGGCAGCAGCAGCGCGAAGCCGGTCGCCGCGCCGGCAAGCCAGGCGAGTGCGCCTGCCAGGACGCCGTGCAGCACGCATTGGGCGACCAGCGCGCCCGCCAGTCCGAGCGCGACGAGGCCGTTCGGGATGCGGCGGGCCGCGATGTCCGTGCCGGCCGCGGATACCGCGAGCAGCGTCACGCACAACGGAATCGGGTAAGACGGCGCAACGAGCAACATGGCGAACCCCGCTGAGCGAATCGAAGGATCAGGAAACCATTGCCAACGCAGTGGCCACGGCGGCCGTGACGGCCGTTGCGATCACCGCGTACGTATTGGCAAGCGAGCCTTTCGGCGTGACGACGCTGCCCAGCACCGCGACGGCGAACGTCGCCGCGACGGATGCATACCCGATCGACGTCGCGCGCTGCTCCGCGCCGATCCTGGGGCCTGCGACACGCACCCTGGTTTGCATGATGGTCTCCGGTTCCCGGTCATCCGATGCGTGGGAGCGGCTCGATCGCTGCACCGGCCGAGCCGTCCGCACGCTCTGCTTTTCAACGGCCTCACACGGCCGCGGTCAGGTCGGCAGCGATCGTGGTGAACACGGTCTTCAGCTGCGTGCCGACCGCCGTGACGGCCACGATGATGCCGACCGCGATCAGTGCTGCGATCAGGCCGTATTCGATGGCGGTCACGCCGTCTTCGTCGCGAACGAAACGGGCGGCTTGTTGAATGAACTTGGTCATGATGATCTCCTTGCGTGGTGACTTTCAAAGTCCTCGCGTGCCGGCTGGTCGGTTGACCGTGCATCGATACGTCGAGGCAGGGTGTTGCTGCCGTGTGGTGTCGACGAGCGATTCGAATGTTCCGTTCGTCGTACCGTCCATCAGAGTGCTGTTACCGCCGAGTCCAGACTCGAGGCGATCGTGCTGAACACGGTCGACAGGTCCGTACCGATCGTCGTCAACGCGACGACGATGCCGAGTGCGATCAGCGCGGCGATCAGGCCGTACTCGATGGCCGTCACGCCTTCCCGATCCTCGACGAACCAGGCGATCTTTTCGATGACTCTTGTCATAAGTACTCTCCTTTCGGACTGCTATTGAATACCCTTCGTCTTGTGCGACGTCGGGACGGGCACCACCGGCACTACGCGAAAAATCGGAACGCGACGCTCAGCTGCGGGAACGGGGATGCACATCCCTGTCCGCGCGAACGGGTATCAGTGAGGCAGAATGCGAGAGAGGCGCGTACGGTGCGACAGGTCGGACAAGCCGGGCAATCCGGTCGACCGGAACGGCACGACGGCCGTTCGACGCATGGAATCCAGATGAACGGGAAACAATCTCCCGGATAAGCTGCAATATGTTTTTAATCCGGTTCTCGAACCGTGATGTGCTGTGGTCTTTCATTTTTATTCCCCATATTCGGCCATGCCGACTTTTTATTGCCCTGACGATACCGGGGCTCATCGGTCACTCGACGAAGGCTTGCGCGGTTGATCGACCTGGAGCTGCATGTTCCCCGACGCGCTCCGGCCCTTCTTTCCGCCGGTGATTCCGATGCGGGTTCCGTCTGTCTTTTGCCGGAACCGCCCGGTCGTCACCTCGTCGACTGCCGTGCCAACGCTTACGCAAAGAGCAGGCCACCCGAAGCGGAATCGAGGCGCATCAAGGGTTCCGGCGATGCCCGGGTTCCCCGGCCGGGGGCCCGGCGCGTGAAATGTTTCAAAACTGATATAGGTTTCCGCGCAAGCGTTGCAAGCCTGAATGCCTGCCGCCGCGCTCCGTCAAGGACCCAAAAAATTTTCTCGGGACTTTCCCGCACACGCGATACGACCTTTGCCTCATGTGGCCGGCCGGATGCGGAGCCGGTCAAATTGGCCGAATGTTTCACAGCAGAAACACGAAATCCGGAAATGTCGATTTCTCATACCTGAAAACACGGTTTTCACGTGCGTCACCGGTCAATCCGGATTCCGGATTTCAGGGGGCGATTTGCATCACGCGATTTTTTCTTCAACAATGAATTCACCGGACGACGCGATTTCAGTGCGATTCGATCCGCAGGCACGACAGAACATGAAACGGCTGCGACAAACCATGCAGCCTCTACACACATACGGGGAATCATGTACACAGCCAATCGTGGGTCGCGCGTTCGCGCAATACGCTGTGCTCAATGGCTCACAGCCGACCGGATCGTTCCGTACAGCTGCATCATGCTGATGCTCTTCGCCGCGTTGCTGATTGTCTGGGGCTTCGTGACGAACGGCTTCACGTCGAACGCCGCCGTGCGCCCGGGCGTCGACTTCTCCGTCTTCTGGACCGCATCGCACCTGGTGTTGCAAGGCCATGCCGCATCGGCCTACGACCCTTCCTTGTTCCTGCAGGCCGAGCTCGCACAATTCGACACGTATTTGCAGCACCGGTCGCTTCCCTGGCTCTATCCGCCGACGATGTTGCTGTTCATCGCTCCGGTTGCCCTTGTGCCTTTCCTGCCCGCATATTTCCTCTTTTTCGCGGGCAGTCTTTTATGCTACGCGCTCGCCGTCTCGCGGTTGTCGGGATTGCGCGCGCATCTTCCGGTGCCGCACGCCGCGGCGATCGTCGTGGTCGCGTATTCGGCGGTGTGCATGTCCGCGCTGTTCGGCCAGAACAGCATCCTGACCGCCGGCCTCGCCGCACTCGCGCTGCATCTGCTCGGCAAGCGCCCGGTCGCGGCCGGCGTGCTGATCGGGCTGCTCGCGATCAAGCCGCAGCTGGCCGTGGTGTTCCCGTTCGCGTTGATCGCGGCGCGCGCGTGGCGCACGTTCGCAGCGGCGGCAATCAGCGCGACGCTGTTCGCGGCGGCCGGGATCGCGCTGACCGGTACGGGCGCACTGCATGGGCTGGGCGACGCCGTGGCGACGGTGCGCGGCCAGCACTTCATGCTGCCGTCCTACTGGCTCGCTTCGCCGACGCCGTTCGCCGCGCTGCGGCTCTCGGGTTTCCCGGTGTCGGCTGCCCTGGCCGCGCAGGCCGCGATCGCGCTGCTCGCGATCGCGGCAACCGTCGATGTCTGGCGGCGCACGCCCGACATGCGCCTGCGCGGCGCGGTACTGGCCGTCGCCACCTTGCTGACTACACCGTATCTGTGGCACTACGAGCTGACCTGGCTCGGTATCGCGATCTTCTGCCTGATCGCCCACGGCTTCGATGAAGGCTGGCTGCCCGGCGACCAGGCCGTGATCGTGCTCGCCTGGCTGCTGCCGATCTTCGAAATGCTGAACCGCCTGATGAAGCTGCCGCAGGTCGGCCCGATCGTGCTGCTTGCCGTGCTGTTCGTCGTCGTTCGCCGCACCGCGCAGTACTCGCCCCGGAGCTCGCGATGAAAGCACCCCATTCCGTTTTCCACGCCCGTCCCGAGACGGATGCGCACCCGGAACTCCCGATCGCCGGCCCGCGCCGTTATCCTCACTGGCTCAATCGCGATCGCGTGCGCGTTTATGCCGGCGCCGCGTTGCTGGGCGAACTGCTGTTCATCGGCATCTACATCGCCCGAATGTACTTGCAGCATGGCGCCGCGCTGGTCCCGTTGTCGGAGGATTTCTCCCCGATCTGGAGCGCCGCATGGCTCGCCGCGCACGGTCGTGCCGCCGACGTCTGGCATTTCAGCGCGTTGTTCACGATCCAGCAACTCGCCGTCCCGGGAATGAATCTCGAGGACGGCATGCTCCTGTGGCTCTATCCGCCCAGCATGCTGTTGCTGGTCCTGCCGCTCGGCTGGCTTCCGTACACGCCGGCCGTCGTACTCTGGCTTGGCGTCACGTATGTGCTGTTCGCCGTCGTCATGCAGGCGACCGTGCAGCGCGGTACCGCGTGGCTGTGCGCGCTGGCCTTCCCCGCCGCATTCATCACCGTCGTCATCGGGCAAACGAGCCTGTTTACCGCGACGCTCGGCGGCCTCGGCCTGTTGCTGCTGAAGCGCCGGCCCGTCTGGGCCGGGATCTGTTTCGGCATGCTGATGATGAAGCCGCAGATCGCCATCCTGTTCCCGCTCGCGCTGCTGTGCGCCGGCCAGTGGCGTACGCTGGCCGCGTGGGCCGCGACGATCGCCGCCTGCGTCGCGCTCGCCACGCTCGCGTTCGGCACCGACTCGTGGATCGCGTTCGCACACGGGATGCACGATGTCTACCAGGTCATCAGCACCGGCCATGCGAAGCTCGCGCGGATGCCGACCCTGTTCGCGCTAGCCGCGATGGCAGGCCTGCCCGCTTCCGTCGCCAACGCCCTTCAACTGCTGTCGGCCGCGGTCGCCGCGATCGCCGTCGTCTATGCGTGGCGCGGCGACTGCGCGTACGCGCTGCGCGCCGCGACGCTCGCGTGCGCGTGCCTGCTCGTCAGCCCCTATCTGTACGACTACGACCTGACCTGGTACGGCCTCGTGATCGCGTGGTACGCGCGTTATGCGTGGACGCACGGCTGGCGGCGCTTCGACCGGGAATGGCTGACGCTGCTGTGGCTGACGCCGCTCGCGGGCCTCGCGGTCGTGCCGCATCTGTCGTTCCAGTTCATGCCGCTCGTCACGCTGGCGTCGCTCGGGCTGCTCGTCAGCCGGATCGCCCGGGACCGGCGCGACGTGCCGTCGATGCCGGACGCGCGCGATCACTCGACCGACACAGCGTTCACGCATTCGGCCAGAACGCACCACCGCCCGGCGTACGGAATGCGCCGCACCGGCCGACCGACCATCGGCGCGCATCGGTGAAGCGACATCACAGGGGAAATCATCATGCGGGAACCACTCTATATACCGCTCGTATCGCTGGTCGTGCCGTTCTATAACGAAGGCGAGGCCGTCGAGCGCTTCTTCGACGTCGTGATGCCGTTGATGACGTCCATCGACGGCATCCGGTTCGAGATCGTCTGCGTGAACGACGGCAGCCGCGACGACACGCTCGAGCGGCTGATCCGGATCGGCACCGGCGAACGGCGCGTGCGGGTGATCGACCTGACCCGCAACTTCGGCAAGGAAGCGGCGCTCACGGCCGGTCTCGACGAAGCCCTCGGCGATGCGGTGATCCCGCTCGACGCCGACCTGCAGGACCCGCCGAGCCTGATTCCGGTGATGATCGAACACTGGCGCGACGGTGCGGAAGTCGTCGCCGCGAAGCGCAGCAACCGCGCGTGCGATTCGTTCGCGAAGCGCACCGCGGCCGCGATCTACTATCGCGTGCACAACCTGCTGTCGGACGTGAAACTGCCGGAGAACGTCGGCGATTTCCGGCTGATGGACCGCAAGGTCGTGAACGCGCTGCGCAGCCTGCCCGAGCGGCATCGGTTCATGAAGGGACTGTTCGCATGGGTCGGCTACCGGACGGTCATCGTCGAATACCAGCGTGACGCGCGTAGTGCCGGGCACTCGAAATTTTCCGGCTGGAAGCTGTGGAATTTCGCGCTGGAAGGCATCACCAGTTTCAGCACCGTGCCGCTGCGCAGCTGGACCTACATCGGCGTCGGCATCGCCGCGCTCGCGTTCCTGTACGGCGCGTTCATCATCCTCCGCACGCTGCTGTTCGGCAATCCGGTGCTCGGCTACGCGTCGCTGATCTCGGTCACCCTGTTCATCGGCGGCATCGAGCTCATCGGGATCGGTGTCGTCGGCGAATACATCGGGCGGATCTACGACGAGTCGAAGCAACGGCCCGTCTACCTGATCCGCCGCCGCTACCAGACGCACGGCAAGGTGGTCGAACTGCGGGTCGCGCGCGATGCGCGCCGCCAGAGCGCTCGCCGGCGCGTGCAGCCGACCCGTGCGCGAATCGGCGAACGCTGACGCGCGGCGACGGCCATGATCGGCCTGCTCGATGCCGAGCGCACGCGCCTCGTGCGCTTCGGCGTGTCCGGCCTCTGCTCGACCGCGATCCACACGCTGGTCGCGGCGACGCTGTTCGCGCAGTTCGACGCGACGCTGGTGACGGCGAACACGATCGCGTTCCTCTGCGCGACGGCGTTCTCGTATCTCGCGAACACGCTGTGGAGCTTTTCGTCGACGGTGCGCACGCGCAACGCGGTGCGCTTTCTCGCGGTCACGCTCGCCGGCTTCGTCGAAACCCTGCTGCTCGCGCGTGCGGCCGAAGCGCTCGACGTGTCCCGCGCAATGAGCATCGTCGCGATCGCGTTGCTGATTCCACCGACGACGTTCCTGCTGCACCGGCTCTGGACCTATCGTTGAACACCCCTCCCCGCCGCCCCCGAAAATAATCGGCCATTCAATTAACAGATTCAATGTCGGCATATTTATGTCACGCATGAATCCGATTGATTCCGATTTTAAAATTACCGACCAAAACAAATTAAATACCCTGTTTACTTTTACAGCTTCCATAAACAACCGAACGGGATAACCTGCCTTCGCCATCTCGCCAGCACGGGCATCGAACGGCGACGAGCCTTGCAGGACAAGGCAATGGCGGCTGCGCGACGTAATTCGCGCAACAATAATTCCCATTCATTCAAACGGGAGCTTCTATGTCACGCGTTACCGATGTGCTCGTCTCTTTCGATACCGAAACCATCCTCAAGAAATATCCGAATCCCAGCAAGAATCCGAATAGCCCGACGCTGATCGACTGGAAGCACGTGTACATGGTCACCAACCAGGACAACGTGGTGTCCGGGCAGGCGGGCGGCGAACTCGACCTGAAGGCGCAGGTTGGCGACCTGATCCGCTGGCGTGAAACGAGCCTGTCGCTGGGCTTCGAGAACCAGGTGGTGTTCTACAAGTTCATCGGCAACGTCGGCAACGAACTGATTTCGACGCCGACGCCGCGCGTCGCCGAAGCGTCGATCCCGGTGCCGAACACCAGCAAGCCCGAGGTGCCGACCTGCCAGAAGGTCGCGAACTACTACTGGTCGTCGGAATGCCTGAAGGTCGGCCGCGTGACTTACCACTTCCAGTTCCAGATCATCGATCGCAACTGCCAGAGCCAGGGCTGCTTCTCGTGGGATCCGTTCATCTCGATCCATAACTGATCGCGGCAGGCGGGCGGCCGCACGGCGGCTGCCCGCATCAACCCCTTGTTGCGGAGGAAGCGCTCATGCCTGGTCTTCGTTCCGATGTGCTCGTGATCGTCGACGCCGTCACGCTGCTGTCGGCCTACCCGGAGGCGAGCCGGGACCCCGACGCGCCGACCGTGATCGACGGCCGGCACCTCTACGTGGTGAGCCCCGGCGACGCCGCGCAGCTCGGCCACAACGACAGCCGGCTCTTTGCCGGGCTGTCGCCGGGCGACCAGTTGCGCCTGCGCGAGACCGCGCTGGCACTGCGCGCCGAGGCGAGCGTGCTGTTCGTCCGGTTCGCGTTGAAGGATGCGGGCATCGTCGCGCCGTTCGAAGCGGAAGTACGCGACGCGGCCGCGCCGGTACCCGATGCCGACGACCTGCTGCATCCGCCGTGCCATCCGATGAAGGACCACTACTGGCGCAGCGACGTGCTGGCCGCGGGCGCCACCACGTGCACGGCCGATTTCGCCGTGTTCGACCGCGACGGCACCGTGTCGGGATATTTCCGCTGGGAAACGTCGATCGAGATCGGCGCCGGTCAGCCGGCCGAGAAACAGCAGGATTTCAAGCCGTCTTCGGATCGCAACGGCAACTTCACGCTGCCGCCGGATACCGCGTTCAAGGCGATCTTCTACGCGAATGCCGCCGACCGGCAGGACCTCCGGCTCTTCATCGACGATGCGCCGGAACCGGCCGCGTCGTTTACCGGCAACAGCGACGACGGCGTCAGGCTGTTCACGCTGAACTCGAAGAGCGGGAAGATCCGGATCGACGCGTCCGCCAACGGCAGGAAATCCGCGACCGATGCGCGTCTCGCACCGCTGTCCGCGGGCGACACCGTCTGGCTCGGCTGGCTCGGCGCCGAGGACGGCGCCGATGCCGACTACAACGACGGGATCGTGATCCTGCAGTGGCCGGTCACCTGAGCATCGCGGCGATCGGCGCCCGGGCGGTTCAGGTGCGCGGCAGCCCCGGCGGATTGGTCTGCGACCGGTCGATCGCTTCGGCGTCGAGACTCCAGCGGCCGAGCACCTTCCGGTAGCTGCCGTTCGCGATCAGCGCATTGATCGCGACCGTCAGCGGATCGGCGAGGCCGCTGCCCTTGCGCGTCGTGATCGCGATGTCCGCGGTGCGCGGCCAGCCGCCGCTCACGGTGCCGATCAGCTTCGCGTCGCCGCGCAGCGACGCCTGGTACGCGAGCATCGAGTTCACGCTGAAGATCGTGTCGACGCGCCCCGACTGCAGCGCGACCCAGCGCTCCGCCGCATCCGCGTAGTACTGGATCTCGACCGGCGCGAGGCCGCGCGCGACGTTCTGCCGGTTCCATTCGAGCAGGATCTTCTCCTGGTTCGTGCCCGAATCGGTCACGACGCGCAGCCCGGCAACGTCCTTCGGCTCGCGAATCGACGCGATCCGGCTGCCGTTCTTCACGTAGAAGCCGAGCTGATCCTTCCGGTAGGTCGAGAAGTCGAATTTCTCCTTGCGCTGTTCGGTCACCGTCACGTTCGAGATCACCGCATCGACCTTGCCGGACTGCAGCGCAAGCGGCCAGTCGGCCCACGAGAGCGGCACGATCTTCAGCTTGCGGCCGAGGCTGTCGGCGACGAGCTGGGCGAGATCGGGATCGAAGCCGACGACCGTTCGCGCATCGGTCGCATAGGTGCTGAGCGGCGGCAGGTTCGGCGCGATGCCGATCGTCAACGTGCCCGCTTCGGCAAACCGGTAGCCGGCCGGCAATGCCTGTTCGACCGCCGGGTTCACGGTGCCGCGCTGCCGGCCCGGCTGCTCGGGGCTCAGGTCGAACGTCGCGGCCTGCGCGGCGACGCTGCCGCCGATCAGGACGGCGGCCAGCGTGCGAGCGATGCGTGCTGCGGGAAATGCTGTTCTTCTCATGTCTTCCGGATTCCTTGATGTTTTTCGAAGCGTGTGCCGAACGCGGGCGGCGCCGAACGATGCTCACCGCCCGTTCGCCGCCCTTCTCCTCCCGGCGTTCCCGGCCCGCTCACGCGGGCGCCGCCTCGAGTTCTGCGGCGGCCGCGCGTTGCGGCGCCGGTTGCGCGACCGGCGACGGGCGCGTTGCATGCGCGTCGCCCGCATACAGCGCCTTCGGATCGAAGACCCGCGCCTGCAATGGCGTGAACGCGCGGAAGTTCCACAGGCTGCGCGCGACGAACACGCGCTGCACCCAGCGGAATGCCCGGTCGTTCTCGTCGTATTGCGGATCGAAACGGTCGCGCGAATGCAGCGTGAAATGGTTGTTGATCAGCACCAGCTTGCCGGGCTGTACCTGCACGCCGAACGACACTTCGCGCACCGCGCGATACAGGTTGGCCAGCGCCTCCTGCGCGCGCGCATTGACCGCCAGCACCATGTCCGGATAGAACGCGACCGTCACGCGCGGCGCGTCGAGCGGGCCCGACAGCACCGCGCTCAGGTCGGTGTTGTCGCGCGGCGTCGGCGCCGCGCCGCGCCACCGGTACGGCACGCGGATGATGTAGTGCTCGCCGTAGAGTTGCGCGATGTCATCCGGCGACAGCAGCTGCAGCGCGCGGCGCGCGTCGGCGAGCCGCGTGTACGGGCCGCCGCCGGCTTCGCTGCGCACGCCGAGAAGCAGCAACGCGAACGGCGACGTGTCGCCTTCCGGCATGTGCGCCTGCGCGGCGTTCTCGATATGGAAATCGAGCTCGACCTCGGAGCCGAGGCCCGTGTAGTCGCGTGCGGTCGTCTTGTGCGGCGTGAGGTTGTTCACGAGCTCGCGGCCTTCGTGCGCGATCGAATACGGCTCGCCGGCCAGCGTGCTCAGGGCGACCAGCACGTTCTCGCTCAACACGCCGGCCTTGAACGAGCGGCCGGTCTCCTCGAACCTCGGGCTGCCCTTCACGTCGTCGTCGATCGGCAGGTTGTCGATCTCGATCGAGCCGTGCGCGTCGGCGGTCGGCGCCTTCGCGCGATCGAACGCGTCGACGATCCGGTCGGGAAACGCGTTGTAGGCAAGCTTGCGCACCGCGCTGATGTAGCCCGCGCCGCCGGCCGGATCGTAGGCCAGTGCGCCGAGCGTCTTCCGGATGTGACCGGACTCCGCTGCCGTCAAGACGATACGTTCATCTGCGAGATAGGTCATAGGTCTCTCGTATAAAGATCGGGGTTCGAAGAGCGGCATGGCACCGCCGCTGCGCGTTGCCGTCCTCGGGGCGCAGCGCTCGACAAGACTAGGAGAGCCTCATTGCATTGCGAAATGATATTAAATCGATTGCAAACAAAAATTTTCGATATAAGTTCAGCAATCCCGGCGGCGTCAGGCGGCGTCGATCGCATCACGCCTTAACACGAAAGGTGGTTAAAAAATCGCTGGTTATTATTTGTATTCGTTAGCAGGTCGATGCTAGTTTTCTGTCGGATTCGACGATGCGGCCGGCCGTCGATCGGCAGCCGGCGCCCTTCCTCCGCCCTACGGAACTCTGCCCGATGACCCGATTCCGCCTGCTGCGCCGTTCGTCCGGTCACGACGTGACCCTGCCCGCGTACTGCCTTGCGCGCCACGCGGTACGGAGGCCGCAATGAGCGATCGCGCCCCGGCGCTCGGCGGCGCGCCGGCCGCCGTCGCACCGCCGCATCGCACGTCGCTGCGCGCGATCTTTCCGACCGTCGCGGCCGCGAGCCTCGGCTTCGCGATCGTTCAGCTCGACGTGACCGTCGTCAACGTCGCGATTCCGAGCCTCGGCCATTCATTCGGATCGAGCGTCCACGGGCTGCAGTGGATCGTCGATGCGTACACGCTGTCGTTCGCCGCGCTGCTGCTGACGTCCGGCACGCTGGCCGACCGCTTCGGCAGCCGCCGGCTGTTCGCGTACGGCCTCGCGCTGTTCCTGCTGGCATCGCTAGGCTGCGCGCTCGCGCCGTCGCTGGCCGCGCTGATCGCCGCGCGGGTCGCGCAGGGCGTCGGCGCCGCGATGATCCTGCCCACGTCGCTCGCGCTCATCACACATGCGTGCGCGAACGATGCCGCCGCGCGCGTAAAGGCCGTCGCGTGGTGGAGCGCGACCGGCGGCGCGATCAGCGCGGCCGGGCCGACGCTCGGCGGGCTGCTGATCGATTCGCTCGGCTGGCGTGCGATCTTCTTCATCAACCTGCCGATCTGCGCGGCCGGGTTGTGGCTCACGGTGCGCCATGTGCGGGACTCGGCCGCCGCCCGCACGCGGCTGTTCGATCCGGCCGGCCAGATCGTCGCGGTGCTCGTGCTCGCGCTGCTGACGGGCGGGATCATCCGGGCCGGCGCGCAGGGGCCGGGCGACCCGTATGCGGCCGGTGCGCTGGCCGCATCGGTCGTGCTCGGCGCGCTGTTCGTCGCGATCGAGCGCCGTGTGGCCGCGCCGATGGTGCCGCTCGCGTTCTTCCGGATTGCGCGCGTGCCGGGCGTGCTCGCGATCGGCGCGATCACGAATGCCGCGTTCTACGGGCTGATTTTCTCGCTGAGCCTCTATTTCCAGAATGCGCGCGGCTTCACCGCGACCGAGTCGGGGCTCGCACTCGCGCCGCTCACGATCATCATGCTCGCCAACATCGCGAGCGCGCGCCTCGTCGTGCGCCACGGATTCCGTGCGACCGTCATCGTCGGGCTCGTGGTATCGCTCGCGGGCTACGTGTGGCTCTGGCGGACGCTCGGCGCGCATACCCCGTATGCGCTGCTCGCGCCGGGGCTCGCGGCAATGGCGATCGGCGGTGGCATCGCGATTCCCGCGCTGACGTCGACGCTGCTCGGCAGCGTCGAGGCCGGCCGCTCGGCCACCGCGTCGGCGATCCTCAATACCGCGCGCCAGGTGGGCGCAGCGGTTGGCGTCGCGGCGCTCGGCGCGCTGGTCGCGGGCCAGGGCGCCGCGATCGTGGCCGGCGCTTCACGCGCATTCGCCGTCGCGGCCGCGCTCGTGGCCGTCTGCATCGTGCTGGCCGCACGCTGGCCCGGCGATGCGCCCGAACCCGGCCCGCGAGCCTGAGCCCGCACCGGCCGCCTCCTTCAACCGATCCCACAGCCCAGCGAGGAATCCATGCCGCATCGCTTCATCGATACCGTCCTGATCGTCGACGGCGCGTCGACAGCCGCCTATCTGGCACCCGCGTTTCGCGCCTACGGCATCCGTTGCGCGCACGTGATCAGCGACCCCGACCTGCCGGAGATCTACCGGAACCAGTTCGTCCCGTCCGACTACATCCGCCAGGTCCAGCATCGCGGCGACCTCGACGCGACGCTCGCGCAGCTGGCCGACCTGCGGATCGGCGCGGTGCTGCACGGCCTCGACGCCGCGCTGGAACTGGCCGACACGCTGGCCGAGCGGCTCGACGTGCCGTACCGCAATCCGCTCGCGACCTCGGCCGCGCGCCGCGACAAGTACGCGATGAACGAGCGCATCCGCCAGGCCGGCCTGCGCGCACCGGCCCACTTCCACAGCACGTCGGTCGACGCCACGCTCGAATGGGCGCGCGCGCACGGCAGGCTGCCGCTCGTGGTGAAGCCGGCCCGCAGCGCGGGCGTCGCCGGCGTGAAGATCTGCCGGACACTCGACCAGGTCGAGGCCGCCGCACGCGACGTGCTCGCCACCCGCTCGCTCTACAACCAGCCGAACGACGACATCGTGATCCAGAGCTATTCGGAGGGACAGGAATACATCGTCGATTCGGTGTCCTTCGAAGGCCGCCATCGGGTGGTCAGCCTGTGGGAAGTGCACCGCGACCGCACGCATGCACCAAGGCTCGACAAGATGCTCGTGTTGAATCACGCCGACCCGCGTTACGCGCCGCTGCTCGACTACGCGGCCGACGTGCTCGACGCGCTGGAAGTCCGCTTCGGGCCGACCCATCTCGAACTGTTCGATACGGCGGACGGCCCGACGATCGTCGAGCTGAACGCGCGGCTGCACGGCAGCCTCGATCCGCGGCTGACGAGCGCGGTCAGCGGCGAGAACCATGTATCGGCCGCCGTCGAGGCCGTGCTGCATCCGGAGCGGCTGTTCGGCGAAGCCGCCGCGCCGACCGATTTCCGCGGTTACTGCGGGCACGTGCTGCTGCTGTCGTCGCGCAACGGCGTGCTCCGGCAGGACTTCACCTGGCAGGCGATCCAGGCGCTGCCGTCATTCGTCGGGCTCAAGCAATGGGCCAAGGTGGGCGACACGCTGCGCGTGACAACCGACCTGCAGACGGCGCTCGGCACGGTCGGCCTCTACAGCCCGACGTTCGAGCGCCTGCTCGAGGATTGCCGGCGCATCCGCGAGATCGAGGCCGATTTCTTCGCGGACGAACGGGCGGTCGAGTCGGCCTAGTGTCTCCACGTGGTGCGATCGGCGCCGCGCATGCGGTGCGGTGCGGTGCGGTGCCGTGCCGTGCCGTGCCGTGCCGTGCGCCAGGGTTGTACTTCGCTAACGCGCTAGCAGCGCACCCGCCTGCCGGCCGAGCACCGCGCGCAATGCGTCGAGCTCGGGCTGCGCGGGCGCTTCTTCGGGCGTGACGAGATAGGTCGTCACGTTGTCGAGATCGTCGAACGCGTGCGTCCGCAGCTCCTTGCGCGCCACATGCTCGGTCGTGATCCGCTTCGGCAGGATCGCGACGCCCATGCCGGCCGCCACGCAGCCGAGGATCGCGCCGAACGTGCCGAACGACGCCACCGACCCGATCGCGATGCCGCGCGCCTTCAGCCAATGCTCCGCCACCGCGCGATACGGGCAGCCGTCGTGAAACGCGAGCAGCCGCACCGTGTTGTCGGCCAGTACCTGCCGGCGCGTGACGGTGGCGGCGCTCACCAGCACCATCTCCTCGGCGAACGCCGGCTCGTAGCGCAACCCGGGCCGGACGACCGCGCGCGCGGTCAGTGCGGCGTCGATCCGGCCGCGCAGCAGCGCGTCGGCCAGATCCGGCTCGCTGCCGATCTGCACCGTGAGGCCGAGCGCCGGATCGTGCGCCTTCAACGCGGCGACGAGCGCCGGCAGCCGCGTGGCCGCCGTGCTTTCCATCGAGCCGAGCCGGAAGCTGCGCGCGACCGGCGTCTCGCGCACCACCTGCGTCGCTTCGTCGACGAGGCGCAGGATGCGGTCGCAATACGGAATCAGCCGGCGCCCCGCGTCGTTCAGCACCAGCCGCTTGCCGTGCCGGTCGAACAGCGGCGCGTCGAGCGACTCCTCGAGCTGGCGCAGGCGCGCGGTGACGTTCGACTGCGTGCAGCCGAGCCGTTCGGCCGCGCGCAGCGCGCTGCCTTCCTGAACGACGGCCCGGAAGGTTTCGAGCAGAGGAATGTTCATATCACTATCTCTTGTTACCGATTCAGTTTATATCATTTTACTTCGCCAATAATCAGGAATAGCCTGACGGATATCCCGTACCGGCCCGCCCCCTTTCGAGGAAACCGCATGCCATCCGCCGCCTGCCCCGGCTTCGCCGCCGCTCACCACCGCCCCGAGGCGCCCTCGTGCGCACGCTGATTGCCGCGCTGGTGCGGCGCGGCCCGACGGTGCTCGCGAGCGGCGTCGGCCTCGGGCTGCTGGTGCCGCCGCTCGCGGACCTCGCGCGGCCGCTGATGCCCGTCACCGTGTTCCTGTTCGTGCTCGGCACGCTGCTGCGCGTCGAGCCGAGCGCCGTGCGCGCGGTCGCGCGGCGGCCGGCCGTGTCGCTGCTGCTGCCCGCCGCGACGATGATCGCGTGCCCGGTCGCACTCGGCATCGCCGCGCGGCTCGCCGGCATGCCGTACGACTGGGTCGTCGCGCTCGTGATCGCGTACTGCGCGCCGCCGTCGAGCGGCACGTCGACGATCGCGCGGATGCTGTCGCTCGACGCCAGCGTCGCGCTCGTCGCGACCCTCGCATCGATGGTGTTCGTCCCGCTCACCGCGCCGCTGCTGACGGCCTGGTTCAGCCACGACGCGGCCGTGTCGATCTCGCCGTTGAATCTCGCATTGCGGCTCGCGCTGCTGATCGGCAGCGCCGAGGGCGTTGCGCTGCTCGTGCGGCGGTTCGCGGGTTCCCGGCTCGACCGCTACGCGACGCCGATCGATGCGACCGTCGTCGCCGCGCTGCTGGTGTTCGCGCTCGGCACGATGGCCGGCATGCAGCAATCGATCATCGACGCGCCGCACCGCGCGTTGACGGCCATCGCACTCGCGTTCGCCGTCAACGCGGGCTTCCAGATCATCGCGTACGGGCTCACGCCCGGCGACGTCCGCACACGGCTCAATGTCGCGCTGATCGTCGCCAATCGCAACGTCGGTCTGATGTGGGCCGCGCTCGGGCTCGCCGCGACGCCCACCATGGCGCTCGTGTTCACGTGCGCGCAGTTGCCGATCTACACGCTCCCGCGCGTCGTCCAGCATCTGCTGCCGCGCCTCGAGGCACAGCGCCTGCGCCGGCGTGCACGTTAGCCGGCGCGCGACGCCCCCCTTCTTCACCGATCAAGGATCCAGCATGAAGCGACTCATCGTGATCGGCGCACGCGCCACCGGCAGCAGCCTCGCGCTCGTGCGCGGCGCGCTCGCCCGCCAGGTGGCCGTGACCGTCATCACCGCGCCCGGTCACAGTCTGGACGGCGTCTTTCCGGACGGCGTCGAGACGATCCATCTCGAACCCGATGCCGCGCTGCTCGCCGGCTGGCTGCGCGCGCGCTATCCGGACGAGATCGACACGCTGCGCGTGACGACCGCGCACGACACCTATGCGCGCACCGCCGCGTGGGTCGCCGACGCGCTCGGCCTGCCCGGCCCCGATGCGCGCCACGTCGCGCACGCGGTGTCGAAGTCGAACCAGAAGGCACTGCTCGCCGCGCACGGCATCCCGGCTGCGCAATTCGTCACGGGCACGCTGGCCGCGCGGGCGGCACTCGCCGCCGCGGCCGCTCCGCTGCGTTTCCCGGTCGTCGTCAAGCCGTCGGAAGGCTCGGCGAGCGACGGCGTGCGGCGCTGCGAGGACATCGCCGACGTGCGCGCTCAACTCGACGCACTCGCCGCCGCTCGAGCCGCCGTTCGAGCCGATGCACAGGCGCTTGCGACCGAGCGCATCGTGATCGAGGAATTCCTGGGCGGCAGCGAATACTGCGTCGAGTATTTCGACGGGCGCTATGTCGGCGCGATGCGCAAGCTGAAGCGGCATGGCGCCGGCTTTCTCGAACGCGGCTATACGTCCGAACTCGATCTCGACACGCCGACGCTGCGCGCGCTGATCGACGTCGGTACGCGCGCAACGGCGGCCGCCGGGCTGACGTGGGGGCCGGTGCACCTGGACTGCATCGTGCACGACGGCGTGCCGCACGTGATCGAACTGAATCCGCGCATCGCCGGCAGCTTCATCTGCGACATCGTGCGCGACGGCTACGGCTTCGACGTGGCCGAAGCGTTGCTCGACAAGCTCGACGGGCGCCCGGTCGCGATTCCCGAGCGGTTCGAACCGCTCGCGTATGCACGCGCCGAATTCCTCCTCGACAGCGACCCCGGCGCCTGGCGTTTCGCGCAGGCGGGCGAGCTCCGCGACGGCACGGTCACGATCAGCTACGGGCCGCAGGTGTTGCCCGATCGCGAGCGGCGGGCGTTTGTTTATGTGCGGGTTGCGCTGCCGGTTGCGCATGGTGTGAACGAGACGCCCGCGCATCCCGGCTCGTCGGCCCACTTGGCGTCTGTCGCACCACCGGCCGTTTCCGGCTGACGGAACGGTTGGCACAAGCGCCCGACTCGACAGGCGCCGTGCCGGCCTGCCCGGCCAACCGGCACGCGCGTTCAAACCGCCATCACACTGGAAACCGCGGGGCGGCTGCAAAGCGGAATCGACCACCCGTCCACATCACGCCGCGCGGAAACGGGCGAACACCACGTGACGGATTCGGCAATGCTACACCGCCGGCCGGTACCGCAGCGTTTTCACGGGCGGCGCATCGAGCGTCGGCTGATGCGTCGCATGCGAAGCGGCTGACCCGCACCGTCACAAATTGCGCCCCAACAACTGTCCCGGCCACCCGTCCACGTCGAAGGTCGACAGCCGCTCATACCCGCAAGACTCGTAGAAGCGCACCAGTGCGCCGGTCCCGCCCCCATAACAATCCACCCGCAAGCGCGCCACGCCGGCAGCCCGGGCGCGCTCATCCGCAAAGGCCATGAGCCGCCGGCCGACACCACGCGCCCGCGCATCGCGCGACGCAACCAGCACCCTCACGTAGATTTCCGGCTCGGTCGCGGGCGGCACGTAGGGCATCGATTCGCCCAGGATCAATGCGCCCAGGATGCGGCCGTCGGGCGATTCCGCCACCCACGCGTCGGGCAGCGCACAGGCTTCCGTCACGAGCGCAATCCGCTTCGGTTGCGTCGACCAGGGCTCGCGGCCCCATTGCCCGTCGTTGCCGATGTCGACGAACCACGCAATCACGTCATCGAAGATCTCCAGGACGGCCGGCGCATCCAGCGCGCTGGCACGTCGGATCACCCGCTCGTCCGTTCCTGTCACCGTCACGTTCAACACTCCTTCGCCGGAGTCGACGACCGGCGCATGGTTGGATGTCACACACCAGGCGACTCAAGGAGGCGCGATGGGAGCCTGGCGATCAAGCCTGCTACGGTACTGAAATTCCACCCTGTTGATCAAGGCGTGAAGGCCCACGATCCGACGTGACGGATTGGCTTCGTCGCACGCCCCGGGAGGTCGGCGTCAGGCGAGGGGTCGAGCGACGATGACGCGCATGGAGGTTGCCGACGGACTGCGACACGTCGCGGCATTGCAGACGGATCGGGACGATAAAAGCGGTTCGATTCCGTGGCGAGGGTGCCGAACGATCATGCTGCGGCGCGTTACACCTGGCCATCCCTTGATGACGGCAGGCCGACGCGCCGCCTGCTACGCACCGCGCCGCATCGAAACGAAAGGAAACGAAACGATTCCCACGCGAATGTCGCACTTCGCGGCAAAAATATACAATCGTCGCGATGCATCGAAGGCATGAAGCGCCGGCCGCCCACTCTCGCTCGCCACCATGAACGCACCCGCTGACCCCACTCCCTCCGCCGCGTCGGTGCTCGGCGTCTATCGGCAACTGGCGGACCCGTCCGCCGGCCAATGGACCGTCAGCCGCTCCGAACGCGCGCACATGTACCGCATCCAGCATCATCGTCCCGACGGCAGCACGTCGGTCGATACGGTCGTCGATGCGGACAACCTCGATGCGAAGCTGCACAAGTGGATCCAGGAAGGTTTCGTCCGGCGCGAAACGGGCGACCATGCGGCCCCCGCGCATCGCGACCGGTTCATGCAGGACCTCCGGCACGCGCACGCATCGCGACCGGCGGCCACCGGCGATGCGGCGCACGTCGTGCAGGTGGGCGGCGTGCCGATGCCGCGCGGCCCGGGCGGGCCGCTCGTGCCGCCACGGAACCCCGCCTACCTGTTCACCGCGCGCGCGACGGACGTGCTGGAAGACATCGTCGAGAACCGGCGCATCCTGTTGATCGGCCACACCGGCACCGGCAAGACGAGCCTCATCGAGCAAGCCGCCGCGCTGGCCGGCCACGGCGTGCTGCGCTCGAACATGAACGGGCAGACGACGGTCGGCGACTTCGTCGGGTTCTGGACCGTCAAGGGCGGCGAGACCCGCTGGGTCGACGGCGTGCTGCCGACCGCGATGCGCGAGGGGCTGTGGCTCATCGTCGACGAGATCGACTTCGCGGAACCGGCCATCCTCGCGGTGCTCACCGCCGTGCTCGAACCGGCCGGACGCCTGTTGCTCAAGGAGAAAGGCAACGAGATCGTCGTCCCGCATCCGTCGTTCCGGCTGTTCGCGACCGCCAATGCGGCGGGCGCGATGGGGCAGTTCCGCCATCTTTACCAGGGCGCCAACGTGATGAACGAGGCGTTTCTCGACCGCTGGCGCGTGTATCGCCTCGACTACCTGCCGCCGTCCGACGAGGCGCGCGTGCTGCAGCGCACGTTCGGCGCGGCCATGACCGAGGCGATGGCCGGCACGCTCGCGGCGATCGCGGCGGACTGCCGCGCCGCGTTCGTCCGCGAGGATCTGGCCAGCGCGTTCTCGACGCGGCGCCTGATCGACTGGGCCGACCTGATGCTGCGCACCGGCGACCCCGAAGCGGCTGCCGGCCCGACGATCTATGCGAAGGTCGGCGCGGAAGACGCCGACCTGATCCGCAGCATCATTCGCCACTACATCGACGTCGGGGCCTGACGCGATGGACCGCGACGACGATGCGCGCTCGCTCCACCTGACCCGGCTGGCCCGCACGCTCGCGCAACGACACGACATCGAGGTACGGTTCGCGCGCCACGGCCCGCTCGCGCAGCGCGACCTGCTGGTGCTGCCCGACACGCTGCTCGCGGGCGGCGTCGACGACGATACGATCGTCGGCCTCGTCGATCTCCATGCGGCGCGGGTCCGCTTCGGCGCGATCGATGACGTTGCCGCGCTGGCTTCGCCCGCGGTGCGCGCGATTGCGCAGGCGATCGACGACCGGCGCGCGGCCGCTTGCCTCGTTGCACACTATCCCGGCGCGAAGCCGTTCCTGCTGCGGATGCGGGTGGCGTCGGCCACCGACACGCTTCGAAAATGGCCGCAAATGGCGTGGCGTGACAGGCTCGTATCGCGCATCGAACGTGCGCTGTGGGACGAACCGCCATCCGCCGTCGAGCGCATCCCGTCGCTCGACGCGACGCTCGCCGCGTCGGACGATCTCGTCGACGAAGCACGCGCCGCGGCTTCGACGGCCGACAGCATCCGTGCCGCGCACCGGATCGTCGAGCGCGTCCGCGCGCTGGCGTCGGCCGGTGCGAACAACATGATGTTCACGGCCGATCCGGGCAGCACGATCGACAGCGACAGCATCGCCGCCGAATTCGACTCGGACGGAACGGGCGCGCCGGACGATGCGCGTGCGCCGGTTTCGGCCGAGTCGGGCGCCGCCGCGATCGCCGACACGGAATCGTCCACGGCATCACCGACGCCGGGCGATGCGACACCCGGCACGATCCGCCTGTCCGCGGACCATCGGCCGCTGTTGTCGGTCCCGCTGACCACCGCATTCGACACGGTGACGGACTTCACCGGCAAGGGCGACGCGGCGCGCTGGCACCGCCTGCGAAGCTCGGCCCGCGCGCAGACCGAGCCGCTCAAGCTGCGACTCGAACGCGCGTTGAAAGTGGACGAGCAGACGCGCTGGAAGCGCGAACAGGAACGCGGCGAACTCGACCGGATGGCGCTCGCCCGCCTCGTCACGTCGCCCGGCTACCGCACGCCGTTTCGTGTCCGGCGTGCCGCGCCCGGGCGCGACGCGGCCGTCGGCCTGCTGATCGATTGCAGCGGGTCGATGGCCGGCAGGAAGATCGAGCTCGCCCGGCTGTGCGCGGCGGCGCTGTGCGATGCGCTGATGCAGCTCGGCTTCGCGTGCGAAGCGCTCGGCTACAGCTCCGTCGAAGACGCCGCGATGCGCGCGCATTACCAGCGCTGGATCGACGCCGGCCGCGACACGTTCGGCTACAACCGCTTCGTCGAACGGCTCGACCTGCGCGTCTACAAGCGGTTCGATTCCGACAACCCGAGCGGCCTCGCGTGCATCGAATGCGGCCACGAGAATCCCGACGGCGAGGCGTTGAGCTGGGCCGCCGAACGGCTGCTGGCGCAGCGTGCGCGGCGGCGGATCCTGATGGTGCTGTCGGACGGTTATCCGGCCACCGGCGACGGCAACCCGGCGATCCTGCGCACCGACCTGCGCGCACGCGTCGACGCGCTGCGCGAGCGGCGCGTCGAACTGATCGGCGTCGGGATTCTCGACGATTCGGTCGAAGCGTTCTATCCGGTCAGCAGCGTGGTGGAGCATCTGCACGAGCTGCCGGCCGCGGCGTTCAGTGTCCTGAGCGATACGCTGCTGGACCGGCGCTAACCTCCGCCACGGCCGCGTTCTCGTTCGTGCTTTGGTTCACGCTTCCACCGGCCCGCCGGATCGGCAGCCGAACGCAGAACGTCGTGCCGCGCCCGGGCTCGCTCGTCACGTCGATGGTGCCGCGATGGCGCTCGACGATCCCGTGCGACACCGACAAGCCGAGCCCCGTGCCCTGCCCGACCGGCTTCGTCGTGAAGAACGGATCGAAGATCCGCCGGACGACGTCGGGCGTCATGCCCGTGCCGGTGTCGCTGATCGCGATCGACACCTGCTCGCCGTCGCTCGACGTGCGGATCGTGATCACGCCGCGCTCGGGAATCGCTTGCGCCGCGTTCACCAGCAGGTTCATGAAGACCTGGTTCAACTGCGACGGCAGGCATTCGACCAGCGGCACGTCGCCGTAGTCGCGCACGATCTCGGCCTTGTACTTGAGTTCGTTGTGGACGACGTTGAGCGTGCTTTCCAGCCCTGCGCGAAGATCGACCACGCTCCACTCGTCGCTGGCCGGACGCGAGAAATCGCGCAGGTCCTGCACGATGCGCCGCACGCGCAGCGCGCCGTCGATCGACTCGTCGATCAGCGTCGCGATCTCGCCGCGCACGTAGTCGAGGTCCGCCGAGCGGCCCAGTGCCGTCAGCGCATCGCGCGCGGCCGGGTCGAGCTGCGGCAGCGCGGCTTCATGCGCGGCGATCACGTCGAGCAGGCTGCGCACCCACGTCTTCAACGTATTGAGGTTCGCGCTGACGAACCCGATCGGATTGTTGATCTCGTGCGCGACACCGGCCGCGAGCTGACCGATCGACGCGAGCTTTTCCGACTGCAGCAGCTGCACGTGGGTTTCCTCGAGCGCATGCAACAGGCGCCGCTGCTCCTCCTTCTCCTGTTCGAGCCGCGCCTGCGCGGCCTTGCGTTCGTCGATCTCGGTCGCCATGTTCTCGCGGGTACGCTGCAGCATTGCCGTCGTCTGTTCGTAGCGGTGCAGCGCGCGCTCCAGTTCGGCGGTGCGCAAGCGCACGAGCCGCTCGAGCGTATCGGTCATCCCGCGCAGGAAGGTTGTGCGCGCATCGAACCGGCTGAGCAACAGCGTGACGACCAGGGTTCCCGTCGTAAACAGCGCGACGGTCGTCGCGAGCCACGGCGTGTCGACCCCGTTCGCGGCCCCGCATCGCGCGTCCGGCGCGAAATGCGCGGCCGCCATCGCCGTGTAGTGCATGCCGGTGATCGCGACGCCCATGACGACGGCCGCGCCGACGCGCCGGGCGGTCGCATGGCTCGCCTGCCGCGCGCGCAGCGCCTGCGCGATCCACAACGCGGCGGTCGACGCGATCACCGCGATGCCGATCGACGCGGCGAACAGCACGGCATCGTAGCGAATCCCGGGCACCATGCGCATCGCGGCCATCCCCGCGTAATGCATGCCGGCGATCCCGCCGCCCATCAGCACGCCGCCCGCGAGCAGCCGCCGCCAACCCAGCCGCGCGCGCGTGACGACATACAGCGCGAAGTACGACACGAGCACGGCAATCGCCAGCGACGCGCCCGTATCCGGCAACGCGTAGCCGAGCGGAATCGGCAGTGAAAACGCGAGCATGCCGACGAAATGCATCGACCAGATGCCCGTCCCCATCGCCGCCGCGCCGCCGCCCAGCCACATGCGCCTGAGCTTCGGGTTGTCGAGCAGCGAAATGAAGGCGGCGAGGTCGAGTGTCGTATAGGAGGCCAGCGTCGCGATCGCGACCGACAGCAGGACGAGCGGAAGATTGTAGGTGCCGTGCATGATCGAGCGCCCGAATCGAGGTGAGTGCGTTGCCGCGGCGCGCATGCGCACCGCGGCTATCAGGCCGCGCGTCCGGGCTCAGGCGGGCGCCGCGCCCGCATTCGGCACGCCCTGCGCCGGCTTCGCCGCCTGGCCGGCCAGCACGAGGATGTCGAACGCCGTCCCCTCGCGCGTCTCGAAGCGGCGCACGAGCTCGATCTGGTGTGCGGACATCACGCTGCCCTTGGTCATCAGCAGCACGCCGCGATGCGTGCGCAGATCGTCGGCGAGCTGCATCCCCTCGCGCAGCTGCGCGGACTTGATCTCCGCGACGGACGCCGCGATGCCGAGGCTCGCCGGGTCCCGCATCAGTTCGACCAGGTTTTCGACGATGCGCGGGTCGTAACGCACGCCGGCCTGCGAACGCATTGCGTCGAGCGCCTGCTCGACCGAATGCGGCGCACCGATGTCGCCATTGCGCAGCCCCTCGAAATCGCGCGCGATCGCGACGATCCGCGAGCCGGGCGGGATCGAGTCGCCGGCCAGCCCGTCCGGCGTGCCGCGCCCGTTGAAGCGCTCGTACTGGTGCAGCACGATCGACGCGACCTTGTGCAATTGCGCGACCGGCGTCAGCACCATCTGTGCGCGCAGCGGATGCTGCTGGAACAGGCCGTGCTCTTCCGCCGTCATGCGTGTGAGCGGCTTGTGCAGCAATTCGTCCGGCAGCGACAGCTTGCCGATGCCATGCAGCAGCCCCGCGAAGTAGACATCCTGCGCATGCAGCTCGCTCATCCCGGAGGCCAGCGCGAGCCGTCGCGCAATCTCGCCGACCCGCATCGCGTGACCGCTGGCCGACCCGCAGCGCAGCTCGATCATGCTCGCGCACACCTGGACCATCGCGGTGAAGCTGCTTTTCAGGTCGCGCTGCGCGGCTTCGAGGAACATCACGGTCTGGCCGAGTTCCTCGGTGCGCGCGCGAACCTGCGTTTCGAGTTCCGTGTTGAAGCGGCGCAGCGCTTCGTTCTGCGCTTCCGTCAGCGCGGCGAGCCGCGCCGCCTCGTGCCGCAAACGGCGCTGCTCCAGCGCCTGTTCGATGGTCAGCAGCAGGTCGTGATCGTCCCACGGCTTGTTCAGGTAACGATAGACGCCGCCTTCGTTGACGGCCTGCATGACCGACGCGATCTCCGCATAACCGGTCAGCAGGATGCGCATCGTGTCCGGGTAGAGCGCCCGGGCACGGGCCAGGAACTCCGCGCCGCTCATGCCGGGCATCCGCATGTCGGACACGATCAGGTCGACTTCGGTCGACGCCAGCACCTCGAGGGCGGCCTCGCCGCTTTCCGCGGTCAGGATCTCGTAGCCGGCGGGCCGGAACACGCGCCGGAGCGCCGACAGCACGCTCGGCTCGTCGTCCACCAGCAGGATCGACGGCACGCCATCCGCGTCGTCGGATGTCGCTGCCGCCCCGGTCGTTTCAGGCGATACCGCATTCGGTCCGTTTGTTGCAGATGTCGTCATGATTGGCCTCGGATCATGTAGTTATATTCTCTCTGCTTCATCGGCATGCGCCGCGCGTTCGATATCCGGGAAAACGCTGATGCGCTCACCCGGATCACACCCCGCATGCGTCGTCACGACGCACGGGCATGTGCGATCTACGCCGTCGCCGAACCCGGTTCGCGCACGTAGTAGATGTCCCACTCCGCTTCGTCGGCCTGCACGAAGCCGTGCCGCGCATAGAAACGGTTCGAATCGCTGCCGCGCAGCGCGCCGACACGCACGGGCACGCGCTGCGCGTCCGCCTCGGCAAAGATCCGCTGCAGCACGGCCGCGCCGATGCCCTTTCCCTGGTGCGCGGGCACGATGTACAGATGGTCGAGCAACCAGTGGTCTTCCTGCGGCCGAACCACGAAGAAACCCGCGTTCACGCCATCGGCTTCGATGAAGCGGCATAGCGCCGGGTCGAACGACGCGAGAAAACGCTCGCGCGCACGCTGCGGATCGAAGCGGCCGATGCGCTCGAGGCTGTCGCGCATCGCGGCGATGCGAATCGCGACCAGCGTTTCGGCATCGGCCCGGATGGCGAGGGGAAAGGTCAGGTTCATGGGCAAGTCGTGCGCACTTGGAGAAAACGCTCGGCATCGCGGGGCAGCGCGACGCGACGCGGCCGCCAAAGCCTGCTCGCGATGCCGGCCGCCGGCCGGCACGCACGGCGCGCGTCAGGGCGTCTCGATGCCTTCCGCACGCGTGGCAAGGAATCGCAAGTACCTGGCATCCTCGTCCTCGAACAGCTCCGGCCCGCCCGCCATGTATGCGCGCATCAGTTCGTCGGCCGCGCGGTCGAGATTGCCCAGTTCGAACTGGCACTGGCCGAGCCGCAGATGCAGGAACGGGTTGCCGATCGCGTTCGGGAAGTGCATCGCCTGGCCGAGATTCTCGCACCCGGCCGCGTAGTCCTCTTGAAGGAAATTCGCGTCGCCGATCGCGGCCATCAACCACGTGCCGGCCTCCCAGTTCGTTTTCGGCTCGGGAAGCAGGTCGAATCCCGCCCGGAATTTCTCCAGCGCGCCTTCGTAGTCGCCGTCTTCCATCAACGCATCGCCCGCGTCGCTCAGCGCGCCGATCCGCTCATACAGCTCGTTGTCCAGTTCCGCCATGTCGAATCCCTGTTCCTGAGTTGAAATCGGCCCGGTGCGGCCGGTGGTTGCGATGCGATCGCGTGTGGTGTGGCGTGCCGTGTTGCGGTCCTGCCTGCTCATCCGCCCGGCATTCGTCCAGCATACCCGAGCCGTATGACGCGCGTGTCTCGACTTGCCGCGCACCTGTCCGGCATCTGCCGAACGGTCCGCGTCGGCGTCGTGCGCGTGAATCCCGATGCCACGCCGACGAAGGCCTCGTGCCACCGTGCCCCACCCGTTTGCGCGGCCGACACGGCGATTCGCGGCGTCGGTGTCTCATGCGGCACGGCGATCTCGCGCGTGCCGTCCCGGCCGCCAAAGGCAGGGATAGTTGTGCCGCGACGACCACCGTGGCAGGATGCCGGGTTCATTTGCTCGGTGAAAGGGAGCTGGAAGCGATGTTGTCTTGCCGACTCAGGTGGTACGCACTCGCGACGTCAAACCTGCTGCGCAGGCATTGGCAGGCGCTGCTCCTGCTGGCCATGCTGTTGCTGCCGGCGATGCCGGTGTTTTCGCAGACGCGAATTCTGGGTGCGCCGGTACTCGCGGCACTGGCACCGTCGCATGGCATCGAATGGCGGTTCGCGTGGGTGCACCTGCTCGAAGCCGTGGGCATCCTGTGGGTGCTGGCGCAGCGTCGTGCGATCACCGGGGGGCCGTTCGTCACCTTCCTCGCGTCCTTGCCCGTCTCCAACGGCCGCCGTCGCGCCATCGACACGATCGTCGTGATCGTCGCGAGTACGCCGCTGCTGCTGCCCGTGCTTGCCGCCGCCATCGCGCTCGCCTTCCTGCCGCAAAAGGCGATCAACTACCTGTTCGTTCTCGACCTGTTCCTGATCACGCTCGGATGGCAATTGACCGCGCTGTCGCGCAACCTGCGCAATGCAATCGCGTTGATCGTTGCCAATGTCTTCCTGATCGGCGGCTTTCACGCCGAGGGCGCGTTACGTCCCGCGTGGCTGACCGTGGCATTGTTGCTCGCCGGTTTCACGATTGCGCATACGGCCCCTGCGCGGGCCGCCCGTTCGGAAATGCCGGGGGCGTTCTCGCGTCGTATCGCGGATGCGATCCGCGTCCGTGTCCGGAGCGGGCTGCCGCCCATCGCGAGGCTGCAGGTCGGCATCCTGCGGGACCGCGCCGCGAGCACCGCCGGGCACTGCCTGATGATGGGTGCGGTCACCGCTTCGACATGCTTCCTGCTTGCGCTCTGGGGGTTCGACCAGCGCGCCGTTCCGCTGACGCTGATCGCGCAGGCCGTCATCATGCTGATCGCGGCGACGACCTATCGCGATTTGCGAGCGGCGCACCTGCATGCGTCGCACTTCATGCAATCGTTGCCGCTGTCGACCTTTGCGAAGCGCCGGGCCGACTGGCTGACCGTTGCCGCGCTGGCGCTGCCGTTCGCCGCCGTCGCGCCGCTGTTGCTGGTGACGCACGGCGTGCTGTCATCGTGGATGGCGGCGGCGCTCGTGTGTTCGGGCGCACCGCTCGTCGCATTACACTATCTGCCGCAACGCTATGCGTCCCGACAATCCGTGTTGCTGGGCATCGCGCTGACCGTGGTCTGGGTCACGCTGGCCTGGCAAGTTTTCGTTTGACTACCCGATCCATGCTCCGCTTCGACAATCTCGGCAAGCGCTTCGACAAGCGCGTCATCTTCCAAGGGCTCAACTTCGCATCCGGCGCCGGGTGCGTGGCGCTGTGCGATGAAAACGGCAGCGGCAAGTCGACGTTGCTCGCCATTCTCGCCGGCACGATCGACGCGGACGAAGGTGAGGTCTGGCTCGGCGGCCATTCGCTGCGCACCGCGCCGCTCGCGGCGAAATCCGCGCTGGCGTACGTACCCGACGATTGCCTGACGTATCCGTTCCAGACCGGTCGCGCGTTTCTCGATCTCGTGGCGGCCGCCAAGAAAACCGTCGTCGACACCCGCACGCTCGAGCTGGCCGATCGATTCGGGCTCGCCCCGCATATGGACAAGCGCTTCGAGCAGATGTCGCTCGGCACGCGCAAGAAACTGTTCCTGACGGCGACGACACTCGGCGCGCCCACCGTCGTGATCGCCGACGAACCGGGCAACGGGCTCGACGCCGCGTCGCGTGCGGTGCTCGTCGACCTGTTCAGGACGTTGGCTGCGGACCGTGCCGTCTTTTTTTCGAGTCACGACCTGGCGCTGGCGCGCGCATGCGACGCGAGGATCACCAGTTTCGCGGAACTGGGAGCGGCTGGGTAGGCGACATCGTCATGCGCGGTCGTGTGGGAAGCACCGGCGCGGCTGCGTGACATGAGGAACGACGAGGAGAGGCGCCGGTATCGGCGGCTGGCAAGGATCTGGTGCCTGATTCGTGCGGTTACGCGCGATAGCACCTTCACACGGGACTGCGGTCGACCAGCACCATTCCGGAGGCCGGCCACGTGCTGGCAATCGTCATGCCGATGATGGAGCCGCCGCCCGCTCCAACGGCATCAATCGCGTGGTTCGTCGATCCGCGCACAGACGATCGATCGCGCTTTTTCCCCGGAAGTGCGAAACACCCGATTCCGTCTCGCACTTCCGTGACCTTCCCGATACGCATGGCGGGCGTGCCGGGCCCCGATCAACCCGCCGTTCGACACCACGGCCGCTGACCGTTCGACCCGCGCACCCACACGCCCGTGCGCGCCGATCGTCAGGCCTTCAACGCCCCGAAGACTTCGTCCAGCATCTTCTTGGCATCGCCGAACAGCATCCGGTTGTTGTCCTTGTAGAACAGCGGATTGTCGACGCCCGCATAACCTGACGCCATGCTGCGCTTCATCACGATCGAGGTCTTCGCCTTCCACACCTCGAGCACCGGCATGCCGGCGATCGGGCTGGCCGGATCTTCCTGCGCGGCCGGGTTCACGATGTCGTTCGCGCCGATCACCATCGACACGTCGGCTTCCGGGAAATCGCCGTTGATCTCGTCCATCTCCATCACGATGTCGTAAGGCACCTTCGCCTCGGCGAGCAGCACGTTCATGTGCCCCGGCATGCGGCCGGCCACCGGATGGATCGCGAAACGCACGTCGACGCCCTTCTCGCGCAGCACCTTCGTGAGTTCATGCACCGTGTGCTGGGCCTGCGCCACCGCCATCCCGTAGCCGGGCACGATGATCACGCTCTTGGCATCGCGCAGCAGCTCGGCCGTCTCCAGCGCGCTCACCGCCACCACTTCGCCGGCCGGCTGCGCGCCGGCGCCAGCCGCCGCGGGCGCACCGCTGCCGGTGCCGAAGCCGCCCGCGATCACGCTGATGAAGTTGCGGTTCATCGCGCGGCACATGATGTACGACAGGATCGCACCCGACGAGCCCACCAGCGCGCCGATCACGATCAGCAGGTCGTTGCCGAGCATGAAGCCGGTGGCCGCCGCCGCCCAGCCCGAGTAGCTGTTGAGCATCGACACCACGACGGGCATGTCCGCGCCGCCGATCGCCATCACCATGTGCACGCCGAACAGCAGCGACACCACCGTCATCACGATGAGCGGCGTCATGCCGTCCTGGATCGTCTCCGCATGCAGGAACGCACGACCGTAATAGATCACGATCAGCAGCGCGGCGAGGTTGAGCCAGTGCCGTGCCGGCAGCAGCAGCGGCTTGCCGCCGATCTTGCCGGAGAGCTTGCCGAACGCGATGACCGAGCCCGCGAAGGTCACCGCACCGATCAGGATGCCTACGTAGATTTCCACTTCGTGGATCGCGTGCTCGGCACCCGTGAACTGAACCGACGTATCGATGTAGCTCGCGAAACCCACCAGGCACGCCGCCAGACCGACCAGGCTGTGCATCAGCGCAACCAGTTCGGGCATCTGCGTCATCTGCACCTTCTTCGCGGCGACGAGGCCGACGGCGCCGCCGACGACCAGTGCAGCCACGATATAAGGAATGCCTTCGGCCGACACGCGCGGGCCGAGCACGGTGGCGAGCACGGCGATCAGCATGCCGATCATGCCGAGCAGGTTGCCGCGGCGCGCGGTCTCGGGGTTCGCCAGCCCGCCGAGGCTGAGGATGAAGAGGATGGCCGCGCCGATATAGGAGACGGTAGTCAGGTTGGAAGTCATTGTTGTCGTCTCCTTACTTGCGGAACATCGCCAGCATGCGGCGCGTCACCGCGAAGCCGCCGAACATGTTGACGGCCGTGAGCGTCAGCGCACCCACCGCCAGGCCGAGGATCAGCCCCGAAGGACGCCCCTCCGCCGCGGCCTCGCCCAGCGGCGGCGCGACCTGCACCAGCGCGCCGATCGCGATGATCGACGAGATCGCGTTGGTGACGCTCATCAGCGGCGTATGCAGCGACGGCGTGACGTTCCAGATCACCATGTAGCCGACGAAGCAGGCCAGCACGAACACCGTGAAGTGCGACAGGAACGTGGCCGGCGCGAACTGGCCGACCAGCAGGAACGCCAGTGCGCCGACGGCGAACGTGATGGCGAGCGACTTCGCCGACATCGGCGCGCCGCTGCCATGTCCGTGCCCCTTGGACGCGGCTGCCGCGACCGGCGGCGTGGCGGGTTTCGGTGCCGCGACCGGCTGCTGGATCGGCGGCGGCGGCCAGGTCACGTTGCCTTCCTTGATGACCGTGAGGCCGCGGATCGCGTCGTCGTTGAAGTCGACGTTGATCGTGCCGTCCTTCGCCTTGCACAGCTCCTCGATCACGCGCAGCAGGTTGGTCGCGTACAGCGTCGACGACTGTCGTGCCAGGCGCGACGCGAGATCCGTGTAGCCGACGATCGTCACGCCGTGGCGGACCACCGCCTCGCCCGGCACCGTCAGCTCGCAGTTGCCGCCCTGCTCGCCGGCCATGTCGACGATCACGCTGCCCGGCTTCATCGACTGCACCATCTCGGCCGTGATGAGCTTCGGTGCCGGCTTGCCCGGAATCAGCGCGGTGGTGATGATGATGTCCGCATCCTTGGCCTGCTGCGCGTACATCGCGCGCTGCGCCTGCTGGAAGCCTTCGCTCATCACCTTCGCATAACCGCCGCCGCCCGAGCCTTCTTCCTCGTAGTCGACCTTGACGAATTCGCCGCCGAGCGACTTGACCTGGTCGGCCACTTCCGCGCGCGTGTCGTTGGCGCGCACGATCGCGCCGAGGCCGGCGGCCGTGCCGATGGCCGCGAGGCCGGCCACGCCCGCGCCGGCGACGAACACCTTGGCCGGCGGCACCTTGCCCGCGGCCGTGATCTGCCCGTTGAAGTAACGGCCGAACGCATGGGCCGCCTCGATGACGGCGCGGTAGCCGCTCACGCCGGCCATCGACGTGAGCGCATCCATCTTCTGCGCGCGCGACAGCGTGCGCGGCAGGGAATCGATCGCCAGCACCGTGGCCCGCTTCGCGGCCAGCTGCTGCATCAGTTCGGGGTTCTGCGCCGGCCAGACGAAACCGACCAGCGTGCTGCCGTCACGCATCAGCGCGACTTCCTCGCTGCTCGGCGGGCGCACCTTGAGGACGATATCGCCGCGGCCCCACAGATCGGCGGCCGTCGCCACGACTTCGGCCCCGGCCTTGCGGTAGTCGTCGTCGCTGAAGTTCGCGCCGGTGCCTGCACCGCTTTGCACGGCCACCGAGAACCCGAGCTTGATCAGCTTTTCGACCACGTCGGGAACCGTCGCTACGCGCCGTTCCTCGTTGGCCGTCTCCAGAGGGACCCCAATCAGTAATGTCATATCCTGAACTGTCAGTAGTGGCCGTCGCTAGGAGTTACGGCCTGCGTTTCAAGTCACCCAACTCAATCCGTGTACGACGCTGTTCCGCGGGCAGCTTCGCACTGCCGCGCCGAATTCACAAACTGTTCATCCTCTAAACAATCGGCTTGTCAGATCCGGGCGGTTCATGTTCATGCTCCTGCCTGATTTTTCCGACGAATAGCCGGCGCATGATCCATTCGGATAAGAACTGCGAAGCATATCCCGTGCCAAAGTCTTTCCGAAATTTATATTTTGAATCGGCGCGCATTCAATCCATGAATCCCCTGTCTGGACACGGCGGGCCCATAACCTGGCGTTTACCCGCTGGAACCGCTCCCCATGGCCTGTCGGCGCATAAATCCGCTTGAAATTCGCTTTCAATCCGTTCGAAACATGAAAAACCGGTTATCGGCACAAACGCTTCGGAATCGGTTTCATCGCGAATGTCCCGTTTCTCCGCACAATGCGATTTGTCGCGTGCGAACGACATCATCCGCGTGGCCGATGACATTCGTTGCCGGCGAGTTTAAGGGAGAACGCGGCCTGTCACGATCGAGCGCGACGACGATCACTCGCGCTGCGCGTCGACGTGGGCACGGATGCGGCGCGCGCCTTCTTCCGGCGTGCATGTCGACGTGTCGATGCGCAGCGCGTAAGGCCGCGAATAAGCCGGATGCCCGAACTGGGAGCGGGCCATGCCCTCGCCGCGATCGGGCCTCGCGCGTTCGCGCTGTTCGAGGATGTCGAGCGGGCACGTCACGCCGATGACGAAGGTCTGACGCGGCGACAGCGCGGCAACGCATGCGTCGAGCGCGGCCGGATCCCGGAGCACGAGATCCAGCACGATCTCGAAATGGCTGGCCGCGATCCGTGCGAGCGTCGACTGCAGGTTGAGCTGATGGAGTCTCAGCGCCTGATTCAGCTCCTCGTCCGATCGCATGTCACGTCGGCGCGACATCTCGACGAACGCGTCGAGCGAGACGTGAAACGTCGGCACGTCCGACCCTTGCTGGAGCGCCCTGGCCAGGCTGCTCTTCCCTGCACTGGTCGGGCCGTGCAATACGACGGCAACGGGTTTCATGGCGATGGTCGATGGGCGAGGTGCCCGGTTGCCGCGATGAATCAGGATGCTAGCCCAATTTTCGCCGCCCATCGACACGCCCGGTCGGCGCTTCGGCGAGCCCGCGCAACGCCGCCGCGTTCCCGGCGCCGTCCGCGATCTCGTCCAGAGCCCGGTTGTTGGTGCGCGGCCCGAACACGCCGATCGACACCATCACGATCAGCATGCTGCCGCCGATCAGCACGAACACGGCCGGCACCCCCGCCCGTTCGAGCAGCAGCGCGACGATGAAACTGCTCGCGATCCCCGTCAGGCGGCCGATCGAATGCACGAAGCCGAGCGCGCGCCCGCGGATCTCGGTCGGAAACACTTCCGACTGGTACGCGGTGCCGTTGCTCGCGAGCACCGTGTTGGACAGCGTGACGAGCAGGCCGAACGCGATCACGAACGGCGCCTGCGCCGACATCGCGAACGCGGTGCCGAACAGCGCGACGCCGAACGCCGACGCGACGATCAGCCATTTGCGCTCGACCCGGTCGGCGAGCAGGCCGGCGACGAACGGCGACACCGGATACGCGAACGCGATCACGAACGCATACCAGAGGCTCTTCGTGACGCTCGCGCCCTGCGCGGCGAGCAGCGTCGGCAGCCACTGGCTGAAACCGAAGAAACCGATGCTCAGGAAGGCATTGAACGCGATCAGCATCGTCGTGCGGCCGCGATGCCGCGCATCCCACATCGACGGCGCGCGCTGTGCGGCAGTGGCCTTGGCCGTGGCCGCCGCGACCGGCGTCGGGACTGCGGGCAGCGGCCGGCCGGATTCCCGCTCGACGGCCTGCTCGAGCCGCTGCAGCACGGCTTCGGCCTCGGCCTCGCGGCCCGTGTGGGCGAGCCAGCGCGGCGACTCCGGCAACCGCGACTGCAGCCACCAGACGAAAACCGCGCCGCTGCCGCCGAACAGCACGACCCAGCGCCATCCCGACATGCCGAGCGGATCGTGCGGCACCCATAACCACGACACCAGCGCCAGCACGGGCATCGCGAGATAGCCGACCGCGAAGCACAGCGCGAACGCGCGGCCGCGCACCGCCTTCGGCACCAGCTCGGTCAGGAACGCGCCGATCGTGATCAGCTCCGCGCCGATGCCGCAGCCCGCGATGAAACGGCACACGAGGATGCCGAGCGCATGCGTCTGCACGCACATCGCCAGGCTCGCCGCCGTGTAGAGCAGCAGCGCGCCGGTGAACAGCGCGCGCCGTCCGAAGCGATCCGCGAGACGCGACACGAACATCTCGCCGACGAACAGCCCGGCGAACGTCGCCGCGCCGAGCGCGCCCTGGTCCGACATGCCGAGCACGCCGTGCGAGCCCGCGTGAAAGATGCCGTCGCGGATCAGCCCGGGCGGCAGATAGGTCATCTGGAACAGGTCGTAGACCTCGAAAAACCCGCCGACGCTCAGAAACAGCACGAGCGTCCAGATGGTGGCCGTCGCGGGCAGGCGGTCGATGCGGGCGGCGATCGACGCCGCATGGGAATGAGACATGGCGATTCCTCGATGATCCGCCCGCGCGGCCTGCGCGAAGCGGCGAAGCGGCACACCCGGCGCCGGCGCGGCATGCGCGCGGCGCCGGCGTTCATACGGTGGCGACCGGATTGACCGGCGACCCGACGAGCCCGCGCAGGTGCAGCGGCGGCGCGGTCAGCAGGAAGCGGTTGCGCCGGTGCGCGTGCAGCCAGTCGGCGAGCGGCGTCAGGTGCCATAGCTCGCCGAGGTGAATGCCGAGCTTGAACAGGCACAGCTCGTGCAGCGGCATCAGCGCGCCGGGCCGCTCGCGCGCCCGCGCATCGCGCGGCCGCTCCTCGACCGCGTGGTTGTCCGCCGCGAGCGCGGCGAGCCCCGACGCGTCGATCCATTCGAGCAGGCGCGCGTCGTTGCCGTCGAGCACGCAGCACACGTCCGGCGCGCCGGACTCGCCGCGCGCGTCGGCGTCGAGCAGGCGATCGGCGAAGCCCGTATGCACGCACACGATGTCGCCGCGCTCGACGATCACGTCGTCCGCGCGCAGCACCGCCATCCACTCCGCGTAGCCGATCTTGCGCCGCTCGTCGCCGAAGTGGCGCCGCAGGTCGACGAGCACGCCGCGCCCCTGCACGCCCGTCTGCGCCATCACCTCGATGCCGAGCGCACGCGCGCCGCCGCGCGGCGCACCCGCTTCGGGCACCTGGATGTGCTCGTCCATCCGGTAGCCGTTGTAGAACACGCGGGCCCGCTCGCCGTCACCCGCCGGATCGAACAGCGAGCCGACGTGCGACAGCGCATCCCACTGCGTCGAGAACTGCGAATGCATGCAGAACGAATCGTCGCAGACGACATCGGTTGCGTTCGCAACCTGTTCATCCGCCCGATAGCCGAAATACGGCTTGTCGCCGAGCAGCGCCGGCATGATCGCCGGCGGCCGGCGCCGTGCGTTCAACCCGCCGCCGCGCGGCACGTCGAGCGGCAGGCTCAGCGAAAACACGCGGCCTTCGCGCACCTCCGCGACGCCGCGCAGCACCGCGTCGGCGGTCAGCCAGTTCAGGCGCCCTTTCTGATCGTCCGGGCCGAAATCTCCCCAGTTCGAGCCGGGCGGCCGATGGGTCCAGCGTGGTTCCATGGTGTCTCCTCCATGCAATGTCCAGGGTGCGGCGGCCGTCCTTCGCGGCCGCATCGCACATCGCACGTCGCGCCTACCGCGTGCGGATCACGCCCAGCCCCGCGAGCCGCTCGTATTCGCGTTCGCCGAGCAGCGGCAGCAGGATCTCGCGATTGTTCTCGCCGAGCGCGGGCGCGGGCCGGCGAAACGTGCCGGGCGTGGCCGACAGGCGCGGCGTGATGTTGTGCATCGGCAGGCTGCCGACGTCGTCGTCCGGCAGCTCGACGAGCGCCTCGCGCTCGATCACGTAGTGATCCTGAACGATCTGCGCGATATCCTGGATCGGCCCGACCGTCACGCCCGCTTCTTCGAAGAACGCGAGATTGTCAGCGAGATCGCGTGCGGCGATGAATTCGCCGACGATCGCATCGAGCGCCTCCGCGTGCTGCACGCGCTGCACGTTGGTCGCGTAGCGCGGATCGTCGATCAGCTCCGCGCGGCCGATCGCGCGGAACAGCCGCTCGGCCATCGCCTGCGTCGAGCTCGACAGGCACAGCCACTTGCCGTCGCGGGCCCGATACGCGTTGCGCGGCGCGGTGTTCGACGAGCGGCTGCCGGTGCGTTCCTTGATCTTGCCGGTCATCACGTAGTTCGCAGCGGCCGGGCCGAGGATCGACAGCAGCGGCTCGAACAGCGACACGTCGATCACCTGCCCCGCCGCGCCGTGCGCGTCGCGCGCATGCAGCGCGACCAGCACGGCGATCGCGCCGGACAGCCCGGCCGTCATGTCGCCGAGGAACATCGGCGGCAGCACCGGCTCGCGATCGGCGAAGCCGTTGATCGCCGCGAACCCCGCATAGCCTTCCGCGAGCGTGCCGAAGCCCGGCTTGTGACGGTAGGGCCCGGTCTGCCCCCAGCCGGAGATCCGCGCGATCACCAGCTCGGGACGGATCGCGAGCAGGTCGTCCGGGCCGAGCCCCATCTTCTCGGCGACGCCGGGCTTGAAGCTTTCGACGAACACGTCCGCGTCGCGCACCAGCCGGCGGACGATATCGATGCCCTCGGGCGCGCGCAGGTCGACGCACACGCTGCGCTTGTTGCGCCCGTATACCTTCCAGTTCGTGCTGATCCCGCCCGCCCCGACCGCGCGCAGCGTATCGCCGCGCTCGCTCTCGACCTTCACGACGTCCGCGCCGAAATCGGCGAGCTGCACGCTCAGCATGTTGCCGGCCATCAGGCGCGACAGGTCGACGACGCGCACGCCCGCGAGCGGCCCCTGCGCGCCGGCGTCGAACGGTTTCGGATGAATCGGGCCGGTGGACGCGCGACGGTGCGCGCCGGCCGCGTGAGCGGCCTGCGGGTCGGTAACGAACATGCTTGTCTCCTGGTTGGTGTATGCGTCGTGCGAGGCGGACTGCAAGGCGGACTTCGAGGCGGCCTTCGAGGCGCGCTCAGCCGCGCGCGGCGCTACTCGAGCAGCGCGCCGAGCTGGTCGGCCGCGCGAAATGCCGCGCCGGCAGCGGGCAGATCGCCGCCGAGCGCATGCGTCAGCTCGGCGGCGGCCGCCTGCACGCGCGGCAGGTAGTCGGCCAGCACCTTCTTGTTGAAGCGGTAACGCGGCACGCCGAGCGAGATCGCGCCGCTGAGCACGCGGCCGACGCCGAATGCCGGGCACGCGATCGCCGCGCTTTCCGGATCACGCTCGGCGATCGATACCGCGTAGCCCTGCTCGGCCGTCTTCTCGTAGTCACCGCCGCGCGTGCCGCTGAACGCAAGCAGCACACGCCCGGCCGCGCCGACGTCGAGCGGGAAGCGGTCGCCCTCGCGCAGGTGCGTGCGCACCGAGCGCTGCGCCTGGATGCGGAACAGGCACACGCGCTGGTCGCCTTCACGCACGTAGAACGCGGCCGTCTCGCCGGTTTCCGCCGACAGTCTCGACAGGATCGGCATCACGTACTCGCGCAGCTGGAACGACTCGCGATACATCATCCCGAGCTGGAACACGGCGGGCCCCAACACATAGCGCCCGTCCGGCAGGCGCTTGATGAAGCGGAACTGCTCGAGCGACTCGAACATCCGCAACAGCGTGCTCATGTTGAGCCCCGTCTCCTCGCTCACCTGCGCGAGCATCAGCCCGCCTGGCGCGTTGCCGAACGCCAGCAGCGCGGTCAGCGCGCGGTTGACCGCGGCCACGCCGCCCTCTGCCGGACTGCTTGTCTCCACCTTGTTCATGTCCACCTCGTGCGATGCCGGGCCGTTCGTGTCAGGTCGGTGCCACGTTACGGCGGCCGGCATCGAAAAATGAAAGTCGCTTTCATTATACGCAGATCGTCGATGACATCAACATGAATCCGCACAGCTTCGTTCGGTCATCATCCTGCAATGTTCCTTGATACTAGGCGTTAACGATAATCTTGACGAATGCGGTCATCCACCACAAAAATGAAAGTGACTTTCATTTTATGAGACCGTAGATGAATTCATCGTCACAACCCGTCTGGCGCTCGCTGCTGTACGTCCCCGCGCACGTCCCCCGTTTCGTCGCATCGGCCGCCGCGAGCGACGCCGATGCGCTGGTCCTCGATCTCGAGGACAGCGTCCCGCCCGCATGCAAGGCGGCCGCCCGCGACGGGCTGGCCGACGCCGTGCCGGCGCTGCGCGCGCCGGGCCGCGACCTGCTGGTGCGCGCCAACGGCCCGCTCGACCTGCTCGTGCCCGACCTGCGCGCGGCCGTCCGGGCCGGCGTGGACGGCGTCGTGCTGCCGAAGGTGCGCGGCGGCTCGCACATCGAGGCGATCGACGAACTGCTGGCCGCGCTCGAAGAAGAAGCCGGCGCGTTGCCCGGCCGCACGCGGATCGTCGCGATCGTCGAAACGCCGCGCGCGTTCCAGGCAATGGACCGGATCGCGCAGGCGTCGCCGCGCGTCGTCGCGATGATGCTGGGCGGCGGCGACTTCGCGCTGAACTGCGAAAGCGGCGCGAGCGCCGATGTGCTGCGCGTGCCGAAACAGTTGCTGATCATCGCCGCGCGCGCCGCCGGCATCCTGCCGCTCGGCCTCATCGGCGGCCTCGACGAACTGCGCGATCTCGACGCGTTCGAGCGCATCGCTCGCGCGTCCGCGGAGCTCGGTTATGCAGGCGCGACCTGCATCCACCCGCTGCAGGTCGGCGCGCTCAACCGTGCGTTCCGGCCCGACGACGCCGCGGTGCGCGACGCACACGCGGTGCTGGCCGCCTACGACGACGCACGCGCGAACGGGCGCGGCGCGCTGCGCGTCGACGGCCGGATGGTCGACGCGCCCGGCGTCGCCCGCGCGAAGCGCGTGCTCGCGCGTCACGCGGCGGTACAGGCACGCGCCGACGGCGTGCCCCGGTAATGCGGGCACCGCCCTTCATCGCCGCGCGTCCATGCGCGTGTCGCGCGGTGCGCGCACGCGTCCCGTCACGATGCCGTCCGTTCGCCACCCGGCCCGGATAGCGTCGCCCCGCAGTACCGCCGCACCGCTCGACCGGCGCGGCGCCGAACTCAAACAAAAACAAACCCTGGAAGGAGACAAACCATGGGCAAGCGGATGTCCGCACTGTGCGGACTGGGCCTCGTATCGGCCGGCGCCTGCGCGCAGAGCACGATCACGCTGTATGGCGTGGCCGACATCTATACGGAATTCCTCACCCATCAGGCCGCGCCCGGCGACAAGTCGTCGGCATCGCTCGTGCGGATGGCGTCGGGCGGCAAGAGCGGCTCGCGCTGGGGCCTGAAGGGCGTCGAGGACCTCGGCGGCGGCTGGCAGGCCGCGTTCCGGCTCGAAAGCGGCATCAACCTGAACAACGGTACCGGCACCGGCGCGGGCGGCTTCGACCGCTCCGCATGGGTCGGGCTGCAGCACGAGCGCTGGGGCGCGCTGCGGCTCGGCCACCAGTACACGACGCTGTTCGACGTGATGGAGCGCTATTCGCCGACGGGCGCGTACTCGACGCTGTACGAGCCGGCCGGCGCGATCGTCGGCGTCAACTTCCGCGAGAACAACGTCGCCAAGTATCTGGCGAAGATCGGCCCGCTGACGCTCGAAACGCACTATTCGTTCGGCGGCACGCCCGGCGCGTTCCAGTCGAACGCCGCTTATGGCGCCGGCTTCGACTATGCCGGCGGCGCATTCTCGTTCGCCGCCGCGTTCGACAACGTCAACACCCCGCAGCCGGGCGGCTTCGCGCATTTCCGCCGCTACGCCGCCGCCGCGATCGCGTCCGTCGGACGTGCGCAGCTGCTGGCCGGCGTCACGTACGGCCAGAGCGGCGTCGCCGCGCCGTCGGTCGTGACGCGCTACACGTTCTGGTGGGCCGGCGTGCGCTACGCGATCACCCCTTACCTGCAGGCGGTCGGCGCGTTCTATTACGAGGACATCCGTGCGCAGAATGCGCCGAACGCGCAGACACCCGCGCCGCACCCGGCCAACCCGCAGCAGGTCACGCTGCAGCTGAACTACTTCCTGTCGAAAGCCGTCACGCTGTACCTGGCGGGCGGCTACGCGCGCCGCGCCGCGCTCGATTTCGACAACTACAACTACAACTTCCTCCACTACACGCTGGCCGGCGACCGCGCCAGCAGTGCGGGCGTGGCACTCGGCCTGCGCAAGCTGTTCTGACCTCGCCTCTCCCCAGTTTCAGGAACCTTCGGAGTCTTCGCACAATGAACCGCCGCCACTTCCTTTCCACGCTGACCGGCGCGGCGCTCGCGCTGCCGTTCGCCCACGCCCGCGCCGGCGCGCTGCCGGTTGCCGCCGCCCCCGGCCGCCCCGATCTCGCGCAGCAGCTCGCCGACTACGCGGCCGGGCTGCAGTATCGCGACCTCGACGCCGCGACGATCGAGACGATCAAGGCGCACCTGATCGACGCGCTCGGCTGCGCGATCGCCGCGCACGACGAACGTCCGGTACGCATCGCGCGCGACGCGGCGCTCGCGTCGCCGGGCGGCGTGTCGACGATCGTCGGCACGAACCAGCGCACGAGCCCCGATCTCGCCGCGTTCGCGACCGGCACCGCACTGCGCTACTACGATTTCAACGACGCGTACGCCGGCAAGGAGACCGGCCATCCGAGCGACAACATGTCCGCGTGCCTCGCGGTCGCCGAAGCGCAGCACGCAAACGGCCGCGACCTGATCCTGTCGATCGCGATCGCCTACGAGATCGCGTGCCGGCTGATGGACGCCGCCGCGATCAGCCCGCGCGGCTGGGACCACACGTGCTACAGCCTGCCCGCCGTCGCGCTCGCCGCGGGCAAGCTGATGCGCATGCCCGCGCCGCAGCTGGTGCAGGCGGTGAACCTGTCGATCAACAGCCATCTCGCGCTGAACCAGACGCGCGTCCAGGAATTGTCGAACTGGAAGGCGCTCGCCGATGCGGACGCGGCGCGCAACGCGGTGTTCTCGACGCAGCTCGCGCGCGCCGGGCTGACCGGCCCCGCGCCGATCTTCGAAGGCATGGCGGGATTCTTTCCGCAGGTGTCCGGGCCGTTCGCCGTCGACACGCGCGAATTCGGCGGGCGCGGCGGCGCGTTCCGGATCGGCAAGTGCTTCGTGAAGTTCTATCCCGCGCAAGGGCTCACGCAGACCGCGATTCCGGCCGCGCTCGACGTCGCCGCGCAGGTCGGCGACCTGCGCCGCATCCGGCGCATCGAGATCGACACGACCGAAGTCGGTTATGTGACGGCCGGCCGCGACCGCGAAAAATGGGCGCCGTCGACGCACGAGACCGCCGATCACAGCCTGCCGTACATCGTCGCGCGCGCGATGCTCGACGGCGACATCACGACCGAGAGCTACCGGCCCGACGCGCTGCACGATCCGGCGCTGCGCGCGTTGATCGAGCGGATCACGGTGCGCGAGGACCCGGCGCTGACCGCCCGCTATCCCGCGCACGCGCCGAACCGGGTGACGGCCGTGTGCGAAGACGGGTCGACCTGCACGAAGCAGGTGGACGACCTGCCCGGCTCGCCGACGCGGCCGATGCGGCGCGACGACTACGACGCGAAGTTCACGAAGAACTGCCGGCGGCACTGGAGCCCGGCGCAGATCCGCGCGGCGCTCGATTACCTGTGGCGGCTCGACGAGCAGCCCGACATCGCGACGCTGCCGCCGCTGCTCGTCGTCGGCTGACCGACGTGAACGAACCCTAAGCTTCCGCCGCGACGCCGTGCCGTTCGAGCGCTTCCGCGACCTCGACGATGCGGCTGCGCAGCCACGCGTGCGCGTTGCTGCCGTCGTAGCGCCGGTGCCAGTACAGCGACCACGCGACGGGCTCCATCGCGAGCGGCAGGTCGCGGATCACGAGCCGCGCGTCGTCGAGGCTCAGCGCATGCCGCTCCGACATGATCACCGCGTACGGCAGCGCATCCAGCATGTTCGGCACGACGAGCCAGTGCGGCACGTTGAGCGCGATGCGCCGCGTGCAGTTCATGTTCGCAAGCAGGTTGTCGACCAGGCTGTGGTCGACCGGATTGATCGTCACGTTGAGGAAGTCGAGCGCGAGGAACCGTTCGAGCGTCAGCGGCATGCCCGCTTCCGGATGGCTGCGGCTCATCACGCAGACCATCCGGTCATGAAACACGATTTGCGACGACAGCGCGCCCGAATGTTCGAGGCCGGCACTGATCGCCAGGTCGAGCAGCCCGGATTCGAGTGCGTCGGCGGTCTTGGCGGCACTCATGTGCACGACGTCCATGCCGATATTCGGGCTGGTCAAGCGCATGCAGCGCAGCAGAGCCGGCAGCAAAAGCAATTCGGTGAGATCCGACATGCGCAACGTGAAATGGCGCTCGGACGTAAAAGGATTGAATTGATAATCCGATTCAAATAATTCCTCGATTTGTTGCATGATCTGTCGAATCGGCATCGCCAGCGCCTGTGCGCGCGGCGTCAACTCCATGCCGACCGCGGTGCGCGCCAGGATCTCGTCCTTGAACAGGAACCGCAGCCGCGCCAGCGCGTTGCTGACGGCCGGCTGCGTGAGGCCGACCTTCTGGCCGGCCCGGGTGACCTGTTTCTCCGTCAATAGCGCATCGAGTATGACCAGCAGGTTCAGATCGATCGAACGTAGATTCATGTTTGCGACCATCCACTAAACAGGTTAAACACCGCCTCCGATTGCGATTGAAAAATTCCGCAATCGGAGCAATCCCCTGATATTTAGTGCAATGCACAAGAATAGTCCAATCTTGACGTATCTATATTTTTAGGTATCGAGCGGTATTGGTTAATTTTTTAAATTAGTTGGTCCGTTTCGCGTCGATTCTTCCGGATACCGTACCAATCGGTCATTTGATTCGCGATTTTTGAAAAAAGGTCGCATTGCAAAAAAATGCGGGCGAACGCCGCCCCGGCGGCCGCCCGCAAGCTCAAACGGTCGCGACCGGATTCGCCGGTGCGCCGACCAGGCCGCGGATATGCAGCGGCGGCGCGGTCAGCAGAAACCGGTTCCGGCCGTGTGCATGCAGCCAGTTCGCGAGCGGCGTCAGGTGCCACAGCTCGCCGAGGTGAATGCCGAGCTTGAACAGGCACAGTTCGTGAAGCGGCATCAGCGCGCCCGGTTGCGCGAGCGGCTGCGCATGTTGCGGACGTTCCTCGATCGCATGGTTGTCGGCCACGAGCGCGGCCAGCCCCGATTCGTCGATCCATTGCAGCAGCCGCGCATCGCCGCTGTCCAGCACGCACGCGCTCGCGACCGTCGCCGGCGATCCGCCGTCGTCGTTCAGCAGCAGATCCGCAAAGCCGGTGTGAATGCAGACGATGTCGCCGCGCTCGACCTGCACGCGGTCCGCCTCCATCACCTGCATCAGTTCCGCGAAGCCGACCTTCGTGCGCGCGTCGCCGAAATGACGCCGCAGGTCGATCAGCACGCCGCGCCCCTGCACGCCCGTTTGCGCCATCACCTCGATGCCGAGCGCGTGCGCGCCGCCCGTCGCGTCGCCCTCTTGCGGCACCCGCAGATGCTCACCCATCCGGAAGCCGTTGTAGAACACGATTTCAGGCACGCCGTCGTCGTCCGCGTCGAACACGCCGCCCACGTGCGACAGGCCGTCCCATTGCGTCGAGAACTGCGAGTGCATGCAGAACGAATCGTCGCAGACCACATCGGTTGCGTTCGCAACCTGTTCGTCCGCGCGATAACCGAAATACGGCTTGTCGCCGAGCAGCGCCGGCATGATCGCGGGTGGCCGCCGCCGCGCGTTCAGCCCGCCGCCGCGCGGCACGTCGAGCGGCAGGCTCAGCGAGAACGACAGCCCCTCCCGCACTTCGGCCGCGCCCTGCCGCACCTTGTCCGGCGTCAGCCAGTTCAGCCGCCCCTTCTGATCGTCGGGACCGAAGTCGCCCCAGTTCGAGCCGGGCGGCCGCTTTTTCCAGCGGGGTGCATTCAAGATCGGTGTCCTCCTTCAATGCCCGACGTCAGCGCCGCGAGCGCATCGAGCGGCGCATCGTCGGCGAGCGACCGTACCGCGTCGCGCAGCGCGAGCGCACGCTCCATGCCGAGCGCCGAACTCGCCGCCAGCACGAATTTCGCGGTGAGTTCCTGCTCGGTCAGCGGCCGCGAATTCGTGCCCTTGCTCGACTCGATCCACGCTTCGCGCACTTGCCCGTCGCGCAGCTCGACGCGCAGCACGGCCGGCAGGAAATGCGGAAAGCGCGCATCGCACCATGGATCGGCCACGCAACGCACCTTCGCGGCCAGGGCGCGCCGTGCGGGGTCCCGCGCAAGCGCATCGTCGAAATCGTCGAACCAGACGCCGAGCCCGCCGCCGCCGAGCAGCGCCGCCGCGACCGTGTACGGCCCCGAGAACGCCGCCGCATAACCGTTCGGCGGATTCGCCTTCAACTCGGCCGGCTCGCCGATCGTACGCAGCGTCGACGTCGCGACCCGCAGCTCGGCCGACACCACGTCGTCCGCCGTCACGCCTTGGGCCTTCAGTTGCAGCGCCGCGTCGATGCCCGGATGCGTGAAGTGGTTGCACGGATACGGCTTGAAGATGATCCGGCTCGTCTCCCATTCGTCGCCCAGGTCGCGCAGTACCGCGTCGACGTCGGCGAGGTCGCCGCACCATGCGTGGAAGAAGCCGAAGCGGCCTTCGAGCGCGGTCGGCGGCGCGGTGACGCCCGCGCCCGCCAGTTCCGCCGCGCTCACGCCCGCATGCGCCGCCCAGCCGCAGTGGATCCGCTTCACCGAGCCGCCGGTGCGGTTCGCTTCGAGCAGGCCCGCGCCCATGCTCGCGGCAATGCCGAGCGCCGCCGCGATCTGCGCGGCATCGAGCCCGAGCAGCATCGCCGCGGCCGCCGCCGCGCCGACCGTGCCGCAGATCGACGTCGCGTGCTGGCCGCGCTCGAAAAACACCGAATTGCCGAGCCGCTCGTTGTAGGCGGCGACGCCCAGCCGGATGCACACCTCGGTGCCGACCGTGATCGCATCGAGCAGCGCCGCACCCGACGCGCCGCTCGCCTGCGCGGCGGCGAGCGCGGCCGGAATCACCGACGCGCTCGGATGCAGCACCGACAGCATGTGCGAATCGTCGAAGTCCATCGCATGCGCGAGCGTGCCGTTGACGAGCGCGGCACTCGCGGCCGGCAACCGGTCGGGCGCGCCGATCACGCTCGCCGGGCCGGTGCCCGCCCAGCGCCGTGCGACCTGCAGCACCGACTGCACGACCGGTTCGTCGTGCGCGATCAGGCTGTTGCCGACCACGTCGAGCACGCGCGCGGCGGCCTCGACGCGCAGCCGGTATTCCAGCCCTCCGGCGCGCACCTCCGCCGCAAAGCGGCCGAGCGCGCCGACGATGCCGTCGGGCGGCGCGGGCCGGGCCGGTGCCACCGGATCGGCGGCGGCCGCCGGAGCGGAAAGCGTCTCGGGTGTGCTCATGCCAGTGCCCCACTGAGTCGAAGATTGTTCGCGAGCGCGAGCGTCACGCGCGCGTTGGCGATCAGCGGCGGCGCGACCACGCGGCCGTCCGGCAGCACGAAGACCGACGACGCCGAGGCCTTGCCCGCTGCCGCATCGACCGCCTCGAGCACCCGCTCGGCTGCGCGGATCTCGTCTTCCGACGGCGTGAACACCTCGTTGATCACCGCGAGCTGCGACGGATGAATCGCGAAGCGGCCGAGGAACCCCATCGACTTGGCGCGCAACGTCGATTCCCTCAGCCCGTCGAGATCGGGCAGCGTGTGATAGACGGTCTGGATCGGCCCGGCGAGCCCCGCCGCGCGAGACACCACGACGCAGCGCGCGCGGCACACCTCGAGCGTGAAGTTGTCGACGCCGATCTGCAGGTCCGCGCGCAGGTCGCTCTCGCCGAGCCCGATCCGTTCGAGCCGCGGCGACGCGGTCGCGAGCTGGTAAGCCGTCTCGACGCCGTACGCCGACTCGATCAGGATCTGGATGCCCGCCTCGCTGCCGAGCGCGTCGAGCCAGCCCGCCACTTCCTGGATATGCTGCGGCAGGTCGCATTTCGGCAGCCGCAGCGCCTGCAGCGCCGGCTGCGCGATCGCGTCGACGTCGTCGCGACACCACGGGCTGCCGATCGGGTTGATCCGCACGTAGGTCGGCTTCGGCGGGCCTTCCGCGAGAATCGCGGCGGCCGCCTCGCGTGCTTCGGCCTTGTGGCTGGCCGGCACGGCATCCTCGAGGTCGAGCACGATGGCATCGGCCTCGCTTGCATACGCCTTGTCCACCACCTGCGCCTTGTGCGCGGGCACGTAGAGGTAACTGCGGTAGGTTGCGCTGGTTTTCATACAATGCCCCGTTCGGTCAAATCGGCGATCTCGTGCCGCTCCAGCCCCAATGCGCCGAATACTTCGTCGTTGTGCGTGCCGCGCGCCGGCCCGCCCCAGCGGATCGCGCCGGGCGTGTCGGACAGCCGGAACGGCACGTTGTGCGTGCGGAACGCGCCGAGCTCCGCATCGGGCACCGATACGACCGAGCCGAGCGCCGCGTACTGCGGATCGCGGAGCACGTCGGCAACGTCGTAGATCGGCGCGACCGCCGCCTGCGCGCGCTCGAACTCGGCGATCACGTCGTCGCGCGAGCGCTGCTCGATCCAGCCGCCGACCGCCGCATCCAGTTCGTCCGCATGCTTCGCGCGCTCGGCGCCGTTCGCGAACCAGGGTTCGTCGATCAGGTCCGCACGGCCGACGAGGCGCATCACGCGCTCCGCGATGCTGTGCGCCGACGTCGACAGCGCGACCCACTTGCCGTCCGACGTGCGGTACACCCCGCGCGGCGAATTGTTCGGCGAACGATTGCCGGTGCGCTCGGGCACCCGGCCCGTCTGGTCGTAGCTCGCGACCTGCGCGCCCATCGCGGCAAGCATCGTCTCGATGATCGCGAGATCGACGACCTGGCCGCGCCCGGTGTGCTCGCGCGCTTTCAGCGCCGTCATGATCGCGAACGCGGCGTTCAGCCCCGCGACGGTGTCCGCGAGCGGGAACGACGGCAGCAGCGGCGGCCCGTCGGCCTCGCCGGTGACCGACGCGAGCCCGCTCATCGCCTCGGCCAGCGTCCCGAAGCCGGGGCGGCTCGCATACGGGCCGAACTGCCCGAAGCCCGTCACCCGCACGAGCACGAGCCGCGGGTTGATCGCGGACAGCACGTCGTAACCGAGCCCCCAGCGTTCGAGCGTGCCGGGCCGGAAATTCTCGACGACCACGTCCGCCTGCGCCGCCATTTCGCGGAAGATCCGCTGGCCGTCGGCCGTGCCGAGATTCAGCGTGACGGCCCGCTTGTTGCGCGCGAGCACCTTCCACCACAACGGCACGTCGTCGCGACGCGCGCCGTACTTGCGCGCCGGATCGCCGTCCGGATGCTCGACCTTGATCACGTCGGCGCCGTAGTCCGCCAGCATCGTCGCCGCGAGCGGCCCCGCGAACAACGTCGCGGCGTCGATCACGCGAATGCCGTCGAGCGGCGCCGGTTTGGACGCGTCCGACGCCGCACCGGTGTCGACGCCCCCCATTTCCACAGTGGCCATGCCGTTCTCCAGTCAGATGGATTGCACGGCGCGCCGCACACCGACATCATCTGCATGACTAATCGTCTTGCAGCGATGCGGGCGCGGCGCGCGACCTGCCGCTCAGACGGCGTTGATCCGGTAGATCGGGAAATACGTCTGGATCTTCCCGTTCAGGTAGTCGGACGCGAGCTTCGGCACCTCGTCGAAATCGAAGATCTCGGTCGGCTCCTCGCCGATCCAGCCGCTCGTTTCCTGGAAATCGCGGATCGTGATGCTGTCGTCGTAGCGCCACGCGTGCGTGTGGATGTGCAGGCGGCGGTTGATGCATTCCGTCGCGCGCAGGTTCCACAGGCGCATCCCGGTCTTCCAGCCGACCGTCGTGACGATACCCGTACGGCCGACCACGCGCATCGTCGCGCGATACAGTGCGCCGCCGAGGTTGTCGAGGAAGATCGCGACGCCGCGGCCGCCGCTCAGCTCCGCGATCGTCTCCGCGAACACGCGCTCCGACTCGCGATAGCTCGCCTGGTACTCCGGATCGGTCTTGTAGCGCTCGTCGTCATACGCGAGGTTCGGGAACTTGCGGCGATCGACCGGCGTGATGCCGAGCTTCGCGAGCTCCTCGAGGCGCCGGTCGTTGCTCGCCGTCATCGCGACGCGAAAACCCTCGCGCTTCGCGAGCTGCAGTTCGGCGAGCGTCGTGCCGCCGCCCCAGCCGAACACCAGGTAGTCGGCCGGATCGACGTCCGGCAGCTGCGAGCGCCAGCACGTCGACGCCACCTTCCAGTTGTCCCACGCGGTGAAGTAGCGGCCATACGTCGCCCATTGCAGCAGCGAATGCCGGCTGTCCGTCGGCACCGCCACGAGGTTGTCGGCGCGCATCTTGGTCCGCTGCGCCATCACGCCGATCGTACCCGGCGCGTCGTATGCGTAGACGAGCTCGGCGAACCCGTATTCGTCGCGCTTGCCGAACGGCATCACCATGCAGATCTCGCCTTCCTTCAGCGTCTTCACGCCGCTGCCGCGCTCGACGATGCGCACCAGCGCACCGTTGCCGAGCACGATCTTGTCCTCGCGGCGCTGCCGGCAGATGTCGACCGGATTGCGCGACAGCGCGTGGTCGAGGTTCGCCTCCCACGATCCGTACAGCGGCTCGACCAGCACCTCGTCGGCTTCCAGATCGGAGAATTCGAAGGTCTCGCGACGCAGTTCGCCCGCCACGGGCGCCTGCTTCCTGCTCGGTTCCGGTCCTGCGTAGAGAACCCATGCATCGGTCTTGATCATCGTCATGCCTCGTTAAATGACTCTGTTTGAATGGTGCACGCCGAACACGCCGCTTCGTTCAGCGCGAATACGCCTGCTTCAGTGCCGCCTCCACGTCGGCCGTCGCGGCGACCTGCCCGAGCTTCGGGAAGATCTGCGTCAGCGCGAAGGTCTGCGCGTCGGTGGACGACGTGCTGACCGCGTCGCTGACGACGACGACGTTGTAGTTGTTCTCGTATGCCTGGCGCGCCGTCGATTCGACGCCGATGTTGGTTGCGATCCCGGTCAGCACGATGTCCGTGATGCCGCGCCGGCGCAGCTGCACGTCGAGGTCGGTGCCGGTGAACGCGCCCCACTGGTGCTTCGTCACGACGATGTCGGACGGCCCGACGCCGAGCGCCGGCGCGAACGCGCTCCATTCGGGGTCCAGATTCGGCGGCGCCGACGGCGCATCCGTCCTGACCTTCAGCGCGACGCCGCCGTCCGGCTGGTAGCTCGTGTGCACGTAGATCACGGGGAGCTTCAACGCGCGGAACGCGGTTGCGAGCTCGACCGTCTTCGCCACGACCTGCGCGCCGCTGCAGGGCACGACCGGCAGCGACACGATGCCGTTCTGCAGGTCGATGGCGACCAGGGCGACCGTGCGATTGAGCGTCGGAGTGGACATGTCAAAACCTCACTTCTGTTGGGGGATGGAAGAAGCGGCGGTATCCAGGTGCCGGCTCGACGCTGCGTTGAGCAGCAGCAGCACGCTGATGACCGCCAGGACGATGGCCAGCTCGCGCAGGCCGCGATCGCTCGCCGGATGGCCGAGCGCCAGCCCGACGAGCGCAAACGACAGGCTGCCGCCGACATACTGCGCAGTGCGGTACAGCCCCGAGGCGGTGCCGATCCGGTCGTGCGGCGCACTCTGGTAGAGCGCGGCCTGGTTGCCGAGATTGTTGAAGCCGTTCGGCACGCCGAACACGATCGATAGCAGTACGATCGACCAGACCGGCATCGCGCTGGTGAGCAGGCTCATCACGACGCTGCCGACGCACAGCATCGCGGAACCGATGATCAGCACCGGCCGCGAGCCGTGACGGTGTGCGAGGCGGGTCGCGAGCATCGTCGCCACGGTGCCGATCCCCGCGACCGGCAGCATCACGAGGCCGGCGTCGGCGGCGGACAGGTGCTTGGCCTCCTGCAGCCACATCGGCAGCGCATAGAAGATCGCGTAGAACACCGCGTAGGTGCCGACGCAACGCAGGTACGTACTCGTGAGCGCACGGTTGTCGCCGAGCATGCGGATGTCGATCAGCGGCGTCGCGGCCCGCCGCTCGTGCCCGACCAGCACCGGGCACAGCACCAGCGTCGCGACGAGCAGCAGCCAGTCGGGATCGTGCGTGACCGATTGCAGGAACAGCAGCAGGCTCGCGAGCGTCAGGACGAACAGCACGATGCCCGGCAGGTCCAGTTCCTTCAGCGTGCCCCGCAGCGTGCGGCGTTGCTGCGCGCCGCGCGGGACGACGTCGGCCGGAATCCACAGCCACGCCAGCACGAACGCGAGCAGCACGATCGGCACGTTGATCCAGAAGATCGCGCGCCAGCCCGCGAACTGCACGAGCGCGCCGCCGAGCGGCGGCCCGAACGCGACGGCCACCTGTGCCGCCACCGAGATCGCGCCGAGCCCGCCCGTCGGCGTCGCGCCGTTCGCGTGCCGCTGCGACCACGTGCGGATCATCGCCATGCCGGCCGGATACGCGGCCGACGTGCCGATGCCGAGCGCGACGCGCGACGCGATGAGCCACCCGAGCGACGGCGCGAACGGCGCGAGCGCGGATGCGATCAATACGATCGCGAGGCCGATGCAGAAGATCCGCTTCGCGCCGAACCGGTCGGCGAGCCGCCCCATCGTCGGCTGGCCGACGGCCGTCGCGAGATAAAGGCCCGACACGAGCCACATGGTGTCGATGCGTTCATGCCCGTGCGGATTGAACGCCTGCTGGATGCTGACGAGCGCGACCGCGATCATCGACGAGTTCAGCGCGTTGAGCAGCGTGCCGAGCACGATCGGGCCCACCAGCCTGGCCGGCAGGCGCGGGCCCGCCGTACGCGCATTGCCGCCTGCCGGCGTTTCACCGGAAGTCGGGGCTGACACTTTGGCAGGTCGATCGCGGTTCGTTGTCATGGCATCGTCACAGGGTGGTTTCGCATCGCTCGATCAAATTCGAACGTGCGTTCACCTTACCGTTACGATTGCCGTGAATGAAATGGATTGTTGCGATGCACACATTCGTCGCTTGAATGCGGATCGCGAACCGCGATGATCGAGCGTGTCGCCGGCGAGCCGGGAATGAAATCGTCAAACGCCCTGCATTCCTTGCTGGACGGTCATACTCTCGGATCGAGACGGATTTTTCAGTTGGAGTACGAAGCGATTTTCCCCGTGTACTTCCAACGACTGATGTTCGTTTTATGCGGCGGCGCAACGGGAATTCAGAGCGGTGGCTCTAGACCGGCACCACACCCGCGAGTGCGGGGTAATCGATGTCGTTGCGCCCTGCGCCAGCAGGGTTGAGATCCTGACGCGTTCGAGACCGACGCGGCAGCATGGCCGATCGCTGTCACGACAGCGCGCCGACGCCTCTGGAACGGTTCTGGGATGAAGCGCGTTTCGACCGCGCTGAAGCACGGATAAGCCACGCCCTGGTGACCGTTATCGACGACGCGCCAAAGAAATCGCTCGATACACGACGATCCGCTCGATCACGGCAGGCGCGACACCGGACATGCCGGCGTCGCGCGATGCCGCGCTTGCTCCCTGTCATCGATTACACGCCTTGATTCTTCAACCGGTTCGCGTGCGTGCGGATTACCGCAACCGGATCCTCCACATTCGCGCCGAGCACGCCGAGGATCTGGTTGATCGCATCGGTGTGATTCCAGTGATACGTGCCGAGCACCTGGCCAAACCGCGCGCTGCATTGCGACACGACGCCGTCGTTCGGACCTGCGCTGCGATTGATCATCACCGTGCCGCTGCCGAGGAGTGCCAGCGTCGACGGATCGAGCGCGTTCGCCGGATCGGTGACCCCGCTCACGCTCGTATCGACGGCCCCTGTCACGCCGGCCACCGTCGCTGTCGGCTGGATCGCCGTGCCGCCCCACGAATAAAGCAGGTGCGTATTGCCGCCGACAGTCTCCGTTGGCGCGCCGGTTTGACACGAGCCCGGCGCACCGAGACCGGCGCTCGGGAATTTCTGGTTGTATGCGGCGGCCTTTGCCGTCGTCAGCACCGACAACGCCTGAATCGCATTCTGGTTCGTATTGAAGTTGCTGCTCGTCAACGTGCCGAGCGCATTCGCGAATGCGCCGAGCACGGTCGACGACAGGCCGGTCGGGTCAGTCTGCAACAGTTGCTGGACGAAGTCGGCGAATTGCGAGCCCCAGTGCGGGGTACTGATCGTCGTTACCGACGCGACCAGTTCCGGCGCAACGGACGCAACATAACGCGATGTCAGGCCGCCCTGGCTATGGCCGATCAGATTCACCTTCTGCGCGCCCGTTGCCGCGAGCACCTGCTTCACGAACGCAAGCAATTGCTCGCCACGCCCGCTCGGGCCATCGTCGCTCTGGAAGCCGGACAGGTTGGCAACGTATACCGCCGCACCGTGCGCCCGCAGGTCCTCCGGAATGCGATACCAGTACTCGACGACGCCACCGTACTTGTCGGTGCCGGTCAGCCCGTGCACGAGAATGATCGGGTACCGGGTCGCCGCGTAGTCGTCAACGGCGGTCGTCGCGGCGGAAGCGGCCTGTGTGCCGGCCAGCGACAGAACGGTTCCAACACTCGCGGCCGGGGCCGCGTTCATGGCGAGCGCCACCACGGTCGCCACTGCCTTCGCTCGTATCGATCTGCTCATCTTGCTCTCCATTTTTTACGTACATGTCAGTTGCTCGAGGATGAGGATGCGGAAATCGCTGATGCAGCGACGCTTCCGGCACTGAAGCGTCGCCCGCGCGCGGGATGTCGGCCGTACCCCACTCGACGGCTCGGCACGACGGACTCCGTTGCCGGAAAACGAATAAAAACGAACACAAACGAACGTTTTCGCACCAGCACGCGAAGTGAATCACGTTCAACAACGCTGTGCAGGTTGTTAGACAGGGCCCTCCAGTCAGTTGACAACGGGTGCATCAACCACTAGATCCATCGATCTTCCTCGACGTCTTGTGATCCCGGCCGTTGCGGCTTTGCACCGACAAGCACCACGCGGATCACACGTATCCGGCCACCGGAGACCGCAACGCCGGATGCCACAACCGCACCGGCACCTCGACCCGCCGGACGTGCCTTATCGCGTTGCCGTCATGGAGCATTGGTCATCAAGGATGCGAAGGAGACCAAACGATCATGTGGAAGAACCCGCGTGGCGCGGGTGGAACCGGTTTTCAGTGCCGGCAGCACTGTCGGTCCTGGGGCTTTGCAGGCCCGTCGGTTGGGCGCATACGCCCGACTGACGGGAGCATTCGGCAGGCGGTGTCTCGCCGAGCGCGGCGTACCTGATCGCGGCCTGCGTGCGGCGAATCAACGTGGAGAGGAAGCACCGCGCTGACGTCTGACTCGCGGCGTGCGTCGGGCGCTACCGTGCGGTGCCAGGCCCGGCGCGTCATTCAGCATCCACGTCGCGAACGCCTGCAACGGCCCCTGGGCCAGTTCGATCGGTTCGGGCAGGACGAGGCAGAAGTTTTTCGTGACGGACTTGCCCGCCGGCCAGGGTGCGACCAGCCGCCCTTGCTCGAGCTCCGCGTCGACGTAAAGACGCGGCACCAGCGCGACACCCAGGCCCGCGAGCGCCGCTTCGATCAGCATCGAATGGAGATCGTAGCGCGCGCCAATCGCCGAGTTGCCCAGCACGATGCCGGACTCCTGCGCATAGGCCTGCCACGCGTCCGGGTTCTGCCGCCGGTGAAGGCGTGGCAATGCGTCCAGCGACGGGTTCGCCCCGGCGTCCGCCAGCAACGCCGGACTGCACACGGGCACCAGCACTTCCTCCAGCAGCGGATGCAGATGCATTCCAGCCCATGCCGGATGCTCGAAATGGATGGCGGCATCGAAACCGCTCCCGGCCAGCAGGAACGGTTCCATGCGCTCGGCGATATGGACCGTGACGTTCGGATGCCGGTCCTGAAAGTGTTTCAGCCGGGGGATCAGCCAGCGCGTGGCGAAGGTCGGAATGGCCGCGATATCGATGCTCGCGCCTTCGACAGGCTGCCCCATCAGGTACAGGCTGTCCCGTTCCAGCCGATCCAGAATCTCGCGAACCTGCACCGCGTACCGCGCACCGTTCGGTGCCAGCCGTACCCGGTTGCCGATCCGCTCGAACAGCGTGACACCCAGGAACGCCTCCAGCCGGCCGATCTGACGGCTGACGGCGCCCTCGGTTCGGGCGAGTTCATCAGCGGCTCGGGCAAAGCTGCCGTGTCGGGCCGCGGCTTCGAACGCCTGCAGCGCGGAATTGCTCGGGATCTTGCGGGGCATGTGTGGCTCGCCGGTCAGGGTGGGTTCGACGTCAGCTTGAGCAAATATCACTGAAGGCTGACTTTATTTCGTTTTATGGGGTGCAAATGCGAGCTTAGCATTACGTTACTGCACTGACCATCAAGCGCCCGCCGAGGGACGTGCATCTTGCTCAAAGGACGATCCGATGATCTACACCGTGGAATGCAGCTTCGCCGACGTCGACAGCGAAGCCGAATGGAACGACTTCTACAGCCTTGAAAAGCTGCCTGCCCTGATCTCCGTGACGGGGTTTCACACGTCGCAGCGGTTCAAGGCGATCGGCAGCGGTTGCCCTGTCTATCTGGCGATTCACACGATCGACGGTCTCGATGTGCTGACCGGCGACGAATATCGCCGGAAAGGCGGCGGCAATTTTGCGAAATGGCAGCAGCACATCACCGACTGGCATCGCAATCTCTATAGCGATATCGGATTGGCCCCGGCGGTGGCGGAAGGCGAACGCCTCGCGCTGTGCGCCGGCGGCCCTGATCCGCTGATCCGGTTGGGCCTCGACCCGCTGGCCATGCAAGCCGTCGCGCTGGAGCAGTTTCCGGCACGACGCTGGCTCGCCGTCGTGCCGCGCAACAGCGTGCCGCTTGTCGAGGAGCGCGCGGAAGGCATTCACCTTTATGCGCCGACGACGGAGCAACTGACGAGCGCACGCGCCCTTTCGACTGCCCAGGAGTAAGCCCACGATGCCGAACGTCACTTTCTCGATCGATGCACAGCGAATGCCCGCTGACGAAAATCTTGCCGAGCTGTCGCGCGACTGCGTCGAGCTCTGTACGCATGTGCTCGGCGCCGAGCTCAGGAACGTCCACGTCATTTTTCAGCCGGTGCTGCACGGGCATGGGCATCCTGTCTACGCGGACATTCGGTATCGCGCCGGCACGCCCCGCACGTCGGCGGTCATGGACCGGTTCATGGAAGCGCTGGATCGTGCGATCGTCCAGCGCACCGGCCTCACCGCGCGCATTCGGTGTTTTGCTTACACCGCGTCGAACATTCACGCCCGCAACTAACCCACCATTCGCCGATCCGGAGAAGCACGATGGCTACGCTTACCTTTCCCGGCCAGCAAGTCGGGGATTTCACGATTACCGCCATCAGCGATGGCTACCTCACCGCGAGTCTCGACTTTCTGTCGAATATCGATCCGGCCGACGCGTCGAACATGCAACGCGATGCCGGGCAGAACGCGCCAGAAGCCGTGCACATCAATTGCTACGTCGTACGCGGCGCGGGCCGCACCGTGCTCATCGATGCCGGGGCGGGCGGGTTCAGGCAATGGGGCGGCCAACTCGGGACGAACCTCGCGCTTGCCGGTATCGAGCCCGCCGCGATCGACACCATCCTGCTGACCCACGCGCATCCCGACCATGTCGGGGGGCTCGTGAACGGTGCAGGAGAGATCGCGTTCCCGAATGCGGAACTGGTCGTGCAGCGACGCGAGGTCGGGTTCTGGCAGGACGACGGGAATCTGAGTCGCGCCAGCGAACGGGCACGCGGAAATTTCGCGGTGGCGCGTCGGGTGTTCGATGCTTATGGCGACCGGCTTCGTCTTTTCGACGACGGGCAAGTGCTCCCCGGCATCGACGCACTGCCGATACCGGGGCACACCGATGGACATACCGGATATGTGCTTGAATCCCGCGATCAGGGGCTTCTTGTGTGGGGAGACGTGGTGCATTTCCCGCATATCCAGATTCAGCGACCGGAGGTGTCGATTGCCTTCGATCACGATGCGTCGTTGGCCGCTGCTACGCGGTCACGGCTTCTGGACCAGGTCAGTTCGGAGGGGCTGTTGATCGCCGGCATGCATCTGGGGGAACACGGGTTCGCACGCATCGAGCGAATGAATGGGGGATACCGTTTGCGCTATGAGCGCAAGGAGTGAAGCAGACGGCCTCCAGATACCGGCCACTCGCCGCGACCGCTCGGACATCCGCATCGCGACCACTGCGCGTCCGACCTTCGCGCACGCCTGCTCCACACGCCACTCGCCGCCAGCGAGACCCCACATGAAGCGTGCGAACGGGCATTGCCCCCGCCAAACACCGAGCCGCGTTATTCACCCGTTTTAACCGAGTGGCGCTTTTTGAGGGTTATACGACCTTTGCGCCATACGCCTCGCGTTCCATACTGCACGTGGAAGATCGAGCCGGAAAAGGCACACAGACGCAATCGCGTTTGAAGCCTTCGGCCTGATCAGTCACGACGTAAAAATGGAGCAGAAGATGAGGCTTAAAGACAAGTCAGTGTTGATCACTGGTGGTACCAGCGGCATCGGCCTCGCAACCGCGAAGCTGTTCATTGCGGAAGGTGCCCGCGTAGCGGTGACGGGCCGCGATGACACAGTGTTCGAGCGCGTGAAGGCCGAGCTTGGCGAGCATGCGCTCGTTCTCAAGGGCGACGTCCGTTCGCTCGACGACATGCGGGCGATTGCCGCCGAGGTCAAGGAGACGTTCGGCGGCCTGGATGTCGTATTCGCGAACGCAGGCTGGGCGTTCCCGTCCGCGGTCAACGACATCGACGACGCGCTCTATGGCGAGATCATGGACATCAACGTCAAGGGCGTGGTGTTCACGCTTCAGGCGGTGCTGCCGGACCTGCGGCCAGGCGCCTCGTTCATTCTCAATACATCGTTCGTCGCGCAGACCGGCAAGCATGGCATCTCGTTGACCGCGGCAGCGAAAGCCGCCGTACGATCGCTCGCCCGCAGCTGGTCCTACGAGTTTCTCGACCGCAAGATCCGCTTCAACGCGATCGCGCCCGGTGTGATCGACACTCCGCTGCTCACCAAATGGGGCATGCCCGACGAATGGGTTCGCGAGCGCAAGGCCGAATTCGCCGAAACCATTCCGGTGGGCCGCATGGGCCACGCGATGGACATCGCGTACGCGGCGCTCTATCTCGCCAGCGACGAATCGTCGTATGTCGTCGGCACCGAACTGGTCGTCGATGGCGGCGCTTCGCAGCTTTAAGCCTGCGGCGCGCAATGCCTGAGCCCTGCAAATCATCCGGGCTCTCCCCATCCCGATCTCACGTCCGCCACGCCGTTCGTCGCGGCGGCCATTCAATCCGGCCCAATCTGGTTGCGCCCGCAGAGGGGCCGAAGTGCAAGGAGAAACGATCTTGACCGACCGTAGCGAAAACAATGCTTCCGGAACACCGCTCACGAGAGCGGGCCGTTCGCGCCGCGATGCCCTCAAGCTGGGGGGCGCCGCCACCCTCGGCGCCATCCTGGGCGGCAGCGCGTTGCTCGCGCATACCACCCCTGCTCTTGCGCAGGCCGGCAGCAAGGGCGAACTTGCGCCGAATGAACCGCTCAACATCCTGATCGTCAACTACGACGGCGGGACGCTGCTCGACTTCGCCGGCCCCAGCGAGATCTTCCATCGGCTGCCGAATACGAACGTTCGCTACGCGAGCCTCGATGGCGGCAACGTGACGCTCGAATTCGGCGTCGTGTACGGCAAGACCGAGCGGCTGGCCGACATCGACAAGACGGACGTGCTCCTGGTCCCCGGCGGGTCCAATTTGACGGCGCCGATGCAACCCGCGTATCAGGCGCAGATCCGGCGCCTGGCGGAAAGCGCCAGGCACGTTACGTCGGTCTGCAACGGATCGCTGGTGCTCGCCGCAACGGGCGTGCTCAAGGGCAAGCGAAGCGCGTGCCATTGGGCCTTCGTCAACAAGCTGGCCGAATATGGCGCGATTCCCGTTCCCGACCGCTTCGTGGAAGACGACAACGGCCGGTTCATGAGCGGCGGCGGCGTGACGGCGGGCATCGACTTCGCGCTTCGCGTGGCGGAGAAGCTGCGCGGCCGACAGGCGGCCGAATTCACGCAACTCGTGATCGAATACGATCCCGCGCCGCCGTTCCACTCGGGCCATCCGCGGGACGCGCGGCCGGAAGTCGTCGCGATGGTCGACAAGGAACTGCCCGGCGCCTCCAAGGGGCTCGCACGCATTCCAGGCGTTCGGTGAAACATGGGCAGGCAATGTGCGCGGGTCATCCGCAGGCCTCGATGATCACCGGCTCCCGCATTGCCCGCCCGCCCTGTCAATTTTCGTAGTCCTCTCAATTCGAGCTATAACCGGAAATCACCCGATGCAACAGAATCGTACTTTCGCTACCGCACTTGCAGCAGCCTGCGTCACCTTTTTCGCGTTTGCAACGCCGGCATCTGCCGGTGGTTCGCAACATCCGCCCGAAGCGGCCATCAAAGCCGAGAATGCACGATGGGCGGATGCCTTCGCGCGAGGCGACTACGAAGCAATCGGTCGCCTCTATACCCGCGACGGCACCCTCTTGCCGCCCGGCGGCGACAAGGTAACGGGGAGCCGCGCGATCACCGAATACCTTACCAAAGGGTATGCCGGATCGAAGCCTGTCACCGTATCGTTCAGCAACTACGAGTTCTACGGCAACGACCGGGTCGTGACCGAGGTTTCGGATACGGAGATCCATGACCACGACGGAAAGCTCAAATACCGCGGCAAGCAGACGCTCGTCTTTCTGAAGCAAGGCGGCGCGTGGAAACTGCATCGCGACATGTGGAACGATTACGGTCCGCTGCCGACGAACGACCAATGAGCATCCGGCGAAACGGATCATGACCTGCACGAAGCACGACTGATCCGTCAGACGGACATTCATGGGCAATGCGCTGATCGGCCGGCAGCCGATCAGCGCGCGCCGTTCGATCGGCTCTCGCGTCGAATCGCTTGCGGCGGGTGCCCATGCAGTTTGATGAAGGCCCTGCGCATCCGCTCCGGATCGGTGAACCCTACCGCCAGCGCAATCTGCTCGATCGGTTCGCTACCACTCTGCAGGCGCAGCCGCGCCGCTTCGACTCGCAGGCGCTCGACCGCCTTGGCAGGTGTTTCACCGGTTTCCCGGCGAAATGCGCGTCCGAACTGCCGCACACTCAATCGTGCGGCATCGGCGAGCCGTTCGACCGGCAACGCTTCGGCGAGGTGCTCCCGGGCAAAATTCAGCGCGATGCGGATCCGGTCCGATTCCGGCTCCATCTGCGACATCGCCGAGAATTGGGACTGGCCGCCCGGTCGGCGATACGGAACGACCAGATACCGGGAGACGGCACGCGCAATCTCCGCACCCATATCCCGTTCAATCATGCCGAGCGCCAGGTCGATTCCGGAGGCGATGCCCGCCGACGTCCAGATGCGGCCCTCCTCGATATAGATACTGTCGCCTTCGACCCGGGTGCGCGGGAAGCGCGACTGCAACTGGGCCGCGTACAGCCAGTGCGTCGTGGCTCTTACGCCATCCAGCAAGCCGGTTTCGGCCAGCAGAAACGCCCCCGTACACACGCTTGCCACCCGCGAGGCGCGGGCGCCGAGTTTCCTGGCAGCGGCGATGTTCTCCTGAGCCCGCATCGGCTCGATCTCCCCGCCCACGAAAATGACGGTGTCGAACGTACGCCGTCCGATCGGCCGCGTTTCGATCGAAACGCCCGTATTGCCGGGAACCGGGCCGCCGGACTGCGAGATGACCTGGAGATCATAGGGCGTGTGGCCCGCCGCGGTGGCCACCTGATTGAAGGCCGACAGCGGCCCACCCAGATCGAGCACATCGTAGCCACGGCAAACGAAGAATCCGATTCGATGCATGACGAAGTCGCTAACTGAAAACCCGGAAAGTCGCATTTTATCCGGAACCCTCAAATAACGACATACCGCCTGAAACGAGGGAAAAACGTCCTTTACGCGCTGATCGATTGTCCGTATGTCCAATCGCCGATATCGACCCGGCCGGGGCAAGAGCGCGGCCCACATCACGCCGTATTCACGCTCTGCCACTACATCGGCGACATACGACGCACACCAGCCAAATTTTGCTTTGATATACTTCGCCGCCCCATTCTTCACGTTCCCGCGGACTTATGACTGCCGCACAGTCGGACAACGCATCATCGGATTTCATGCCGGCCGACCTCAGGCAAAGCGTCGTCACGCAGACGTTGCCGCACTCACAGGTCAGCATCAGTCGGCTGAAGACATCTCGCAGGGATATTGGCCGAACCGCGCCATACGAACTGGAAGACGCCGATCTCGTCGTGTTGCAATTGCGCGCGTTCGGCGAACAGGAATTGTGGCTCGACGGACGTGTCGCTCGTTTCGTCCCTTATCAAGCAGGAACCGTCACGATCCATGACCTCGATCGCAGATGGGTTTCCGACCTGAAGGGAACGTTCGACTGCATCCATTTTCACCTCCCCCGCCGAACGCTGGAGGAGACAGTCGATGAACTCGGGGGCAGGCAGCGGCCGCAGCTTTACCTGCCACCGCATTTGAGCAAGGTGGACCCGATCATTCATCGCCTGGGCCAGGCCCTGCTCCCCGCTTTGGCGCAGCCTGGGCATGCCTCCCAGCTCTTCGTCGACCACGTCGCGCTCGCCTTTCAGGCACATGTCGCGCGCCAGTACGGTGGCGTCAGCGAGCGGCGGGAGAAGTCGACGGGCAAGCTCACGGCGTGGCAGGAGCGAATGGCGAAAGGGTTTCTCCTCGAGCACCTGACCGGGAACGTCACGATTGCCGATGTCGCCAAAGCGTGCGGCCTGTCTCGCGGCTACTTTGTCAAAGCCTTTCATCAGACGACCGGGTTGCCGCCCCATCGCTGGCTGATCAATCAGCGCATCGAGCGCGCAATCACGTACATGCGCACGTCATCCATGCCGCTGCACATGATCTCGGATATCTGCGGCTTCGCGGATCAGAGCCACTTCACCAGGACATTTACGCGCGTTACCGGCGTGTCACCGCGTCGTTGGCGCGCGGACAACATCTGAGGCCCCCGCGATACTCATCGCATCCCCGCCCGGGCATCCTGCCCGGCACGCACGCTGCCCGTTCGGGCAAAATCGGAAACCTTCAGCGAAACCGTATCGGCTTTCGCATTCGAGCGCGTCTTCCGGGCGACTGCCAGGATCGGGGCCAGATGCTCGTAAAAGCATTCGAGCTGCCGCGCATCGGATGCCAGTCGCTCGAGGTCGCATGCCTTCTCGAGGATCAACCGGGAAACATGAAAGCGCTGAAGCCCGCGGCCGACCCGAGCCTGAAACACGACGCCATCGCTGTTATGCGGTACCCCCGCCCACACAAGCGAACTGCGGTCCATGAAGCCTCCGAACATTCTTAATCGTCACATCAATATGCCAGCCATCGACGACATTGCATATTTGTATTTCAAAATTGTGGCGCGCCGCACATCGGCATGTTCGCGTCATCCGGATATTGCGCTGCAGCAAAAGTGCTCGTAGACTGGGTTCGCGCATCCGATGTCGTTGCCCAGCAGTCGCCCCATGACGGGAGAGCACGCCATGACGACTTTTTCATCAGCACTGAATCAGGCCCCCCCTGCCCTTCACGTGTTCCAGCAGGACGGTGGCTGGCACTGGGGTATCACCGTCCCTCGTCCCACGGGGTCCGGCTTCAAACTGATCGCATTCAGTCACCACATCTTTTCCACTGAAGACACGGCCCAGCACGACGGCGCTCGAGCGTTGGCGTCCATCGTCGCAAATGACGTGCATTGAACCTCGCGGATCGGGCCCCGATCACGCTTCCCGATTCGGTGGTATCCGAACCCGCAAGCAAGGGAAAACGGAAATCACGGCTGCCGCCGGCAACGCGATTGCGAACCGAGGGCGCCGGAGAAACCGCCATCGCGAACACCGCATGACCGCGATGAACGCAGTGCGATTTTTTATCGCATTACGGCAGATAAGGCGTGATGTTCGTCAGCGCACGGGAAACGTACTCATCCTTCTCCCCGACCGGCGCAACGTAATGAAGCGCGCTGCGCGCGGCTTCCTCGCCCTCGAGGCGCGCGATGATCCACGCGGCCAGGTATTGCGAAGCAAAACAGCCGCCTGCCGTCGCGACGTTATCTCGAGCGAAGAACGGCTGATTGAGGACTTCGACGCCCGCCTCGACTACCCAGGGTTTGGTCGTGAGGTCCGTACAGGCCGGGACGTTGTCGAGGAAGCCGAGCCGGGCCAGAACCAGCGTGCCAGAACACTGGGCACCGATCAGTTGCCGGGCGGGATCGAGTTTCAACTGCTCCATCAGCGTCGCGTCGTTGACGACTTCCCGGGTTCGAATGCCGCTCCCGACAATGACGGCATCCGCCGTGCAGGCGTCGGCCAATGTCGACTGCGCCTGCACGGTCACCCCGTTCATCGATGTGACGAAATACTCCGGGCATGAAAGCGTGACCCGCCAGTCGGGCTTCTTGATGCGATTGAGCACGCCCAGTGCGATGAGGGAATCGAGTTCGTTGAAGCCCTGAAAGGTCAGAATCGCGATGTGCATGGGGTGCCCGTGTCTGAAGTCCGTCGGTGCATATTGCCAGATCGCCGACGCGAACGGCCTGGCGTTACGCCGGATTCACCCCGTCGATGCAACCTCCTTGAAGCGGCCGGCGGGCCCGGAACCGCCCGCCAGGTTCAATGACCGGCGTGACTCGTCCCGACACGTCAAGGCTGCCGCTTGCCACGGCCACCGGCGGGTTTGCCGGCCGGCTTGCGCGATCCCGCAGCCGGCTTGCCCGCCGGTTTGCCGCGCGGTTTCTGCACGCTGAACGGGCTGCCGATGGTGTAATCCGGTTCGTTACCGGCCGGCTTTGCGTGCGCCGCCGCAGGCTTGTGCCTGCTTTCCCCACCTTGCGCTGGCGGGCGCGGCTTTTTACCGGCCACCGGCCTGGCAACGGGCGCCGCCTGCTGCACTTTCGGCTTCTTCGGCTTTTTCGGTTTCTTGATGATCTGACCCGTCGCGCTGGTTTCCGGCACGCGGTGTTCGGCCTCGAAACCCGGCTCTTCTTCACGACGCAGCGTTTGCCGGATCAGCGCTTCGATCGCGGCCAGTTGCGGCGCTTCGTCGGCACACACCAGGGACACCGCGACGCCGCTGGCGCCCGCGCGCCCGGTACGGCCGATCCGGTGCACATAGTCTTGCGCGACGATCGGCAGATCGACGTTGATCACCAGCGGCAAATCGTCGATATCGAGCCCGCGCGCCGCCACGTCGGTGGCGACCAGCATCTGGACTTCGCCCGTCTTGAAGCGCTCCAGTGCGCGCAAGCGCGCGGGTTGCGGCTTGTCGCCGTGGATGGTGTCGACCGCATAACCCGCTTCGTCCAGCATGGCCGCCAGGTAATCGACGCCGTTGCGCGTCTTGACGAACACCAGCGCATGCTCCCACTTGTTCTCGGCCACGAGGTGCATGAAGAGGTCGGGCTTGTTGCGCTTGTCCACCGGCACCACCCACTGCTTGATCTTGCTGGCCGTGGCGTTGGGCGGGCTGACGCTGATGTTGACCGGGCCGCGCAGAATGCTCGCCGCCATCGCGCGGATCTCGTCGCTGAACGTGGCCGAGAACAGCAGCGTCTGGCGCTGGGCGGGCAACGCGGCAAAAACGGCGTTCAGTTCGCGCGCGAAGCCGAGATCCAGCATGCGGTCGGCTTCGTCCAGCACCAGCGTTTGCACCTGATCGAACTGCACCGCGTTCTGGCGATTGAGATCCAGCAACCGGCCCGGCGTGGCCACGAGCACATCCACGCCCTTGCGCAACTTCATCATCTGCGGGTTGATGCTCACGCCACCGTACGCGGCCAGGAATCGCAGGTCGAGGCCCTTGCCGTAAGCGATGAAGCTTTGCAGCACCTGTTCGGCGAGTTCCCGCGTGGGCACCAGCACCAGGACGCGCGCGCGGTTGCTGGACACCGCCGGGCCGTGCTGCACCAGCCGCTGCAACAGCGGCAGCGCGAAACCCGCCGTCTTGCCGGTGCCCGTCTGGGCCCCGGCCATCACGTCCTTGCCGCCGAGCACGGCAGGAATCGCCTTGGCCTGCACCGGCGTAGGAGCCTGGTAGTTGAGGTCCTGCAGGTTACGCAACAAGGGATCGATCAGGCCGAGCGAGGCAAAAGACATGGACGTATTCCGGGCTAAAACCGCAATTCTAGCGTTTGCCGGGCGGATCAAGGCCCGCCGCGCCCGGCCGGAAGCCCGCGACGCGGCACGACACGGCAAACCGGAAGCCGCCACGGGCGCAACGCAAAAAGCGATTCCAGCCTTGACCTGCGGCGGGATTCCGTAGCCAATCAGGCTGTGAGTCTCGCGTCGATATTGTCGGAATCCAGCCACGCTCGACGGACCGTGGCCGGAGGTTGGTAGCGATGAGCGCTGTGGGGCCGGCGTTCGGAAAAGAAAAGCGTGCTTTCGAACCTCGAGGAACAGGTAAAGCAACGGGGAATTACGCAGCAAGAAATCCTCAGCGCGTTGGGCTACATCGGCAGCCAGAAGAAAAAGCACAGGGCGCCGGCAAAGTATTGCGACCCGAAGTCAGGCAAATCGTGGTCCGGCTACGGCCCCAAGCCGAAGTGGATCGAAGGCAAGGGTCTCGACGCGCTGCTGGTCGATCGTGGGCAACCGCAGCCCTGGTGGCCGGAGCGCGATTCGCAAGTCTGAGAGATTGTCCGAGCTGGCCAGCGTACCCCGTCGAGATCCCGTTTCCCTGTTCTACACGTCGATGTACGACGTCGATTGCGACGCCACGAGTTTCGGCGGTGTCGGGCATGCGCACACGCATAGATCGTCGCTTAACGCTGCCTGCCGACCATCCGGTCCGGTCGTGGAAATCCGCGGGCCATCGGTTGAAATCTTTCCGAGCGTCTTGCAGACGGGACACCAGACCGGATCATGCTCGTAGGCTTGTTCTCGGCCGCCGATCAGATCCGAATGGTCCCCGCCCTGGACGATGCCGCCCACCGTCGTCGTGTCGCCTTTCACGATGTCGAAGCGTCGCATGGCGGCCCCGTTTAGACCGCGCCCGGCCGCAGGTGCAGGCTGTTCAACAACGTCTCCCAGGTTTGCAGTGCGCCTGCCTCATCGACCGGCGAGGTCGCCTCTTCAGGTGACAAGTTCGGGCTGCTCGCGCCGAGCAGCAATTGAATGGCCGTATGCGGCTTCGCCAAGGTGCTCGGATCGCCCGGCGCAAGCAGGTAGAACCGATAAGATGTAACTTCGCCTTCCTTCAACGCGAACAGCACTTCCTCGGCGTCCATACCGGCCACTGTGCGCTTTCCTTGTCGCAAGATCCGGTAGCTCCCGCTCGATATCTGGTCCATCTTCGCGCGTAGGTCCGGAAGCGTCTTGGTTAGCGGGCGCCCCTGATCCGAACTGACAGAATCTCGCATTTCGATGACAAGTAGCGCAGGCCTTCCAGGCAGCAAGGCAAGCGATTGTGTTACTTCTTCGCTATAGGTCGATGCCCCCGTGACCAGTCCTCCGTCAAAGCAAAATCCCGATTCGGTCGGAACCGTCCAGTTTTCCCGCGCTTTGATTCGCCGATACGTGTCGTTATAAATATCTTCGGCACGTCCAATCGCAGCTGAACCAATTCGACCTACCGTATGAAATAACGTCGAATTCTCGTAGATGTATCCTTCCGTATCGAACGGTAATTTTGCTACCTTTGCCACGCCCTTTTGGTAGACGAAAACCATCGAATCTTTTTTTGGAGAGAACGCTTTTTCGAGCCAAGCATGCCCCATCTTGTCATTCGGATCTGACGGATCGAATCTCTTTTTCGTTCGATACTCTTTTTCCAACGCATCGATCTTGGCTTGATAACTGATCATCGACGCGTTGTGTTGTGTCTCCAATTTTTCTCCGCGAAATTTGTACTCTTGATTTGTCAACTCACTGGAAATTGGTCGGTCGAACACGAAGCGCCCGATGCACCAGGGTCGCGACTTGGACAATAATGGATTCGTCATGATGAGTTCATTCGCAAAGGTCAATGAGCAGGCCGAGAGGGCTGCTACCAGAAGTACAAGATGGCGAATTCGGTTCAATTCTTCGGCTCCGGTGCGTCCTGCGCAATCTGGACAATACTATAAAGTAACGCCCAACGTGCCCACGGATGGTTGTAGCTTTCCTGGTGCACATAGCCCCCTTGATCGAATATCATTTGGACACCCTTAGCCGCTCCGCCACTTGCACTACGTGCAGGCGATTCGGCAGACCAAACCGGCACAGTTCCGTCTCCCGGCACGATACCGTTCTTTTCCGGATCCGGGACTTTGCTTCCGTCCGGCAATACAGGTTTTTTCTGTACCTCAAACTCGATGGTAACGTTGCGATTATCCAGATGCACGCGTACCGTCCCTCGGTGCGAGTCGCTCAAAAATCGGGCGGATTTCAACTCTTCTTCTGTCACACCCGGCGGCACATTACCCTTCCAGATCACAGTACCCCACGCCAGCAAGTCATCTAGTTTTTTGCTTTTCTCCGTCTTGCTTTTATGGCCGTCCTCGCTCGAGTCCACCGCCCCCTTTGCTACCAGGGCGCCGTCCCCATATGAGAGATACGTCTTTCGGTGATACGAATCCTTGATTTCTAGCTGATTGTTCACAACGGAAAACATTGTCGCCGCAAAATTTTCGAAGACGTCGTTATCTTTGGCGTCTGCGCCAAGCCGCTCTTTTACGATGCCTGCTGGATCAAGTAGCCCAGTAGACTGCCTTGGAACCAACCCGTACCAGTTTGGATTTGTAAAGATGTCGTTATAGGCGTCACCATTCTTGGGCAACGTCATTACCGGGGTACCGTTCAGCTGCGAGAATATCCACCACGCCTTTCCGTTGTGGTAGTCCGGCATCGGCAGCAGTTCCAGCGGGCCAGGCGCGTTCGCCGCCACTGCAACAAATTCGTCCGCGTTGCTGCCGAGCAGCGCGCCGTTGATGAACCCGTTCAGCAACCCCTCATTGCCGCCACCCGTGCGAAATCGTTTTGCCGCGATCGGTGCGCCGGTCGCCGGCAGCACGTTGTGGAATACGCCGTGCATCAGGCCCTCGGCACCGTGCATCGCGACAGCCATACGGGCGACCAGGCCACCCATCGAGTGGGTGAGAATGATCGCCTTGCCGCTGTCGTTCTCGGCGATGATCTCGTTGATCCCCATCAGCCGCGCCGTCTTGCCGCTCTTCTTGTCCGTGAAGGTCAATCCCTCGATCACGTCCTTCGCCGACTGTTCATTCGACTGCAGCCAGTTGTAGCCGATCGCATACACCCGGTAGCGGTACTTCAGGAATCGTTTGAAGACTTCCGAGTCTTCGGTGATCGCCTGCCCCCGGCCTTGCTCACCCACGCCCGTCGCACCATAGTCGGCGGGCTCGGTGCCCAACAAGGGCTTGAGCGTCCAGTCCTTGCCGTCAGGATCGGTCTCGATCCACGCGCCTTTGTTCTTCCCCATGCATCGGGGCTCGTTGAGCTGCTCCTCGAGCCAAGCCAGCATCGGCTGGTAGCTCGACCGGTAGACCGAACCCCAGCCACGTCGGAGTGCCTCGGCTTCGTCGACATACTGGTCTTCGCTATCGTCCTTCCGGACCTTGCCCGCACGAACAGGTCCGAGCGGTGTCACGACTGCCTTGGTCGGGTCGTATCGCGTCTCTCGCGTGGATGCGCCCTTGAACCACATGCCGAGCAGCGCCGGCAGTGCCCCAAAGTCACCCAACATGCCGTCCGTGTTCGGTGGGAAAAAGATCGGGTCCCCGGTCTCCTTGTTGACCAATGGGGAGCCCATCACGCCCGGCAGGAAGATCACCGGCATGATCGGACGGACGTCGCACAGCAACTCCTTTTGCCGCGTATCGCTCGCCGGCGTCAACGTGAAGTGCCCGACCGACGCGCCGTCCTTGTCGGTGCGGCTGGTCACCCGCACGACATCCTGTTCTGCACTATCGCTGAACGGCGAACCGCCGGCGGAATCGTTCGTGTTGTCAGTCATCGTCGTTGTTCTATTTCGCGTGTCGGTTGTCGAATTCACTCAGCAGCACCGCTCGGCCGGCGCCGTAATGCGCGTACCGCCAGCTTCTCGATATCCTCGCTCTTCTGCTCGGTGATCTGCCCCAGCTCGTCCGTCGTCCCGGACAACTTTGTCCCGTCGCCACGAATCAGCTCGTACGGATGGTTTTTAAGCACCTCGCCGGTGATGCGATCACGCAATACGTACGGGTCGTTGAACCTGGCCGTCGGCATACTGTTCATTCGCTGGGCCACCGAGCTCGGCCCCTGCCGACTGAAGGACGCCGACTTGATCGTGCGGCCGGCCTGCGTGCCGTCCTCGATCCCGGACGCCGACCACTGCGTGTACGATCCGCCGGCCTTGATCCAGATCTCGTCGGCATCGAGCACGATGCGCTTGGCTTTCACGTTCACTTCTTTCCCGGCGTTCACGCGCACGTCGTCGGTGTGGGCCGAGATCTCGACCTTCCCTTTCGCAGCAAACAGCTTCATGCCGGCCTTGTGAACGAACAGGCTGATCTTTTCTGCGGCCGCAACGATCAGTGACTTCCCGCTTCCCAGATGCGTGTTCTCGCCACTGATCACGTTGACTTCCTTGTCGGCCACCACGTGGGCCGAATGATCGGCGATAGCGGCAAAGTCCGCGGGTGTCGCGATGACGATCACCGGTTTCGCGAATCCGTTGGCGTTGCCGGTACCGCCGCCGGCAGTGACCCCGCCCGAATTTTGGCCCGACACCGCCTGCTCCGCGTCCTTGGCCAGCGCCTTGAGCGCGTCCTGACCGGCTTGCAACGATTCGGCTTGTGCTGTCGTGCTGGCGCTCGACAGCGATTCCGCCAGCATCCCGGCTTTCTGCAATTGCGTACGGGCTTCTCCGACACTCATCTGTTCGTCGTCGTAGGCTTTCCGATGCGTGCTGATCGACAGCCCCTTGCTCGCACGAACCGCGCCGTATTCGTCGGCGTGCAGCACGAACCCCTGCCCCAGATAGCGGCCACGCGTATTGCCGTCCTGCTGGATCAGGTAACCCTGGGTCAGCGCTGCATAGCTCTGCCCCGTGTAGCTGATCAGTCGCGTGCCGCCCTGGTTCGTGGCGTCGTCGTGGATGAATGCGTTATACGCTCCGGTTTTGCCGAAGCCCTGCGACTGAAACCCCGACAGCAGCACATTGGTGTGCCAGGGCGCGGGTGTCGTGCCACCGCTGGCGCGGCCCAAGATGAAGGGCTTGTCACAGTCGTTTCCCCAGTAGCCGACGAGCACCCATTCGCCCGCGCGGGGAACATGCACCCCGCCGTAGCCGTTCCCGGTATCCGCCTGCATCGACGAAAGCAGGGGCGAGGCATTGAACGCACCCGGCGGATTCTTCCTGTCCCATGCGAAATGGACACGGACCTGATTGCGTTCGTTCGACCACGCTTCGAATCCTTCCTGCGTGACCACCAGCGCATGCTCGATCGGCACCGCGGGCTTCGGATGCTCGAAGGGGCTGCGATACTCCAGGCGCGCGTCCTGCGCTTCGACCTCAATCACGTAAAAGCCGGTTGTTCCGTCCTCGCCATGACCCGGAGTCGAGAAGCGTGCGCCGTGGGCTGCCTGTTGTTCATCCAGTGTCGCGCGCAGACTCAGCGGAAATTCCGCCAACGGCTGGCCGATCGGCACATTGTTCTCGATGAACCAGCGCGCTTCGACCACCAGGAAGGTCCGGGCATCGCTGTCGTGTTCCGGATGGCGTGGATGGTCGTTCAGGACGAAGCGCGATCCCGCATCGAGCCAACGCAACCCTCCAACCGCGAAGTATCGGCGCGCTCGCGCATCCCAGCCCTGTACACGCCTGCGTGCACGCGCTTCGCCACTGCTCTCATCGGGATAACCGTAAGCGGTCGGCTCATAGACCGTCATCGGTGCAGCCGGTATCGATTGTTGCTCCGCCTGATGGCGACCGTCGTCGGCCGCGTAGCCGACCGACTGGAGCGCGCTGGCCACTTCAAAGCGAGCGGTCGGGCGCTTGTAGTCGAACGAGCTCGATTCGTATCGCAAGCTCTGCATCGTCTGCATGGCCGCCCAATGCGCAAACCCGCTCACTACTTCACCGTCCCCGGCATCGCGAACAAAATCGGCTGCCTTCGGATCCGGCAGCGCGGCAACCCGGTCGACGATCACCAGTGTGGTCTTGGGCGTCTCGCCGTTACGGACCGGATCGTGGACCCAGTAGCAATACCAGCCCTCGTCTTCGAGCAGCCGATGGAAAAAGTGCAGATCCGTCTCACTCTGGCGGCACCACGAGCGCACTGCCGGTTCGCGATTCAGGTCGAAGCGGAAGTTGCCATGCAGCTGCGGATAGCGATTCAGGATCTCGGAAACGATTTCCTGCGCACTTTGTTCGGTCCAGCCTTCGTCGTTGCGGGTGCCGCCCAGGAATACCAGCGCCGAGGAAAACTCGAGCTGGTACGTCGACAGCCCACCGTCCCCGCCGAGGTAGCCGACTTTGTGTACAAAGCCGTGGATCGGCCGATAGACCGCGTCGGCGAAAGGGGCACCGGGCTGTTGCAACCAGAGCGTCACTGGCTGATGCATCAGCGAGAGCAGCGCCGTATCGTCGCGCAGGGACGCGACATCGATCGTCCAATGGTAGTCGCGGCCAATCCGCGCCGAACCACGCGCGCGCAGCGGGATCAGCGCGTTTTGGCCGAGCGGCGTGTCCAGTCGCAACAGCCGGTTGTTCTGCAATAAGCCCCGATGGATCGCGTTATAAAGCTCGCGATATTTAAACTCCCCCGGCGCGGATGGTCTAAGTACCATTGTTCTCTCAGGTTCGTTTTAGAGTTTTTCTTCGAAAGTGCGACAACGCTTGCTCGCGCGTGTCTAGTCGCGGCGCATCATCATCGCTCCATTCTCACGACCGGATAGTGAATTTTTCGTGTCTCGATGTGGCGCGTCGTAATGATCACCCGTACGACGATTGGTCGCACCGCACTCACATACAGCCGCATAAACAAACGTCTGGGAATTGCAGTGCCATAACCCTAACGCTTCACCGTCATAATCGCCAACGATCGCACCATTGTGATTTGAAGATTTTTCACATTGCAATTCATTATCGATACCCTTTGCTTTGCAGGTTGATAATATTAATCTCGTCGACAAAGTTAATTTCACAAATCAGTTAACAAAGTCACGGTTCCGATTTGATCTTGTTCCTTCCTGTTTGCCCCACTTAGTATCGTGACGTCAGCTATTGCCAAGGGTCATCGCTGAGGTTCGGCGAGTCGTTGTCTACCCCCGGCCCGCGACTCGATTCAGCCATCGACTCCTTGCGCCGACGGTTCTTTCTCTCAAGCTTGCAAACACCATGGTGCTTCGACCATCACAGGGATGCAACGCCGTGCCCCCGGAACACTGTTCGTCAAACCAGGTGAATCGATGCACGATCACCTCGACCTCGGTCCGCACGCGCTTCTCGATGTCATTGGACGCGAATTTCAGGACGGACGGTTTACGATCGGACAATGTGCCGCTCACCTGCCTCATCCAGCAGGGTTGAATCGCATGCACGCGCGGATCCAGATGGCCGTTCGATTAGGTTTGATCGTCCGGGATGGCACACGCGAGGGCCACGGCTTCCGGCACGCGCCACACGCATGGGAGCCGGTGCGTCGCCGGCTTGAAGAATGTTGAGAATCGTTATCGTGACTTTCGTTTTCCCGACGAAGGGATAAGACGCGTGTGACGCGCTTCTTTGCGTCTGGCTCCCTGAACCGGATAGCTCACTTGCGACAGCAATAGCAAATGGTTCTCGATCGCCCGTCCTGCCCGGCCCCGGCCGATGCGTCCCGACGCCCACCGCCGTCGTCGATTGGCCCCGCTGGCACAACCGCTGGATGGCCTTCCGGCCGTTTGCCGCGAGGCATACTTTCTGTGTCGCGTGCGCGGGTTCCGCATCGAACAGGCGGCGCGCTCGCTCGGGCTCGAGCCGACCGTCGTGCGCACCTATCTCGTACGGGCGCAACGCGCCTGCCACGCCGCACTGCCCTGAACTGTGAGCCGCTGCGAAGAAAAGAATCGCAGGCCAGGCCAAGAGCCCTCGAAAAAACCCGGGGAAAACGATGTCGCTTGCAGAGATTGATCGGGACGGGTGGGGACTGGATGATGCCGAGCCGATCGCTTTGGCGCACCCCGCCACCTTCTGGTTACCCGAGCGTCAGCGACGCGAGTCCCTCGTTCCGGGCGACATCGTGAAGTTCATCTTTCGTATTCGGACAGCGGATCGGGAGAGAAACGAAAAGAACGCATGCCGGTAACTACAGAAGGAATCGTGGGAGGGGTGTATGTTGGTCGGTTAGATAACGACCCATCGTGTACTCGCGACATGGTTGCCGACTTTGAAGTCAAGTTCGAGGCTCGTCACGTGATCGATATATGTGACTCGGACGGGTAGGCAAATAGGAGAGTTGTGACGCAGCGCAGCCTTGGGCCTTTCGCACAAGTCGTTGGGTTGAACTGCTTTCTTTACGCCGCCGCTCGTACAACCATCCTGCAACTCGAAATCCTGCCGTATCAAAAGACGCCGTCCCATCGAACGGCCACGATACGAGCGATAGATAATCGAGAGCACGAAACAGCGCATTGCCGGCCAGAGACGGCCGGTCATTGTTCAATCTTTGATCGCGAAATCCGATTATGCGCACCCTGTTTATCTGCACACGAAATCGACTGCGAAGCCCAACAGCCGGCATGCCCGTTATTCTCGATTTACTTAATGAAACTGCGCGACCAACATGGTTCGCTTATCCGCGCCACTTTGCCAGGGCAGCTGAATTGAATACTCTCAACGTGGAGGCCAGTTCAAAAAGGCTGTTCGATACACCTGAAGATACTCCAACAGACAAGCGGGCAACCGAGTTTCAGGAATGCTTCGTGAATGTCAGCCCGTCGCTCGAAGCAAGTGCGTAGGCGACGAAAACTGTGGAGCCAGGAGTGAGTGCGTTCGACCATCCAACGATACTTGCCGAGTCCGCTGCCGTGTCCGGCCCGGCGCTTCGCGATCACCGGCTGGATACCGCGATCGCGCAGGGCTCGCCGATGCCGCTCGGAGTCGTGGCCGCGATCGGCGTAGACCACGCGAGGCCATTGAATCGCTCGATGCTGCCCCGTCACGAAAGCCGGGTGATAAGCTCGATGCCGGCGCACTGTCGTGCTTCGACTCGCATCGACACGCCCGGAACCCTGCCCCTACGACCGCAACGAGCCACCCATGCCTCTCGCCCCGTCCATCCTCTCCGCGTTCACGCCTGCCGGCAAGCTGCGCGCGTCGATCAATCTCGGCAACCCGATCCTCGCGAACCGCGACCCCGAAACCGGCGAACCGTTCGGCGTGTCGATCGACCTCGCGCGCGCGTTCGCCGAACGCCTGTCGGCCGAGCTGGAACTCGTGGTGTTCGACACCGCAGCCAAATCGGTGCAGGCGCTGACCGACGAGCGTGCCGATTTCGGTTTCTTCGCGGTCGACCCGCTGCGCGGTGAAACGGTCGCGTTCACGGCGCCGTACGTGCTGATCGAGGGGTTCTATCTCGTGCGCGACGCGTCGCCGGTCCGCACGAACGCGGACGTCGACCAGCCTCACAATCGCGTGACCGTCGGCAAGGGCAGCGCGTACGACCTGTTCCTCACACGCGAGCTGAAGGCCGCGCAGATCGTGCGTGCACCGACGTCGCAAGCCGTCGTGCAGACCTTCGTCGACCAGCAGCTGGAAGTCGCGGCGGGCGTGAAGCAGCAGCTCGAGGCCGACGCGGCGAAAACGCCCGGCCTGCGCCTGCTCGACGAGCGGTTCATGGTGATCCGGCAGGCAATGGGCGTGCCGAAGCGTCGCGGCGAAGCCGCCGCGGCGGCACTGAACGCATTCGTCGAGGAGATGAAGGCGTCGGGCTTCGTCGCGGATGCGCTGCGACGGCATGGCATCACCGGCGCATCCGTCGCGCCGCCGGGCTGACCGAAAGCGGCTCGGCAGCATGACCGGCGGCGGCAAGCCGCCGCGCGGCGCGTGAGCGTCGGCGCGCTGCCGTTCAAAGGCAAACGCAACGCCGCTCAGAACCGGTACGTCGCCCCCACCTGCGCAAATCGCCCGACGTACGTATAGAGCGACGAATCGTAGCCGGTCGGCCCCGCCATCCATACCGGATCGAACGGCGGCTTGCGATTGAAGAGGTTGTCGATCCCCGCGTACAGCGTCCAGTGCTTGAATCCCGTATAGCCGATCATCAGGTTGAACTGGCTGTACGACGCAACGCCATCCGCCATGCCGGGGTACGTGCCCGGCGCGAGAATGGCCTGCGCGTAAGGGCCGACATAGAGCCAGCTCAGGGTCGCGTTCCACTGGTGATGGTTCCAGCTCAGGTCGGTATTCCCTTTCCAGCGCGGCGAACTGCCGCCGAACGGCTGGTGAAGTGCGCCGTTGTTGCCCGCGTAATCCCTTTCCACGCCGCCAACCGGCATCTTGAAGTGCCACATGTACGCCCAATCGCCGGACAACGTGAAGGTGCCGATTTTCGTCGCGACCGTCTGGCGGAACGTGGCCTCGAAGCCGTCGGTGTCCAGCGACGACAGATTGCGATACGGCAGCGTGACATAGGCGATGCTGCCGTTGGCATTGCGAACCACCTGCGACGGATCGTTCTGATTGACCACGACCTGCACGTCGTCCGTGCCGATCACGTTGTCGATATGAATCTTGTACCAGTCGAAACCGATATCGGTGGTACGCGTCGGCGAAAACTGGAAGCCGACGTTATAGTTCTTCGTGCGCTCGGGCTGCAGGCCGCGATTGCCCGCACGAATTTCCTCGACGATGTTGTACGAACCCGGATTGTTCGGATCTCGCGCATCCACCACGCCTTGCGAGCCGAACGTCCGCGACGACGTGTTCTCGATCAGCGTCGGCGCACGGAAGCCGCGATTGTACGAACCGTACAACGTGAGCTCCCGCACCGGCTGAAAACGCAGCGCGAACCGCGGCGAAAACGCGCCGCCGAAATCGCTGTAGTGATCGTAGCGGCCCGACTGGCTGAACGTCAGCGTCTTCAGCAGCGGAATGTCGAGCTGATAGTAGACGGCCGCGACATTGCGCTCGCCGTCGACGGACTGGATCGACGGCGACGTCAGCTGGCCGCTCGCCCAGCCCGCTCCCGTGCCGATGTACTGGCTCTGATGCATGAACTGCGCGCCGAGCCCGAGGCCCACGTTGCCCGTCGGCAGCCTGAACAGGTTCGGGCTCGACAGCGTCGCATCCAGCACGTCGAGCTTCGTGATCGCCTGGTTCGACGTGCTCTGGTAAAGGCCGTTCAGTCCGTTCGGCGTCGCGGACGGGTTGGAGAAATCGAACGTGCCGTTCCGGATGATGTTCGTCAGCGCGCTGGCGCTCATCTGGTTCGAATAGTTCTGCGAGACCGTGTCCTGCGAATGCGCATACGACGCGCTCCAGTCCCAGTCGCCCGCGGACGGCACCGCGAACGTTCCCTTCACGCCCGTCGCGGCGCGCCAGTAGTTCGAACTGACATGCACCGACTGTGACGCCGGAAACGCATAGCGCAACTGCGTCGGCACGCCGAACGGATTGTAGGGATTACCGGCCGGCACGACGTTCGATACCAGCGCTACGCTGCCCGTCGCCGGATCGTAGGTCTGCGTACTGGTCGTCAGGCGGCCGACGCCGCGGTTCGCGACCGTCGTGTTGTTGCTCTCCCACAGATCGGCGAACGCCTGCATCGCGTCGTCGATCCTGAACTCGCCGTGCAGCTTCGCGCTCAGGCGCTCGGTCCACGGCGAAAGCGACGACGCGCCTGCCGTGTTGCGCTGGCAGATCGTGCCGCCGGCGCCGAACGATTGGGAATTCGCGTTGCCGGGGGCGACCTTGCCGCCATACGCACAGGGGTCGAGCGGCACGTTGCCGTTCGCCCTCGCCCAGTACGACGTCGACTGGTTGGACAGGCCGCCGGGATAGTTCGAGAAATTCTGGTTCTCCGTCATGTTCCGGTCGGAAGCGAGCACGCCGTTGTTCTTGTAGTAGCTGAGCGCCGCCGTCACGTTGAAGCGATCCGCGTTGATGTCGCCGAAGCCGCCCAGCAAGCCGAACCGGGTCGTGCCCGCGCCGCCGCCGCCGTTCGTCGCGCCGCCGTAGCTGCCGGTCAGCTCCAGGCCCCGATAGTTCTTCTTCGTGATGATGTTCACGACACCGGCGACGGCATCGGAGCCGTACTGCGACACCGCGCCCGTCTTGACGATCTCGATCCGGTCGATGATGTTGAGCGGCAGCGTGTTCAGGTCGAAGAACTGATCGGTGCCGTTGGCCGCGTACGCATACGGGGCGGCGCGCTGGCCATCGATGAGCACCAGCGTGTATTTTTCGCTCAGCCCGCGCAACGCGATCCCCGATCCGCCGACCGCGAAGTTGGCCGTCGCGGTCGAGCCGTCCCCCCAGCTGCTCGATGAATTGGCCGTCACGCTGCGCAGATAGTCCGCGACCGTCGTGTGGCCGCTGTTCACGATGTCCTTCGCCGTGATCGTCTGGACCTGGTTGAAGCCGACCTTGTCCGCGCTGCGGATCAACGACCCCGTCACTTCGAAACGCTTGACCGTCAGCGCGTCGTGCGCGCCCGATGCCGGTAACGCCGGCGCCGCGGGCACGACCACTGCCGACGCCGGCGCGTCGGGTGCCGGCTGCAACTGCGCCCATGCGGACGCTCCCGGTACCGCCGTGGACGCGCAGAACCACGCTGCGGCAATCCCCCTCACCACGCTTTGCTTCATCTATTTTCCCGCCCACAATCGCCGGCCTGGCCGCGCGTATTCATTAAACGGTATCTATTTAGATATCCGAATTCATTTTCTAAATGCAGATCGTTCCGGCTCGACGAGGTACCTGCCACGTTTCGGGCACCGTGCCCGATTTCACGTCAACCCGAGTCGCATGGACGCCGCACGGGAATCGCCCGCGGCGTCAGGTCGACGTTGTCTCGAAAGCACGCATGCGCGAGCCGCGCCCCGTGCGAGCCAGGCAGCGCGCCTGTCGGGCACGACGACGGATGCCCGGCAACCGCCCGGACATCCGCCTGCTATTGACGGGAACCCGTTCGCGCGACGATCCGCGAGCGATGCGACTCCGGCGCCGGTCAGTCGATGGCCACCGCCACCGACTCGCGCGACAGCACGTGGTACAGCGCGCCGGCGGCGAGGATGATGGCCGCGAGCGCCAGCATCAGCGTCTGGTAGCCATGCCGGAAATCGTCGACCTGCCGCATCAGGAAGATGGCGAACGCAATGCCGCTCGCGCCGCCCACGTTGTGCACGGTCCACGACGTGCCCATCGCCACGGCCGCCTTTTCACGCGGCAACGCACCCAGCGCCACCAGCGTCGAGGGCCCGAGTATCGCGCCCCAGCCGATGCCGAACAGCAGCAGCGGCACGACGAACCAGGCTGCGTCGGGCTGCCCCGCGACGATCGACAGCAGAACCGACGCGACGACGAACAGCGACAGGCCGGTCACGATCACCCGCGACGGGCCGAGCCGTTCGCTGCGGCCGCCGATCCAGGACGACGCGATGGAGAACGTGATGGTCGCCGGCAGCAGATACAGCCCGATGGTGATGTCGCTCTTGTGGAGCTGGGTCGAAAAGAAGATCGGCAGGGTGAGCAGCACGATGCAGTAGAAGAACGCGAGAAAGAACGTCGCGAGCAGCGCGGACAGGAACCTCGGTTCGCGGAAGAAATGAAACTCGACGATCGGGTCGCGCGTACGCAACTCATGCCAGACGAACAGTGCCAGCGCGACGAGCGACACCGGCAGCAACCAGAGATTGAGCCCGCCGCCGTCGACGGACAGATAGCTGACGAGCGTGGTCAGGCCGACGACCAGCAGCACGCAACCCGTCACGTCGATGCGCTTGCGCGCCTGCGCCTTGAACTCCGGTATCGCCCAGGCGCAGAGCGCCAGGCTGATCGCGATGAACGGAATGTTGATCAGGAACGCGTCGTGCCAGTCGAGCGCGCCGGCGAACAGGCCGCCGATGATCGGGCCGAGCGCCAGCCCGACGCCGTTGGCGCCGAACAGGATCCCCAGCGCCTTGCCCTGTTCGTTCTCGTCGAACGTATAGCTGACGATCGCGCCCGATACCGTGTACAGGATCGCGCAGCCGATGCCCTGCAGGAAGCGGAACCCGACCAGCAGCCAGAACTGATGCGCGATACCGGCCAGCAACGAAGCCGCGCCGAAGATCACGAGGCCGACGATCAGCAGCTTCTTGCGGCCCAGGTTGTCGGCCAGCGTCGCAACCGGCACCATGAACGCGGACAGCGCGACCATGAAGATGGACGTGATCCACTGCGTCGTCTGGATCGGGATCGAAAAGTCGCGGCCGATCGCCGGAAGAATCGTGTTGACGACCGTGAGATCGATACATCCCAGGAAGCTCGCGATACAGATGCCGGTCAGCCCGACGTATTTCCGAACCTTGCTCGATGAATTAGTCATGCGCCAGTGCCTCGGTTTCCTCGTCTGCGTGCGACTGCGATTTTTTCTTGAACTTGACCGCCAGCCAGTTGGCGCGGGCATCGCTCCCGTTCTGCACGAAAATCTCGCGGGTCTTGCTCATCGCGGCGGTCATCTGCTTCGGGTAGATGATGAAATCGATGCCGTCCCGCGCCCACATCGGCATGATGATCGGGCATTCCTCGAGAATGTAGAAGAGCGAGCGATAGAATGCGTCCTCGTGTTCGCGGGTGCCCTGCACGAGCCCGTTCCGCTCCGCGAACACGCCGATGGTGTCGTTGATCGCGTAACGGTATTCTGGATTCGAGTAGTACTCGTTCGTGATCAGATGGTAGTACTGCGAATAGTCGTCGCGGCGCAGCAGGTCATCCCATCGCAGGATCTCGCGCCGCATCGACAGTTTCGCGAGGGTTCCCTCGTGGTCCCGCAGCCACGCGTCGCCGCGGTCGCGGCTTTTCTGATAGTTGCTGCGCGCGGAGCCGGTCGCATAGTTGTGGCGCTGCAGCGTATCGGCCACGCCGATCACGCATTGCCCGAACCCCGCCACGTTGATCTTGTCGACGGTCGCCGCCAGCTTTTCGCCTTCGTGATATTCCTTGCCGACGCTGATCAGCAGCAGTGCCGTCTTGCCGACGTACTCGTGTGCCTGAAATTTTCCTTGTGCCTGCAATGAAACCTTGTACATGGTCAGCTCCAGTAAACTAAGGGTTCGGTAACGGATTTGATGCCGACGAAGGCGCTCAACGTGACCCGGTCGGTGCCCCGGACAGGGCGAACCGCGTGAATGAAACGCGGATTCAGGAAGATCAGGTCGCCCACCTCCGGCTTGATCACCAGGTCGGGCGCGCCCGCCTGCTCGCGGCCGATCCCGTAGTGGCGATCGCCCTTGAGCGCTTCGTATTCGCGCGCATCGGGTGCGACGCGCCAGAGTTCCAGCTCGCCGCCTTGCGGCGGCACCTGCAGATAGATGTTGGCCGACAGCTGATACTGCAGCGCCCATCCGGTGCCTGCCGGCAGCGTCCATTCCAGGTTGTCGATGTGCGGCTCGAGATCCACGCCGGGCGTCAGGTAGCGGCACACGCCGACGAAGCACTTGCTCCCGTCCACGCTCAGCAGCCGTGCCCCTTCGGGCCACGCGTCGTCTAGCAGCGTGCGGAACCGGTCGACCGGCGACGCCAGCTCGCCGAACAACGTCCGAACGCGCTCGATGTTGGCGCGCGCATGCCGGTGATACGCCTGCCGCACCTCTTCGGATCGCACCTCCGCGTACGCGATGCCGAGCCGCGTAAATTCGGCTGCGTGACCCAGCGCGCCCCGGTCGGGATGGGCGAACAGCTGCTCCTCCGCTCGCCGGACGACCGCCGGCGGCGTGAACGCACGAATGCGTATCGCGAGCGCATTGCCTCTGCACAAATCGAGAATGTGATCGGCGCACAGCGACGTTTCGTCGACGTCGATCACTGCATGGTCAACCTCTGCCGGTCGGTTCATGGCGTGATGGAATGAAGGAGTGAAGGAAGTAAGGGAGCCACGCGCATCAGAGCAGGTAGCGGGCACGCAGGTAATAGAAGCCGCCGTTGATGCCGATCGGCGACGACACGATGTCGTACTGCGTGCCCAGGAACTGGTTCTCGGACGGCAGCTTGCTCGGGTACACGTTGAACAGGTTGTTCGCGCCCACCGCGATTTCGAACTTGCGTGTCATCGCGTAGCGCAGCTCGACGTCGGTGACGTATCGCGCCGCGTTCGTGAAATGCGCGAAGCGCGTCGTCGAAAATGCATTCGGACCGCTCCAGTAGCTCTCTTCGCCGGAGGTCGTGCCGTAACGCGTTTCATGCAGGCTGAGCGCCCATTTGTCACGGTGCCAGGTGCCGCCGACGATGATCTTGTTCTTCGGCGTCGACGACGTGATGTAGCCGACCTGCTGCGCATTCAACAGCGTGTTGCCGTTGGTGTCGCGGCCCACGCTCGTCACGCTCGTCGTGTTGAAGTTGATGCCGAGATCCCAGTCGACGCTCCCCCACCTCGCGAAGTTGCTGCGATACGTGGCCAGGATGTCGAGGCCGCGCGTGCGCGTATTCACGCCGTTCGTGAAATAGTTCGCCGTCACCGACGGCAAGCCCGCCGGCAACGTGATGCCGGCCTGCGTCAGCGCATCGATCGCGGCCTGTCCGCTATAGGTGCCGCCCTGCACGATCCGGTCGCGGATGTTGATCTGGTACGCGTCGATCGTCACGTTCAGGTTCGGCAGCGGGTTGAGCACGAGCCCGATATCGAAGTTGGTCGACTTCTCGGGCTTGAGCGGCGTCGCGCCGAGGTTGCGTGCGGCCTGCGAGTTCGGGGCCAGTTGCCCGTAGGCGGAAAGCGGCGAGATGTTCAGGTTCGTGAAGTACTGCTGCGCGAGCGACGGCGCGCGAAAGCCGGTGCCGACGCTTCCGCGGACCGCGATGCGCGGCGTGATGTCGTAGCGTGTCGAGACCTTGCCGTTGGTCGTGCTGCCCACGTCGTTGTAATGCTCGAAGCGCCCCGCGAGATCCACCTGCCAGTTCGGCGCGAGCCGGGTGGCGAGATCGATGTAGGTGCCGAGTACCTCGCGCGATTTCGACAGCGCACTGAGCGGCGACAGGCCCGGCAACGCCTGGCTGCCCGCACCGTAGGTCGACGCGGGATCGCCCGCGCCGACCGTGTAGCTTTCATGGCGATGCTCGGCGCCGACCGACACGTTGAGCGGCGCGGGCAGCAGCGGCAGGTGGAATGCACGCGACAGGTCCAGGTTGTTGGTCCACTGCGTGTTCGTGAAGGTCGACAGGCGGAAGCCGGTCGGCGTCGATCCGGTCGCGGCGAACAGGCTCGTGTTCGCCGAATTGACCATGCCGATGCCGATGTTGTCACGGCCGTAGGTCGAGCTGATGTCCCATGCCCAGCCGAGCAGCCGGTCGCCTTTCACGCCCGCGGTCAGCGAAAAGTCGTTTTCGTTGATCGTTTCCTGCGGCGTGAAGCCGTTCGGATAGAGCGCGGGCAGGACCGACGGCAACCGGTAATTCTGGTAGCTGCCGCCGCTCCGGTGCGCATACGTGCCGAAGCCGTACAGCTTCGCGCCGCCTTCGAGCAGGTATCCCGCGTTGAAGGCGACCGATTCCCGCGTGCTGGCAGGCGACCCGAGAATCAGGTTGTCGTTCCGGCCGGTTCGCGGATCGGCGCCGGTTCGCACCGTGTGATTCTGCCGGTTGTATTCGGCGCTCAGGTCGACATAACCGGCATCGCCGAGCCTCAGCCCGATGGTGGCCGCATTGTTTTGCGCGAGGCCGTCGCCCTGATAGGTCTGGCCGGTCGTGTTCGACACCTCGCCACCCTGGTAATTCGACTTGAGGATGACGTTGATCACGCCGGCAATCGCATCCGAGCCGTATTGCGCGGATGCGCCGTCACGGAGAATCTCGACATGATCGATCGCCGTGACCGGGATCAGGTCGACGTCGACACCGGTCGATCCTTGCTGCGGCCCGCGGTTCAGCGACACATTCGCGGTCGAATGGCGGCGCTTGCCGTTCACGAGCACCAGCACGTAATCGGGGCTCAGCCCGTGCAGCGTCAGCGCGCTGGTCAGGTTGCCCACATCGCCGCGCATCGCCTGGCGCGCGATCGACGGCGAGAGCTGGACGAGTGCGTCGCGCAGGTTGCCCTGCCCGGTGCGCCGCAATGCGTCGCCGCTGATCACTTCCACCGGGGCGGCGGCATCGCGCACCTTCCGCGCGCTTTCACGCGTGCCGGTCGTGACGACGACGTCCTGAACGGTGACGACCACGTCCCGGGTATCGCCGGCAGGCGCCGGTTCCGGCTTCGTGCCTTGTGCCCACGCGGCGCTGCCGGCGGTAATCCAGCAGGCGGCCAGCGCCAGCGAGCGGCAACGGGGGATCCTCACGCGCGCAATGTCGTTTCTCTGATCAACCACTTCAAGGCCCTCATTTCAGCGAGCCGCGAAGTATCGTTTCATTCTCGCGTCACGCTTCTCGTTTGTTTTGATATCAGTGCGTGACGAATCATCCTCCTGGTGTAATCGTTTGTTAAATAACAAATACGCATTTTCATTTATCAATTCATCCGACAATTAGCGACCTTGCGGACGATTACGCAATCACGCAGAAAATGTTGCGATTGCGTGGCGAATTGAAATGGCGCCGGTTAAATCGGCAGATATTGACGATGCCCGATTTGAATAATTAAAGGGAATATGCGCACGTTTGTGAAATATCGGTTTCGCTCGACAAGCTGCGCATTGCATGTTCGAACCGATGGGCCGGAAAGTATCGTGACGATGTCGACATCATTGCGATGGCGGAACGATCGCAGCCCGGCGGCCCGGCTCCGCTTCGAGCCGTCTCCGCTGATGGGGGTGGCCGGCTCAGGAGGAACGCGTCGGTTTCTCGATGCGAATGGATGGCCGGTCGCCCGGCGTATCCGTTTGCAGCTTGGCAGGTGATCTGCTCGTGCGGGAGCGTCGGGCCTGGGCAACACGTTTGCGTCACCCGGCCAGCGAATGCGATTCACGCGGGGTTGCGTGAAGTTGCGTGACAGTGCGGCGATTGCGCGGGCAGCGGCACGCGAGCGGATCGCGCGATCGCGTGCGACCCGGCGGGATACGACTCGATCCGCGCCATCGCTCTTTCGAGCCGCTCACTCCATGTACTGCTCGTTGCCGATCAGGCCGATCTTCGTCGCGCCTTCGCGCTGGGCCGAGGCCAGCACTTCGGCCACCGCCTTGTACGGTGCGGACTTGTCCGGGCGCAGCCGGATCTCGTCCTGGTCGGCCTCGGCCGCCACCGCGCGGAACTTCGCGTCCAGCGCGGCCCCGCCGCTCACTGCCGCGCCGTTCCAGTTGACTGCCCCGTCCGCACCGATGTCGATCTGCACCACCTGGGGCGGATGCGGCGGTGGCGGTGGGTTCCCCACCGGCAGGTTCATCTTCACCGAGTGCATCTGGATCGGAATCGTGATGATCAACATGATCAGCAGCACCAGCATCACGTCGATCAACGGCGTGGTGTTGATGTCCACCATCACGTCCGGCTCGTCCTTGCTCCCTCCGGAGCCTGCGTTCATACCCATCGTTCGAACTCCCTAGCCCCCGCGCGCGGGCGGCTGCGTGATGAAGGCGACCTTGAAGACCCCGGCCCGCTCGCATGCCGCGACGACCCGGCCGATGTACCGATATGGCGTCGCCTGATCGCCGCGCACGTGCACGTCCGGTTGCGGCGCCTGCGTCGAAATCTCCTTCAGGCGCGACACCAGCGTCGGAAGGTTCACATGCTCGGTGCCCCAGAAAAGGTCGCCCTGCCGGTTCACCGCGATCTCGATGCTTTTCGGCTGGGTCTGCAGCGGCTGGACGCGCTCCGCCGGCAGCTGCACCTGGATCGTGTGCGTCACCACCGGGATCGTGATCAGGAAGATGATCAGCAGCACCAGCATCACGTCCACGAGCGGCGTCGTGTTGATCGCCGAGATCACCTCGTCGTTGTCGTCACCGCCGACACTGATTGCCATGACGCGCCCCGCTTACGACTGAACCGCCAGCGCCTGCGGCGACTGTGCCGCCGGCGTCGCGATGCGGCCCGCCGCGCGCCTGCCGCCCGCGAGCAACACCGTGTGCAGTTGCGCGCCGAAATCGCGCACGCGTTCCATCACGGACTTGTTGCGACGCACGAGGAAGTTGTAGCCGAGCACGGCCGGCACGGCGACCGCCAGGCCGATCGCGGTCATGATCAGCGCCTCGCCCACCGGGCCGGCAACCTTGTCGATCGACGCCTGGCCCGCGATGCCGATGGCCGTCAGCGCGTGATAAATGCCCCACACGGTGCCGAACAGCCCGACGAACGGCGCGGTGGAGCCCACCGTGCCGAGAAACGCCAGGCCGTCCTGCAGGCGGTTCGACACGCTGGTGATCGAGCGCTCGATGTTCAGCTCGATCCAGGTGTTGCGGTCGACCGAATCGAGCAGCGCGGTGTCGTGGTGCTCCCCCGCCTCGATCGCATTCTCGGCGATGAAGCGAAACGGCGACGTATCGTCGAGCTGGGCGGCACCCTCGGCCAGCGTCGGCGCATTCCAGACCTGCTCGTCGGCCGACTTCGCGCGGCCGTTCGCGCGTGCCTGCTCGATGAACTTGGTGACCATGACGTACCAGCTGCCGAGCGACATGACCACGAGCAGCCCCAGTACGAAACGCGCGACGAAGTCGCCGTTCGCCCACAGCGCGCCCAGGCCGTACGGGTTCTCGACGGTGGCCGACGTCGCGGGTTCGGGCGGCGGCACCGCACGATCGGCCGCACCTGAGGCAGCCGGTGCCGCAGAGGTCAGTGCCACGCCGGAGGTTGCCTGGCTCGCGGATGCCGCCGCTTGCTGTGCAAGCACGGCTTGCGGGGCGATCAGCGTGCCGCCGATGCCGGCCGATATCATCAGACTTGCCGCGACTGCGGCGCGAAAACGCTTGTTCATAAGGACTCCGTATGCGTCATGTGTCGATTCGAAAAACCGGCCCGGTCGAACGGCTTGCCGTGGCCTGCGTCAGTTCAGGTTGAAGGAAAACGGTACCCGCACACGCACGGATTGCCCCTGGGCGATACAGTTGAAGCGCTTGACCGCGTTGAGCGCCGCACGATTGAGCACCGGGTCGGCCGGCTGCGCGACCCGCAGGTTCGTGACGCGGCCGTCCGGATCGACGGTGAATTCGACGGTCACGTCGCCCGTGATGTTGTTGTCCTGTGCCTCCGCCGGGTAGACGATCGACGACCGCACCTCGTCCGAATTCGGGCAGACCACACCGATCTCGCGATTCACCGGCTTGGCAACCGGCACGGGCGCGGGAGGGGCTTCGTGCACCTGTGCGCTCGGCGCGGGCACGTCCTGGTGCGTGATGGTCGGCTGCGGCGGGGCCTGCACGTGCACCTCCGGCGGCGGCACGAACGGTGGCGGCGGCGGCGCCGTCACCCTCGGCTTCGACACGACCTTTTCGACCGGCTTCGGTGGCGGCGGCGGAGGCGGCGGCTTCACCGGTGCGATGATGCGTGCCTCGATCGGTTGCTGGACGATCTGGACGACCCGGGTCGCGAGACCGTTCACGAGCGCCCAGATCAGGACGAGATGCAACGCAATGGCGATCGCGATGCCGCCGAAGCGGCGCACCGGATGCGTCTGCCTGTTGCCGAAGCGGCGTGGGCGGCCGATTGCCGCGAGCCGGGATGGAGAAGCGGTGGTCATGTTCGGTCCAGTTGCAACGAGATCGAAGGTGCGGCGTGCCCGGCGGCATCCGGTCCGTCGCCGACTTCGATCACGTGCGCCATGCGATGGAATGTCATGTCGATCGCATCAGGCCGCGGCGGGCTCGGGCCGGTCAACCGGCTGCCACCCGAGTGCCGGGGCGATACGCGTGATGAAGTCCTCGAGGATCTGCCGGTAGTTCTCGAACGGCAGGTCGTAAGGCAATTCGAGGCGCAGCTCCCGCACCTGTCCGACCACCGGGTCGGCCAGCAGCCGCTCCACGATCTCGTCCGAGCTGCCGACGAGATCCGGCGCGAACAGCGTGCGCCGCTCGCCCTGCGGCGCCAGCGTGCGGGCGTGGCGGGCGTCGGCAAATGCGCGATAGCGTTCGCGCTCCTTCGCGCTCGCGCCGTCGGTCGGGACGATCACACGCCCCAGCGCGATCCGCGGTGCGTGAGCGTCATGCCAATGGTCGCGATACAGATCCAGTTGCCGCAACTGGGCGTCGATATGGCTATCGGTGCCCTCGCCCGTGGTTATATTGCCGATCAGCAGGTTGAACCCGTTCCTGGCGGCCCATTCGATCGAGCGCCTGGAACCGCCCCCATACCAGAGTCGCCCCGTCAGGCCGGGCGCAAACGGGCTCACGCGCGGCCTGACCCGCCCCGCAGCCGATTCGACGAACGTGTCGTCGTCGCCGAGCCAGTCGCCGGCGAGATTGCGGCGCAGGCGTGCCACACGCGCATGCGAGAAGTCGACGAGATCCGGATCGGTGTCGAACAGCCGCTCGCCCAGCAGCGCGCCGTGATTCGGCGCGCCCGCGCTGAGCCCGACATTGAGCCGCCCGCGCGAGAGCACGTCGACGGTGGCGAGATCCTCGGCCAGCCGGAACGGATTCTCGTATCCCATCTGGATGACCGCGGCGCCCAATCCGATCCGGGACGTGCGCTGGCTCGCCGCCGCGAGAAACGTGGCGGCCGACGACACGGCGCGCTCGAGATGACGTTGCCGCACCCACGCGCTGTCGTAACCGAGCGCCTCGCCCGCGCTGAACAGTTCGAGCGTCTGCTCGAATCCCGCCGCCGCGTCTTCACCGGCGTAATTGCCCGGTGTCAGGAAGGCAATGTGATCAATGCGGACGTTGCTCACTTTCGTATCCTTCGTCATTGGGTCTGTCTGGTGGTACACGCGCCGCGCGCTGTCGGCCCGGGATCTGCCCGATCCGCCTGTCGACAGGCATGACGCACGACCGGCACGGCACCATCGACCGGAACGCACGCGTTCACCTCTTTGGCGATCGGTTCTTTATCGGGGATCGAAAAAAGGAAACGAGACATCGAACTCAACCTCGCGAATGGCCGGGCTGACCGGATTCAAACTTTCATGAAAAAGCGTCGAACAGGCAGGCAATCTCGGATGTCGATTATGGAGAACGTGCGACTGACCCGTTGCAGTCATTTCTTCTATGGATATGACGCGCGTATCAAAACAGATAGCGCGTGCACACATAATGAAAATCGAGATTGATTCAGGCGTGGCCGTACAAACCCGGGCAGTCGCACAAGGGGAACATGCGATTCATGGGCCCGCGATAATGCGGCCTGGAAACCTGGATGATGAAGAAGAGAACCCGACAGTCACACCCGACGGGGTTCGATGCAAAAGTGCTGCACTTGCAACGCCAAAGGCAAGCGGACGCTGGCCGCTCTGACGCAACGATTCGACGCGCAGCCGAACCCGATCACGGAATGGATGCGACAGCGCAGAAACGCGTGGGGGATATGTTTTTAGTGACGGGCACGCAATCGAGCGAGCGATCGACAGACCTGACGACGCCGCATGCAGGAATGGCGCCGGTCGACACCAGAAAACGAAGCTCCGATAGCGCGAGGCTTCGCGTACCGGAAACGGGGTAACGGCGCCACACCGGAGCCATTACCCCACGGCTTGAAAGAACAGAACCGAGCCCGTTAGCCAGGAGGCAATCCCCCTGGCACCGGTGCCGTCAACACGAAGTGTCGCGCTCACCCGACCCGCGCTTCTCCCTCGCGCTCGGCTTCCCCTTCGCCCGTGCCCGTTCGCGCGAGCACCGGCTTGAGGGCCTGCCCCGTATGGCTCGCACGCACCTGCACGAGCGCTTCCGGCGGCGCCGCCGCGACGATCGTGCCGCCGCCCACGCCGCCTTCCGGCCCGAGATCGATGATCCAGTCGGCTTCCGCGATCACGTCGAGGTCGTGCTCGATCACGACGACGCTGTGCCCCGCATCGACGAGCCGGTGCAGCACGCGAATCAGCTTCGCGACGTCCGCCATGTGCAGGCCGACCGTCGGCTCGTCGAGCACGTACAGCGTGTGCGGCGCCTTCTGGCCGCGCCGCGTGATGTCGTCGCGCACCTTCGTCAGCTCGGTGACGAGCTTGATGCGCTGCGCCTCGCCGCCCGACAACGTCGGCGACGGCTGGCCGAGCGTCAGGTAGCCGAGGCCGACATCCTTCATCAGCTGCAACGGATGCGCGATGTTCGAGATCGGCGCAAAAAACTCCACGGCTTCGTCGATCTCCATCGTCAGCACGTCGCCGATGTTCCGGCCGCGCCACGTGACGGCGAGCGTCTCCGGGTTGAAGCGCTGCCCGTGGCACACGTCGCACGGCACCTTCACGTCGGGCAGGAAGCTCATCCCGATCGTGCGCACGCCTTGCCCTTCGCATGCGGGGCAACGCCCGTCGCCGGTGTTGAACGAGAAACGCGACGCCGTGTAGCCGCGCGCACGCGCTTCCAGCGTATCGGCGAACAGCTTGCGGATCGTGTCCCACACGCCGATATAGGTGGCAGGACACGAGCGCGGTGTCTTGCCGATCGGCGTCTGGTCGACTTCGAGCACGCGGTCGATCTGCTCCCAGCCGCTCAGCGATTCGCAGCCCTGCCACGCATGCGTGACGTTCAGCGACGGCCGCGGCGCACTGCGCGCGAGCACGCTCGAACGGCGGTTGGCGGCCAGCGCGTCCTGCTGCGCGGCCTTGCGCGCGCGGCGCGTGGCCGGCGACGACAGCACCGAGCGGCCGACCGCGTCGAGCAGGTTCGTCATCAGCACGTCGCGCGCGAGCGTCGACTTGCCCGAGCCGCTCACGCCCGTGACCGCGACGAGCCGCGCGAGCGGAATGCCGACCGTGACGTCGCGCAGGTTGTGCAGCCGCGCGCCGTGCACGGTCAGCCAGGCTTCCGGCACGGCCGCGCCGCCCTTCTTGCCCGGCAGGCTCACGCTGCGGCGCGGCTGCAGCGGATGCGTCATCGGCTGCGCGAGCAGGCGGCCCGTCACGGAATCCGGCTGCGCGGCCAGATCGGCGACCGCGCCCTCGGCGACCAGCGTGCCACCGCGCTTGCCCGCGCCCGGGCCGACGTCGATGATGTGATCGGCGCGGCGGATCGTGTCCTCGTCATGTTCGACGACGACGAGCGTGTTGCCCTTGTCGCCGAGCTTGCGCAGCGCATCCAGCAGGATCTGGTTGTCGCGCGGATGCAGGCCGATCGTCGGTTCGTCGAGCACGTAGCAGACACCCTGCAGGTTGCTGCCGAGCTGCGCGGCGAGCCGGATGCGCTGCGCTTCGCCGCCCGACAGGCTCGGCGCCGCGCGATCGAGGCTCAGGTAGCCGAGCCCGACTTCCTCGAGAAACGCGAGGCGGCTGCCGATCTCGCTGACGATGTCGCGCGCGATCTGCGCGTCGCGCCCCGTCAGCTCCAGCCCGTCGATCCAGCGGCGCGTGTCCGACACCGTCCATTGCGCGACCTCGACGATCGGATGCGCGTCGAACGTCACCGCCCGCGCGGTCGGGTTCAGCCGCGTGCCGTTGCAATCCGGGCACGGCTCGTTGCCGACGCCTTCCGGTTCCTGTTCGTCCGACGGCAGCGTCTGCTCGCGGCCGCGATCGTCCCCGGCGAGCACCGTGTCGTCATACGCGGCGCGCTGTTCGCGCGTGAGCGTGACGCCGGTGCCGACGCAGGTCGTGCACCAGCCGTGCTTGCTGTTGTACGAGAACATCCGCGGGTCCAGCTCCGGGTAGCTCGTGCCGCACACCGGGCACGCGCGCTTGACCGACAGCACCTTGACCGTGCCGACCCGCGCGGTCGAATGATCGTTCTGCATCGCGTCGTGCAGCCCGTCGAGCGGCGCGAGCAGATGCATCACGCCCTTGCCGAGTTCGAGCGTCTCGTCGAGCACGCGTCGCAGTTCGGCTTCGTTGTCGGGGGACACGACGATATCGGCGACCGGCAGCTCGATCGTATGCTCGCGGAAGCGGTCGAGCTTCGGCCACGGATCGACCGGCACGAACTCGCCGTCGACGCGCAGATGCGTGCTGCCGCGCGCCTTCGCCCACTTCGCGAGATCCGTATACACGCCCTTGCGGTTCACGACGAGCGGCGCGAGCAGCCCGACGTGTTCGCCGCGATGATCGCGCAGCAACTGCGCAGCGATCGATTCGACGGATTGCGACGTGACCGGCGTGCCGTCGTGGATGCAATGCTGCAGGCCGAGCTTCACGTACAGCAGCCGCAGGAAGTGCCACACCTCGGACGTGGTCGCGACCGTGCTCTTGCGCCCGCCGCGCGACAGCCGCTGCTCGATCGCGACGGTCGGCGGGATGCCGTACACCGCGTCGACCTCGGGGCGGCCGGCCGGCTGCACGATCGAGCGCGCATACGCGTTCAGCGATTCGAGGTAACGGCGCTGGCCTTCGTGGAACAGGATGTCGAACGCGAGCGTCGACTTGCCGGAACCCGACACGCCGGTGATCACGTTGAACTTGCCGTGCGGAATGTCGACGTCGAGCGCCTTCAGGTTGTGCTCGCGCGCGTTGACGATCCGCACGACGTCCTCGCCTTCGATCGCACGCCGCTCGCGCGCCGCGTTCAGCACGGCCTGCAGCGGCTTGCCTTCGTCGGCGAGCGCCATGTCGGCATCCATCGCGCGTTCGTACTGCAGCAGCGCCACGCCGGTATGCGATTCGGCGCAGGCTTTCACGTCGTCGGGCGTGCCCGCGCACAGCACGAGGCCGCCGCCGTCGCCGCCTTCCGGGCCGAGATCGATCAGCCAGTCGGCCGCGCGGATCACGTCGAGGTTGTGCTCGATCACGATCAGCGAATGGCCGGCCGCGAGCAGCTTGCCGAACGCCTGCATCAGCTTCGCGATGTCGTCGAAGTGCAGCCCGGTAGTCGGCTCGTCGAACATGAACAGCTTCGCCCGCGCGATGCGCGCCTCTTCCGTGACGACCCGGCGGCCGTTCACGGCCGCCGCCGATTCGGCGAGGAAACCGGCCAGCTTCAGGCGCTGCGCTTCGCCGCCCGACAGCGTCGGCACCGGCTGGCCGAGCTTCACGTATTCGAGGCCGACGTCGACGATCGGCTGCAGCACGCGCAGCACCTCGGCGTCGGTCGCGAAGAACGCGGCCGCTTCGCTGACGGTGAGATCGAGCACGTCGGCGATGCTCAGCGCGCGGCCGTCGCGCTCGATGCGCACTTCGAGAATCTCAGCGCGGTAGCGGCTGCCGTCGCAGTCCGGGCAGCGCAGGTAGACGTCGCTCAGGAACTGCATCTCGATGTGCTCGAAGCCCGAGCCGCCGCAGGTCGGGCAACGGCCGTCGCCCGAGTTGAAGCTGAACGTGCCGGCGCCGTAGCCGCGTTGCAGCGCGAGCGGCGCCTTCGCGAACAGCTTGCGGATCTCGTCGAACGCGCCGACGTAGCTCGCCGGGTTCGAACGGGTGGTCTTGCCGATCGGCGACTGGTCGACGAACACGACGTCGCCCACCTGGTCGGCGCCCGTGAGGCTGCGGTACGCGCCCGGCGACTCGGTCGCCTTGCCGTGGTGCCGCGCCATCGCCGGATAGAGCACGTCCTGCAGCAGCGTGGACTTGCCGGACCCCGACACGCCCGTCACGCAGACGAGCCGCTGCAGCGGGATCTCGACCGTCACGTCGCGCAGGTTGTGTTCGCTCGCGCCTTCGAGCACGATGCGCGGCGTATTCGCGTCGACCACCCGGCGCGCCCAGTTCGACGCATGCGCGACCTGCTTGCGGCCGCCGAGATACTCGCCCGTCAGCGTGTGCGCCGAACGGATGTCGGCCGGCGTGCCGTCATAGACGATCGTGCCGCCGCGCTCGCCCGGGCCGGGCCCCATGTCGATCAATCGATCGGCCGCGAGCATCACCGACGGATCGTGTTCGACCACCACCAGCGTATTGCCCGCGTCGCGCAACCGCTGCATCGCCTCGACGATCCGCGTGAGATCGCGCGGATGCAGCCCGATGCTCGGTTCGTCGAGCACGAACAGGGTTTTCGTGAGCGACGTGCCGAGCGCCGTCGTCAGGTTGATCCGCTGCACCTCGCCGCCCGACAGCGTGCGGCTCTGCCGATCGAGCGTCAGGTAGCCGAGCCCGACGTCGCACAGGTATTTCAGGCGCGTGCGCACCTCGGCGAGCAGCAGCTTCAATGCATCGTCGAGCAGCGCGCTCGGCAGGCTGATGTCGTCGAAGAAGCGGCGGATGCGCTCGATCGGCAACAGCATCAGGTCGTGCACGGTCAGGCCCGGCAGCGCCTCGAGCTGCGCGCGGCTCCAGTCGACACCGCGCGGCATGAAGCGGCCGGCCGGCGCGAGCACGCCGTCGGCGTTCTCTTTCGAGCCGAGCCGCCACTGCAGCGATTCCGTCTTCAGGCGCGCGCCGCCGCATACGTCGCACGGCGTGTAGCTGCGGTATTTCGACAGCAGCACGCGGATATGCATCTTGTACGCTTTCGACTCGAGATAGCCGAAGAAGCGCTTCACGCCGTACCACTGGCTCTGCCACTTGCCGTTCCAGTCGGGCGAACCGTTGACGACCCAGTCGCGCTCGGCGTCCGACAGCTCGGCCCACGGCGTGTCGCGCGGGATGCCGGCTTTCGCCGCGTAGCGCATCAGGTCGTCCTGGCACTCCTTCCACGCGGGCGTCTGCATCGGCTTGATCGCGCCGCCGCGCAGCGTCTTGCGCGCGTCGGGGATCACGAGGCCGAGATCGACGCCGATCACGCGGCCGAAGCCGCGGCAGGTTTCGCACGCGCCATACGCCGAATTGAACGAGAACAGCGCCGCCTGCGGCTCCGCGTAGCGCAGGTCGCTGTCGGGATCGTGAAGCCCGGTGGAGAAGCGCCACACCTGCGGCTCGGCGATCGCGTTTTCCGCTTCCGGCGCCAGCACGTACACGTTCACGCGCCCGCCGCCGCGCTTCAGCGACGCCTCGATCGCCTCGACCACGCGCACCTTGTCGGCCTGCTGCACGCGGAAGCGGTCGGCCACCACGTCGAGCACCTTGCGCGGCCCGGTGGGCGACGCGACCTCGCGCTGCGCCTGCACGCGCGTGTAACCGCTCGCGGACAGCCACTGCGCGACTTCTTCATCGGACGCCGTTTCGGGCAGCTCGACCGGGAACGTGACGACGACGCGCGGATCGTCCGCCTGCGTGCGCGCGACGAGCTCCGCGTAGATCGTCTCCGGCGTGTCGTGCCGCACCTGCCGCGCGGTCTTGCGGTCGAACAGCTCGGCCGCGCGCGCGTACAGCAGCTTCAGGTGATCGTTCAGCTCGGTCATCGTGCCGACGGTCGAGCGCGAACTGCGCACCGGGTTGGTCTGGTCGATCGCGATCGCGGGCGGCACGCCGTCGACCCGCTCGACCTGCGGGCGGTCCATCCGGTCGAGGAACTGCCGCGCGTACGCGCTGAACGTCTCGACGTAGCGCCGCTGGCCTTCCGCGTACAGCGTGTCGAACACGAGACTCGACTTGCCGGAGCCCGACGGGCCGGTGACGACCGTCATCTCGCCGGTGCGCAGGTCGAGATCGAGGTTCTTGAGGTTGTGCTGACGTGCTCCGCGAATGCGGATCAGATTGCTGGATGACAATTTGCCTGCCCGTCTGAATGAGTTAACCAGAGTGCCCGGTGCCGGAACGCTGCGGCGGATGCCCGCAGGCGCGGCGCACGCGCCGCAAGGGTTGCACCTGTGCGGCCCGATTTCGACGGACACTATACTGTACATTCATACAGTTTTCCATGACGACCCTGAGGGCGGCATGGGATGGCGGTTGGAGGCGCGGCCCATTCCGCGATAACGCGTTTATACTCCCCGGCCGGGCAATCCGCGTGATACGACAAGGAAAATGAAAGCAAGAACATGGCTCATCACTTCGCTGGGAGCGTGGGTGTTGACTCAGCCTTCACTCGCCTTCTCGCAAAACATCAACGGAAAAAATCTCTTCATACAGAGATGCGCGATGTGCCATGGCGCAGATATCAAGGGCACCGGGCCATTGGCCGGAAAAAGCAATCCCCCCACGCCCGACCTCACGACTGCCGCGTTCAAGAAGCGGCTCCATGATTATCCAGGCGTCATCGTTTCATCGGTAATACTTCGCCCGAACGGGGACCTGATTCCGAGAACCTTGAGGGAGAACGGCGTCAAGCTGGCACCGCATGCCTGGACCGTTCAGGATTTTCGCGACCTGAATCAATACATGAGCGACGTGATTTCCAGCAGCCGATGATTCCGTGTCGACCGGCTGACCGCTCCGGGTCGTTTCGAGCCGGTAACATACCGCCGACGAGCTATCCGGCGGAGACATCCCCCTTCCGAAAATGGTGCCGTTGCCCGGGTCGGACTTCGGCACACAAGCCGTGTGTTGCGCCATCCGGAACCAACGTACCTGCCCGGGTGCAGCCGTGCGATGATGCGCGCTGACCAACATGAGAGATGGAATGACGACTACCTTCGACGAGGCGACAACGGCGGCGATCGCCGCGTTTGCCGAACTGGATTTCTACACGGCCGTGCAAGCGATGCGCGCCGAAGCCGACTACGACCGCGAAATAGACCAGTGGATCTCGCGCTACATCGACGAGCACGGCGGCGGCGCGGACGATGCGGAATACGACGCGTTGCACGCGCAGGCCCAGGCAACCCCGGAATTCGCGCAGTTCGTCGATGGGGTTCGCCGGGAAATCCTGGAATACTTCGACGTGACCGACGATCAACTGGACTGGATGGTCCTGCTGCGCGATGACGACAGCGACGCGCTTTGGGCGGAAGTCAACCGGCAGCGGACCGCGCTGGGAACCGGTGAAGTGCGCGGCGACCTCTGACCCTTGCCTGCCATCCGGATTTCGCGTCGCGCCGGGTGCGTGGCTCGAGTCCGATCAGCCATGAGGTGGGCCGGGCGTCACGTATCCCGGCCACCCGCTCGCCCCTGCCCTGCTACGCCTTTTTCGCGTAAGCGCCACACCAGCCTTTCGCATTGACCTGCTTGCCGCCGAAAATGGCGCACGGCGCCATCGCCGCACCGGTCTTGCCCTGGAAGAACTGGCAATTCGCGCAAGCCTCGCCCGCGTGAAATTTCGGGAATTTCGCATGGTCGACCCGGCTTGCATCCGTCTTGTAGCCGAGGGCCTGGGCGTTTGCATCGGTTTCCTGCACGGCACCGGCACCGGCCGCGGCATCTGCCGCGGCCGCGCGGCGTCCAACGGCCAGCGCGGATGCCAGAACGGTGGTGACAGCAATAAAACGTCGGCGTGAAAACTTCATCTTGCCCTCCTCGATGTTTGCGTGGCCGGATGACCGACATCCTCCGATGCCACGACGCCGCCCGGAGCACAACCGCGGCCCGTCACCGTGCCCGTCGCGCCGCGACACATTCATCCCATGCGAACCGCCTTGCGAACGAATCACCGGAAAAACATTTCCCGCATCCCGAACGTGTGATGCGCCTCGGCCGCCATCAGCACCATGAGCACCAGCAGGCACAGCGGCGGCACGAGAATCGCGTACACCAGCGCCAGCCGCTCCCACATCATGTGCATGAAGATCGACACGATCAGCCCGGCCTTGGCGATCATCAGCACGACGATCAGTACCCAGCGCAACAGGCCCTGCGCGTTGAAATAGTCGACCAGGTACGACAACGTGCTCAGCACGAACAGCAGGCCCCAGATCTTCAGGTAGAGGCCGATCGGATGCTGCTGGCCGTGCGCGGCGTCGGGTCGATCGGCGGGATCGGTATGGTCCATGGCCTGCCTCACCACAAGTAGAACAGCGCGAAGATGAACACCCACACCAGGTCGACAAAGTGCCAGTACAGGCCGGCGATCTCGACGATCTGGAAGTTGCCGTGTTCGGTGAACCCCGGCTGCAGGATCTTGCGCGCGATCAGCAGCAGGTAGATCACGCCGCAGGTCACGTGAAAGCCGTGGAACCCGGTGATCGTGAAGAAGCACGCGCCGAACTGCGCCGCGCCCAGCGGATTGCCCCACGGGCGGATGCCTTCCCGGAAGATCAGGTTGCTCCATTCGAACGCCTGCAGCGACACGAAGGTGGCGCCCAGCAGCGCGGTCGCCAGCAGCAGCGCGGCGGCGGGCCTCGCGTTGCGCCGGTAGCCGAAGTTGACGGCCATCGCCATGGTGCCGCTGCTGCTGATCAGCGTGAACGTCATGATCGCAATCAGCAGCAACGGCACCTCCACGCCGCCCACGCTGAGCCCGAACACCTTCGCGGTATCGGGCCACGGTGCCGTGGTCGACATGCGCACCGTCATGTAGCCGATCAGGAAACTGCTGAAGACGAACGTGTCCGACAGCAGGAAGATCCACATCATCGCCTTGCCCCACGGCACCTTGAAGGCTTCGCGATCGGCCGACCAGTCCGTGACGATGCCGCGCCAGCCGTCGGGCCGGGTGTCGGCAGATGGCGAATCGCCAGGCGGGGCCGCGGGCGAACCGGCGGCGGGTCCGGAGGGGGCCGTGGGCGCGGTCATGGCGCGGCTCCATACAGCGGCCCGCAGACGGCGGCGACGATCCCGGGGGTCAGCCACCACATCGCCGCCAGCAGCACGAGCCACACCGCGAGCAGGAAATGCCAGTAGAGCGCGCACAGATCGATGACCCGCCGGGCCCGGAACGGGTCCGCGCGCCGGAGCCGCGCAATCGTCACCGCCCACGCCGCCAGCCCGCCCAGCACATGCAATCCGTGCAGGCCGGTGAGCAGGTAGAGGAAGCTGTTCGACGGATTGACCTCAACGGTCTGCCCGCCAGCCGACAGCAGGTGCCAGGCGGTCAGTTGCCCGGCCACGAACGCGGCCGCCAGCACGCCGCCGCACACGAGCCACGCGGTGCGGTGCAAGGCCGGTTGCCGGGCTCGCTGCATGGCGACGCTGGCCAGCGCCAGCGCGCCGGTGTTCCACCACAGCAGCGCCGGATGCGGGATCGGCTGCCAGTCGGGCTCGCGCATGCGCATCGCATAGGCGAGCAGCAACAGCGAGAACAACGTCGTCGCGACCGCCATGAAGACGATCAGGCCGGTGCGGCCCGCGTTCGGCAAGCCGGGTCGCGCGTCGTCAACGAAGGGGCGCGGCAGCGTGGTCATTCGTGGGCCTCGCCGGGGTGAAGCGCCGGGTGGGCCGGTTCAGGCACTGTCGCGGGCGGCTGGTTTTGCGGCACGAAATCTTCCTCTTGCCCCGGCGGACTGTATTCGTATGCCCAGCGGTAGACGACGGGAAGCGCCACGCCCCAGTTGCCGTGCGCGGGCGGCGTTTGCGGCGTCTGCCATTCCAGCGTGGTGGCCCGCCACGGGTTGCCGTCGGCGCGCCGGCCGTGCACGAGGCTCCACGCCAGGTTGAAGAGGAACAGCAACTGCGCGGCCGCGACGATCAGCGCGACGACGGTGATGAACGTGTTGAGCGTCTGCGCCGAATGCGGGATGAAGCTGTAGCCCTGGTATGCGTAATACCGCCGCGGCATGCCGAGGATGCCGAGATAGTGCATCGGGAAGTAGATCGCATAGGTGCCGACGAAGGTGATCCAGAAGTGCGCGCGCCCGAGCGTGTCGTCGAGCATGCGACCCGTCACCTTCGGGTACCAGTGGTAGAGGCCGCCGAACACCACCAGGATCGGCGACACGGCCATCACCATATGGAAGTGCGCGACCACGAAATACGTGTTCGACAGCGGGATGTCCACGCTCACGTTGCCGAGGTAGAGCCCGGTCAGCCCGCCCAGCACGAAGGTGCTGATGAAGCCGATGGCGAACAGCATCGGCACGGTCAGGTGGATATCGCCGCGCCACAGCGTCAGCACCCAGTTGTAGACCTTGAGGGCGGTCGGCACGGCGATGATGAGCGTGGTGGTGGCGAAGAAGAAGCCGAAGTACGGATTCATGCCGGCGATGAACATGTGGTGCGCCCAGACCACGAAGCTCAGCGCGCCGATGACGACGATGGCCCACACCATCATCCGGTAGCCGAAGATGCTCTTGCGCGCGTGCGTGCTGATCAGGTCCGATGCGATGCCGAAGGCCGGCAGCGCGACGATGTAGACCTCCGGATGCCCGAAGAACCAGAACAGGTGCTGGAACAGCAGCGGGCTGCCGCCGGCATGCCTGAGCGTCTGCCCCATCGACACCACGGCCGGCACGAAGAAGCTGGTGCCGAGCGTCCTGTCGAACAGCATCATCACCGCCGACACGAACAGCGCCGGAAACGCCAGCAGCGCCATGATGGTCGCGATGAAGATGCCCCACACCGTCAGCGGCATGCGCATCAGCGTCATGCCGCGCGTGCGTGCCTGCAGCGTGGTGGTCACGTAATTCAGGCCGCCCATGGTCGCCGCGACGATGAAGATCGCCAGCGACACGAGCATCAGCACGATGCCCCATTCGACGCCCGGCGTGCCCGGCAGGATGGCCTGCGGCGGGTACAGCGTCCAGCCCGCGCCGGTCGGCCCGCCCGGCACGAAGAAGCTCGCCACCAGCACCAGCACGGCCAGCAGGTAGACCCAGTAGCTCAGCATGTTGAGAAACGGGAACACCATGTCGCGCGCGCCGAGCATCAGCGGGATCAGGTAGTTGCCGAAGCCGCCCAGGAACAGCGCCGTCAGCAGGTAGATCACCATGATCATCCCGTGCATCGTGACGAACTGGTAGTAGTGGTTCGCGTCGATGAACGCGAACTTGCCCGGGAAGCCGAGCTGCAGCCGCATCAGGTCGGACAATACGAGGCCGACCAGCCCGATCGCGATGGCCGTCATCGCATACTGCACCGCGATGACCTTGTGGTCCTGGCTCCAGACATAGCGGGTCCAGAAGCTCTGCGGGGCGTGGTCGCCGTGCGCGTAGGTCATGGTCTCTGCTCCGCTATTGCCTGGCCGCGGTACCGGCCGGAGGCGGCCCGCCTTGCGCCTCGATGTACGCCACCAGTGCGGACAGTTCCTGGTCGCTCAGGTCGAAGTGCGGCATGATCGGCGAGAACCCCTTCACGACCCGCGCCGCCGGATTGCGGATGAACGCGCGCAGATAGGCTTCGTCCACCTTCGCGGTGCTGCCGTCGGCCATCGTTTCGGTTTTGCCGTACAGTCCCTTCCAGGTCGGGCCCACGAGCGGGCTGCCGTCCACGGTATGGCAGGCGACGCAGCCCTTGGCCGCCGCGAGCGTCTTGCCCAGTTCGGCGAGCGCGTGCGCGCTGCCGCCGGCAGCGGCGGGGGTTGCCTGCACGTGGGCGAGTTGCTGCTGCGCGAAGGTGGTCTGCTGCGCCAGCCAGCGCGAGAACGCGGCTTCGTCTTCCACGACCACCACGCCGCGCATGCCGGAGTGCCCGATCCCGCAGAGCTGCGCGCACAGGATGTCGTAGCGCCCTGCCCTGGTCGGCGTGAACCAGAAGGTGGTCACCATGCCCGGCACCATGTTCATCCGCGCCCGGAACGGCGGAACGTAGAAATCGTGCAGCACGTCGCGCGAGCGCGTCAGCACCTGGACCGGCCGGTTGAGCGGCAGGTGTACCTCGGGCGTCTCGATCAGGTAATTGTCACGGCCGTTGGGGTCGGCGGGGTTCAGGCCGAACGGGTTGTCGTTGCTGATGTAGCGCACGTCCGTCGTGCCCAGCTTGCCGCCGGGGCCCGCGAAACGGAAACGCCATTGCCATTGCTGGCCGAGCACTTCCATCTGCAGCACGTTGCGCGGCGGCCGGATATAGTCCGCGTAGACGAACAGCCCCGGCGCCAGCAACGCCGCCACGCCGATAGCGGTCAGGCCGATCAGCCACCATTCCAGCCGGCGGTTGTGCGGCTCGTAGGCCGCGCGATGCCCGCTGCGGTGCCGATAGCGCACCAGTGCGACGACGATGAACAAGTTGATGGCGATGAAGAATGCACCGGTGATGACGAGCGTGATCGTCAGCATGTCGTCCATGCGCACCCAGTTCGATGCGATCGGCGTGATCCACCACGGACTGGCAAAGTGAAACCCCACCGCCAACAGGATGATCAGGACCAGGGCAATCGCAAGGGCCATAGGCCGCCTCGCTGCATATCACTCGCCGACGCCGCCGACGCCGGGTTCCGTGTCTCCCGCGAACGCCCGGTGGTCAGCCTCGGCGCGGCGGGAAACGCGATGTATCAGTCGTCCACGTTGTGCTTGCGCAATCGCTCCAGCCTGCCGTAGGTGATGGCCGCAACCACGCCGAACAACAGGTTGGCCAGCAACGGCCCGGCACCCCGCTCGGAGACGAACCACGGGAACACGGCCGTCATGACGTAGAAGTTCCACCCATACGCGACGATCCCGAACGCCAGCCCGATGGCGGCTTCCATGCCCACGCTCGAATCGAAGCGGAAAGGCGCCATGATCGCCGCGAGCATCACCCCCATGATCGCGCCGAGCACGTAGTGCAGCAGCAGCGCCATCGCGACGATTTCAAGGTTGAATTGCGTCATCTGGCCGAGCGCGCTGCGGCCCATCACCATCGCCGCGATCTTGTGCGTCGGTTGCCACGGGCTCGAGCCGAGCACGAGTGTCGACCAGACGAATTCCAGCGCGATCACCAGCGCACCGCCTGCGAGACCGGCCACGGCGGCGGCGACCCAGTCCGGCGTCCGACGCGCCCAATGGTGCGATTGCATGTGCAGTTCCATACGACCTCCTTGCCGACGCTTCGACGTCGGCGCTTCGGTTCCGAGGGCGTCACGCGCGTCGGGCCTGCGTCACTCGAGCGATCCGGAAGCAGGGTTGCGGGCGCAACGTGCGAACGCCCTTCTCCGCGCGCGGCCGTGCGTTCGACGAAATGCGTCGATGAACCCGGGTATCGGGCAGGCCGGCTTGCTGTCGCGCGTCAGGGGAAGATCGGTGTCGTGGGCTCGGCGCCTTCCAGGTCCGCCGTCGGAAAATGCCTGGCGACCATCTCCTCGATTTCCTGCTCTCGCAATGCCGGCACATCGGCCATGATCAGGATCTGGCCTTCCTGTATGGCCTCGCGAAATCGCTGGAGCCGCGCGTTCGGCTCGGCGATGCCGATCATCGCGGCGGTCCACGCGCCGAAACCCGCTCCCGCCAGCGTCAATCCGACAACGGCGCCGCCCGCGATCACGAGTTCCGCCGGGGGAAATACCAGCGCGACGAGGCCGATCAGTGCACCCGCCGCGCCGCCAAGCGCGACGCCGCGCTCGAGCGCATGCACGACATCGCTGCTTTGCAGCAACGATGCTTCGGGCAACTGATCGAGTGCGACGCTGTGATCGGCGAGGACGTGGATATGGCGCCAGATGATACGTGCGCGCAATAGATCGTCAACGATGGCCTTGGCCATCTGCGTATCAGGTACGAGGAAATAAAGGCGTCTCATGTTGGCACCCCTTTGTGCCGTCGACTACGCTTTCCATTCTATGTCAGCAACGGCAACACAGTAGGTGCGCGCGGGCCAGCGCCGCTGCCGCATGCGAAGCCGTTCGGCACCGAGCGACGCTATCCGCGTTTGCGCAACGGCTCCAGCAAGTCGCGCAGGCCGTTGTGGTCGATTTCATGCATCAGCGCAAGCTGCCGGCCGATTTCGCCGCGCGGGAACCCTTCGCGAGCCAGCCAGTTGAGGTAAGGCCCGGGCAGGTCGGCAATGAGTCGGCCCTTGTACTTTCCAAAGGGCATGGTGACGGTGACGAGGTGTTCGAGATCTGGGGTCTGCATGCCGGTATTGTGCACGGCTTTCCGCTCCCGTCGCATGCCAGGCTGACATCCGACGCGGCAAACCCTGCGGCGACAGCCTCGCGGAAACGGGGCGCGGCAAACCGCCCGCGCCCCTTTTCCGGCCTGCTAGACTGAAATTTCCCCCTGCAAACGATGGAGGGAATCATGTTGTCCGTCTATGTCGTGAAGACCGGCGAGCAGTTCCTGTGCACCGCCGAGGATGGCGATATCGGCATGGCACCGGCGGTTGAGGATGCCACGTCGTTTCGTTCGTATGAGGAAGCGGAAATGGCGGCGCACCTGCATGCCGACCCCGGATACGAAATCGTCGCTGTTTGCGTGCTCAGACACTGACGTGGCGCCCGCTACCGGGCGCCCGGTTTGTCCGCCTCGGGAAACTGTTTCGTCACGCGCGCGGTCGTCGTTGAATCGCACAAGACCGGCATCGGCTGATCCACGCCTGCGCCGCCCGAACCACGCGACACATCCGACACCCGCCGGCCGCCGCGTCGAAGGCGGCGCGGCCGACGGGGTCACCCGACCTCGAGTTCAGGCACCGACAGCCGTCGCATACGCCACGCATTGGCGCGCGAGCACATCGGTCGGATCGACCAGCGTCGCACGCGCACCGTTCGGCGCGACATATTCGCGGCCCCCACCCGCTACTTCTGCAGCAGGATCTCCACGCGTCGATTGCTCGCCCGCCCTTCGGCGGTCTCGTTGGAGCCCACCGGATCGGCGTCCCCCTTTCCGGTGGCCGTCACGGAATCCGCGTTCACGCCATGCTCGCGCAAATACGACCCGACCGCCTCCGCGCGGCGCATCGACAGCGCGAGATTGTGCGCAGCCGAGCCGACCGAGTCGGTATAGCCGATCACCTTCAGCAACGAGAAATGCCGGTCCGCCTGACGGTTCAGCAATGCGTCGAGCGAAGCGCGCGCGGCGGGCGTCAGCGTTGCGGAGTCGGTCGCGAAATACGTGTCGCCGGTCAGGCTGACCTTTTCCGCGGCGGCCGGTGCCGCCGCCACCGGCGCCGGAAGCGGCGCGGGTGCCGCGCCGCACTGGAACTCGATCGACCGCGGATCCGCGCCGTCGCGGAACGGCGCCTCCGAATCGACCACCCGAACCGGCTGCGTGTCGCACATGCGCGTCGCGACCTTCATGCAGGTCTTTTCGCTCGACAGGATGCCGTGACAATCGACGCGAAACGTCCGCACGCCGTTTCTCGGCTGCAGTTCGTATGCATTGAACGTCGGCCCGGACGCGCTCGAGCAGGCGGCCAGGGAGACCACGGACACGAGCAGGGCAAGAGAAGTTTTCTTCACTGATTCACTCCCGAAAATCGGTTCGATATCGCGCATGCGGCACGGCAGTGCGGCCGCATGCGGATGCGTTCTCGTTCAGCGCGAACCGTCCCGGCGCTGCACGCCGGAACGGTTCGGCGCGCACGGATCACTTCCACTGATACAACATACCCGCGCCGACCACGCGCTGACTGCCGGCGAAACCGCCGTTCAGCGTCGCCTTCAGGTTCTCCGTAAGGCGCGCCTGCATGCCGACGGCCATCGCCTTCTGGCCGAGGAAGCTCGCCGTACCGACCCCCATCGCGAAGTTCGAGTCGCGGTCCATGTGCGGGATCGACGCCATCGCGGCCGTCGCGGCAATCCCGTCGCGCGCCATCGAATCGGTCTGCTGGATCTGCTGCTGCATCTGCGTGAGCTGGTTGTTGACCGTGTTCAGCGATTGCGTGAACTGGTTCGATACCGCGTTCAGCTGGTTCACGTTGACCGCGTCGGTGCCCTGCGTGCCGGCCGCGACGTTGACGACCTGGCGCGCCGACTCCGCCGAGCCGACCGCGACGACGTTCGAGCGCCCGCCGTCGTTGCTGCCCGTGCCGATCGCGGTCGACCCGTTGCCCGTTGCGGTCGAGCCGACGCCGATCGCGGTCGATCCGTTGCCGGACGCCAGCGACCCGTTGCCGACCGCCGTGCTGTTCGAGCCCGATGCGACCGCGCCCGAGCCGCCCGCCGACGAATTCGGCCCCGTCGAGCCCGGCGGCACGTTCGTGCCGGCCGGGTTCGTCGTGTATGACCCGCCGAGGTTGGACGTGCGCTGGGTGATCAGCGTCGTCAACTGGTTGGCGACCGAATCGAGCTGCGACACGTTGACCGCATCGGTGCCGCTCTTGCCGGCCGCGAGGCCGGTGATCTGCCGGTTGCCGATGTTGACTTCGCCGGCCGACGATTGCGGACTGCTCAGGCCGTACGCGATGTAGTTCGTTTGCGCGCCGACGGTGGTCAGCGAACCCGAACCGAGCGCGATGCTGTTCGCGAGCGTCGCCGACGCCCCGGCCCCGAATGCGAGCGCATCGGTTGCCGTGGCGTGCGCGCCCGAGCCGAGCGCGACGCTGCCGACGCTCGCCGCGACCGCGTTGGCGCCCTGCGCGACCGACTGCGCGCCGGTGGCCGTCGCGCCGCTGCCGAGCGCCATCGCATCGGCCTGCGCGGCGCTCGCCGCCTGGCCGATCGCGACGCCGCCCGGCGCGGTGGCATCGACGATCGCACCGTTGCCGATCCCCACGCCGTTGTCGCCGTTGACCACCGTCGTCGGGCCGACCGCGACCGACTCCGCGCCGACCGCGAGCGAATCGACGGCCGTCGAGTTCGCGTGGAAGTACTTCGTCGTCGTGACCGCGAACGACTGCAGCGCGCCGGCCAGCTGCCGCACGGTCACCGCGTCCTGCTGGCCGGTGCCGTCCGCGACGTTGGTGATCTGGCGATAGGTCTTGCTCGTCGCGTCGCCGACCGATACCGCGCCCAGCAGCGTCTGGTCGGTCGTGTTGAACGGAATCGAAGCGCTGCCGTTGCGGATGGTCCCCGACGCCGGCACCGTCGCGCGATCGGACACCGACCCGGCGCCGAGCGCGATGCTGCCGTCCACCTTCGCGACCGCGTTCGGGCCGATCGCGACGCTGTCGAGCCCGAGCGCCTGGCTGTCCGGCGCCGTGGAGTTCGCGTGGAAATACTTGATGCCGTGCGCGTTGATGTTGTCGATCGCCGAACCGACGTTGTTGTTGACCGTCGTCGAACCGTCGCTGTTGTACGTCACGTACGAAGGCGCGGAGATCGTGCCGGTCGTCGGGTCGTAGGTGGCCCCGCCGCCGATCGCGCCGGCCGTGCTGTTGCCGAGGTTGGTGTTGTTCGACGCGATCGAGCTGAGGCCGGTCGACAGCGAACCGATGCCCGTCGACGTCGCGGTGGACAGCGACGTCAGGTTGCTGTTCGTGCTCGACAGGCCGGTGGACAGCGAGCCGACGGTCGTCGAGGTCGACGTCGACAGCGACGAAATCGAGCTGGTCGTCGAGCTGAGGCCGGTGGACAACGAGCCGATGCTCGTCGACGTCGCGGTGGACAGCGACGTCACGGTGCTGTTGGTCGTGCTCAGGCCGGTGGACAGCGAGGCGACACCGGTCGAGGTCGACGTGGACAGCGACGTGACCGCGCTGTTCGTCGAACTCAGGCCGGTGGACAACGAGCTGATGCCCGTCGACGTCGAAGTCGACAGCGACGTGACCGTGCTGTTCGTCGAGCTCAGGCCGGTGGACAACGAGCTGATGCCGGTCGACGTCGATGTGGACAGCGACGTGACCGTGCTGTTCGTCGAACTCAGGCCGGTGGACAGCGAGCCGACGCTGGACGCCGTCGAAGTCGACAGCGAATCCAGGTTGCTGTTGGTCGAGCTCAGGCCCGTCGAAGTCGACGTGGACAGTGAAGAAATCGCGCTGTTGGCCGACGAC